>JAUYSM010000072.1 GCA_030696315.1 Pseudohongiella sp. | reverse complement strand
CTGGACCGCGCTACCGAAGATGACCGCATCAAGGTGCTGGTAATTGATTCACGCGATCTGTTGTCTGTCAGCCCTGCACAATTGGAAACGCTGGGCAATGCCATCGGGCGTTTCCGCGAGACCGGCAAACCCGTATATGCTTTTGGTGAGTCGTTTAACCAGCATCAGTATGCGCTGGCTTCCTACGCCGACAGCATCATGTTGCACCCCATGGGTAGCGTCCTGCTGAATGGCTACGGCGGCAGCCAGTTGTTTTTCCGTGATCTGCTGGATCGCTTGAACGTCACCGTGCATATCTTCCGGGTAGGCGAGTTCAAGTCGGCCTCCGAACCATATACCCGCATGGACATGTCGCCCGAGTCGCGGGCTGATAGTCAGTCACTGGTTGATGCGTTGTGGGGCCGGTATCTCGACCGTGTTGCCGTCAATCGAGACATGCCGGCAGAGGTGTTTCAGATGTACGCTGACCAGTTTGCACAACGGCTGGTCACCGCGAATGGCGATATGGCACGTGTGGCATTTGAAGCGGGTCTGATTGATAACATCGCTGGCGCCGATAGCTTCCGCCGGCAAGTGGCTGCAACCGTTGGTGTCGACAATGGCAGCTTTCGGCAAATTCACTTTGAGGACTATTTGTACGCCACAACCGTCACTGAACAGGCACTGGCCGATCAGGTAGGTGTAATCGTTGCGCAAGGCACCATTATGCCCGGCGAGCAGGCACCAGGCATCATTGGTGCCGATTCCACGGTTGAATTGATCCGTCAGGCTCAGCAAAACGACGCGATCCGTTCAGTAGTGCTCAGGATTGACTCTCCCGGCGGTTCAGCAATTGCTTCGGAAGAAATTCGGGCTGCTCTGGTTCAGTTGCAGCAGTCTGGCAAGCCCGTTGTTGTCTCGATGGGCGGCACAGCTGCCTCGGGTGGATACTGGATTGCAGCCACTGCGGATGAAATATGGGCATCGCCAGCGACCATTACCGGTTCTATTGGTGTCATTGGCATGATTCCAACTTTTGAAGATGCCTTGGCTTATCTGGGCGTGGGTGTTGATGGTGTAGGAACAACTGCATTGTCGCGTGCCGGTGATCCGCTCAATGGTCTGGACGACACCATGCAAATTATTTATCAGAGCAGTGTTGAAGATGCCTACCGGCGCTTTCTGCAGTTAGTGGCCGATGGCCGCAACATGAGTGTTCCCGAGGTTGATGCGATTGCTCAGGGCCGTGTCTGGACAGGTGAACAGGCGCTGGGTCTGGGGCTGGTGGATTCATTGGGTGATCTGGAACAGGCTATCAACGCAGCTGCACAATTGGCCGGTTTGAATGTGTGGCAAAGTGTCTACCTGCAGCGGCCATTAAGCCCTGGGGAGCAAATTCTGATCCAGATGATGGATACCATGGGTGCGACCCAGGTCAGTGCTGCGATTCAGGACACTGTTGGGCTGGGCTCTGTCGCACACAGCCGCCAACAGCTTCATGTTGATTCGGTCGTCAGCGCGGCGTTGTCCGTGTTGCCACAGGCACTTCAGCAGCATTGGATGGCGGTGCTGAATTTGTTGCTGCCTGGCAACAGCACGTTCAGACAGTTAAACATGCTGATGGTATGTGATTCATGCCTGAGCGTGCAGTGAAGGGTTAGCAGCGGATATTGCCCCAAACCATTCATGGCTGAGCTGCGTCTAAACCCGTGTTCCCCCTAAAGGAGTGCGCAGGTGATCAACCCGGTTGACAGGCAAGACCCTTTTCAGCAGGCGCCACAAGCGCTGAGCCGCCGCGCGTTGTGGCTCAAAGCTTTGCCGTGCCTGCTGGTTTTGCTCGCCGTGCTGTTTTATTTCCCACTCCCGACCTTGAATGGTGCTGGCCTGGCGGTCATGGTGTTGGCCGTGAGCTGGTGCCTGTATCAGTACTTTTTGCCGCTGCACCTGATTCGTCGCCGCGCTTTGCTGGAGTACATGACCAGTGACGGCAGTGTATTGAGGCGTTGGCTGTGGCAAGGGGTAGTGTCGCGTTTTTTGCTTTTGCTCTGGTGCGTCATACTTGCCGTGAGTGTGTTGTTACTCAGCGCCAGCTTTTCACAGGCAGAGTGGCTGGTGCTGTTGATCAACGTGCCCGTGTTGTTGCTGCTAATCCCGCCGGCACTACGTTGGAGCGGATCGGAATCCGATCAGGTTGTCCATCTACCACTGGCACTGCGCGTGGCGGTTTATCTGACCATCATGCTGTCAACGCTGGGCCTGATTGTGGTTCAAATATTGGGTGAAGGTGTGCCGGATAGCCGGCAGCTGAGTTTGTTGCAGGTGATCACACAATCATGGACAAGCGCGTTAGATGCAGCAAGTCTGCCCATGATTGGCTGGCTGTCAGGTGTTGAAGTTGTCATGTCCAACAGCGTATGGCACCTGATGCAACAGGCATCAACGCTCAGTGAGCAATCGGCTGCACTCAAGTTGGCCGCATGGTTGCTCTTTCTGTTGTTTATCACCCTGCGCGCCGCCTTGATGTGGTTTGTACTGGCAGGAATGTTGAGTTGGCTATTAAAAGCAGGACAGCGCGGCGATCGCTTGTCATCCGCTCAGCATTCTGGCGTGCACTTTGTGAGCGGTGTGAGTGTGCTGGCGATTGTCAGTCTGATTCTGGCACAACCCGGAGTGTCTGCATTTGTCAGCCGGCTTGCTGATCAGTCTATGCTGGCCCTGCCTATTCCTGCGCCCGATCCGTGTATCAGGCTTGCTCCCATTGAGTTGGCACAGTTTGAACAGCGTTCCCGTGATGCCCTCCATGATTCCAGTCTGTTGTGGCAGCAAGATATTGAGCTTCAGCTGGACGCTGCACTGGACAAGGCATTTGCACAATTGGAACCTGCGGTGGACAGCTATCTGGACTGGAATTTCAGTATTGGTGGTCAGTACTTGCAGCTCGGATACTTGCTGGGTGCCATGGTAGAAACTGGTTTTGATCAGACTGGTTCTGCATCTCTGGAGCAGCGATTTTCTGGATATGTCAGCGCAAAAATCGACGAGCATATCAGTCCAGTTTTATCACCAGCCTTGCAGCAGGCGCGTGTTGATCTTCAACAACAATTTGATCACAGTGCGCATCAATTCTACGTGCAGCAGGCAGTGCAGCTGGAGCAATTGATGGCATCGAGCAGCTGTCTCTTACCGGTGTTGCCACCACTAGCGATGCCGGAGCTTATCAATAAGTCCGCCGTTGGCGTTGGGCCTGTTGTTGGCTTACTGGTGACACGACTTGCAGCACAAGGTGGCGCGCGGGTAGGCAGCAAAGTACTCACACGCAACGCCAGCAAACGTATAGTCAGTGCCAGTGCCGCCAAAGTGAGCACCAAAGTTGCGCAGTCATCGGGAGCTGGCAGTTTAGGCATCAGCTGTGGCGCTTTGGCGCCAGTTTGTGTGCCAGTGTTGTTTGTGGCAACCTGGTTAGGGACGGATTTTTTGATCAACAAATTTGATGAGGCCAACAATCGCCCGCAGATGCGTGAAGACTTATTGGCGGCTCTTGACGCGGAAAAACAGCAGATGCGAGCACAATATCTGCACGTATTCGATGCTGGCATCACTCAGTTGCTGGCAGAGTTGCAGGTTCACAGCGACCAGCGCTTTAAAATTCTTCGAGACGGCATTTAACAAGCTGCGTTTTTCTTGAACACGATAGTTATGCAGTACGATAGTATTTTTTCTGTGACGCGCTCAGAATAGCGCTCCCTTGTTCCCGGACAATCAAGCATGTCGCAGTTTATTAGCAATACCGCACTCAGTCGCATCCTGTTGCTGCTGATCGTTGCTGCAGGTGTGTTCTTTTTTATCGATTTTCTTGTCCCCGTTCTTGCTGCTTTGATCATCTGTTTCGCCAGCTGGCCGATTTTCGAGCGTCTCAAAAAACGCTGTAATGGTAACTCGACAATCGCCTCCAGCCTCGCGTTGATGGCCATTGTATTGGGATTGATTGCACCGCTTGTGATGGCAATCTCCTATGCGCTGGAAGAAGCGCGGATTTTTATTGCCTGGGTGATCAATGCCAACGAATACGGTGCGGCAGTACCGGAGTGGATGCGCGCCTTGCCTTGGGTCGGTGAGTCCTTGGCCGCGCAATGGCAGATCTATCTGGGTGAGCCCCATCAATTGGGCCAGTTGTTTAATCTGGTCAGTGATCAACAGATTGGCGGAATCTCACGTTGGTTACTGAACTTTGGCTGGACGGCTGCAGGGATGTTGTTGACTCTGCTGTTTATGCTGATAACCCTGTTCTTTTTGTATCGTGACGGCGAAAAACTGACTCTACAGCTCGATACCGTGGGCGAGCGTATTTTGCCTGCGCGTTGGAATCGCTTTTCGCGAGTGGTGCCGGCCACCGTCAGTGCGACCGTGGTAGGAATGACACTGGTCGCTATTGGTGAAGGCATTGTGCTCGGTATTGCCTACTGGATCGCAGGTGTGCCATCGCCTGTGGCGTTTGGGGTGCTGACCGGTTTTATGGCTTTGATTCCAGGTGGAGCGCCCTTGGCATTTTCTTTGATCTCCATTTATCTGGTGGGGACGGGAGATACAATTGCCGGCATCGGCTTGTTCGTCTGGGGCAGTGTTGAGCTGTTTATTGTGGACAAAACCATTCGACCTACCTTGATCGGAGGGCCGGTCAAATTACCGTTCCTGCCTACCTTCTTTGGTTTGATAGGCGGCGTAAAAACCATGGGTGTTGTGGGTCTGTTTGTTGGACCAGTGCTGATGGCGCTGCTGGTGGCTATCTGGCGAGAATGGCTGCGCGAAGATATCTGACAACACCGCTTCCGGGAGCAGGCTCGAATTTTGCAGTCTGCTGAGCGAGGCAACAACATACGTTAAATAACGCAGTAGTTGCGCAAAACAACGCCCCATAATAGTGCGTTGTCTTACCTTGCGCTCTATATTTGTGCGTTTGTTGTGTGTATCACCATCCTAAAACGAAAAGAAGCGTGCGCGTCTAAACGTGCAGCTGACCGGGAGAACTACCATGAAACTGATAGTGGCGATCATCAAACCCTTCAAAGCCGACGATGTGCGCGAAGCGCTGAGCGAGCTGGGCGTCAGCGGGATGACCCTGACAGAGGTTAAGGGGTTTGGACGACAAAAGGGGCATACCGAGCTATATCGGGGTGCTGAGTATGTAGTCGACTTCCTGCCCAAGACCAAAATAGAAATAGCAGTATCGGATGCATTAGTGGACCAGGCGGTTGATGCCATTTGTAAAGCTGCGGCAACCGGCAAAATCGGTGATGGCAAAATTTTTGTTATCCCGGTTGAGCAAGTGGTCCGCATAAGAACTGGTGAAACCGGTGAGGCGGCCATCTAGTTCTTGCATCGACAGATCTCTCTACAAGGAAAATCAAAATGTTAACTATAAAAAGAAAAGTGTTAATGCTTGGCGCATCAGTGCTGTCTTTGATACCGGCGCTTGCCGTGGCTCAGGACGAGATCAGCGGTGCAAATACTGCGTGGATTCTTACGGCGACTGCCTTGGTGTTGTTTATGACAGTACCGGGGCTGTCCCTGTTTTACGCAGGCCTGGTGCGCAGCAAGAACGTGTTGTCCATTCTGATGCAGTGTTTTTCGATCGCAGCGGTGGTATCTATTCTTTGGCTGGTCTACGGCTACAGTATTGCGTTTGGTCCAGCCGATGGTGGTTGGTGGGGTGGGCTGAGCAAGGTATTCCTGTCTGGAATTACCATAGACTCGGTCTGGGGTGACATTCCTGAGCCGCTGTTTGTGGCGTTCCAGATGACGTTTGCGATTATTACGCCAGCCCTGATTGTTGGTGCATTTGCAGAGCGCATGAAGTTTTCTTCGATCATGCTGTTTGTGATTCTGTGGACTACATTGGTTTATTTCCCGGTTTGCCATTGGGTGTGGAATAGCAACGGCTGGTTGTTCCAGATGGGTCTGATTGATTTTGCCGGTGGTACGGTTGTGCACGTGACAGCGGGTGTGGCTGCATTAGTGATGGCGGTCATGCTGGGTAAACGCCGCGAGTTTCAGGTTGCTCCCATGATTCCACACAATTTGACCATGACCATTACTGGCGCCGGTATGCTGTGGGTGGGCTGGTATGGCTTTAATGCAGGCAGCGCTTTGGGTGCCAACGGTAATGCTGCGATGGCACTGTTGGCTACGCACATGTCGGCTGCAGCGGGTGCTATTACCTGGATGTGTATTGAATGGATTCGCCATGGTAAGCCCAGCGGCCTGGGTGCGGCTACCGGTCTGATTGCCGGTCTTGCAACCATCACCCCAGCGGCAGGCTCAGTTGGACCAGCAGGTGGAATGGTGATTGGTATGATGGGTGGCTTTATCTGCTTCTTTGCAACCCACTATCTGAAAAACAAACTCAAGATTGATGACTCGCTGGACGTTTTCCCGGTGCACGGTGTGGGCGGCATGTTAGGCACTCTCTTGGCTGCCGTATTTATCTCCAGTGATCTTGGCGTGTTCAGCGGCAACGGTTATGCAGAAGGTATGGCTCTGGGGTCACAACTGACTATCCAGATCATTGGTATCCTCGCCACCGGAATTTATACGCTGGTGGTGACTGTGATCCTGATGAAAGTGGTAGGTGCCATCACATCCGGAAACCGTGTCAGCAATGAAGACGAAATGACGGGTCTGGATATCACCGACCACAATGAAAAAGGTTACTCAATGTAATTGATAAGCTGTGGAGGAGCGGGCAGCTGCTTTTAAACTGCCCGCTTTTTTCGCAAACGTTTTAAACGCGCGAGATAACAGCCGCAGCATTGTTTTTGAGATGTTGGACATTGATGGTGCCCACAATTACTGAGCTGACGCCGGGTTCGGATAAGACAAATGCCAGGCTATCAGCGGCCGGGTTTTGTGATGGCGACTCACCAGCGGTTGGTGACATGTTGATGCCATGGCCACTGTTAAAAGCCTTTTTGATCAGCACCCCTTTACCGAGTGCATGAGCCGTGTGAATAACATCACGCTCTTTGGTTTCAAGCGGATTGTAGGTCACCATCACCACGTCGGAATATTGCAATGCAAGCATCCCCCCGGCACACGTTTTGCCCGACAAACCGAAGGCGCGAATCAAGCCCTGCTCCTTGAGGCGTTGCAGCGTTTCAAAACAATCTGTTTGTTGGATGATGAGCTCATCGTTGCCATCTGAATGCACAAGAACCACATCCAGAAAGTCGGTGCGCAGTCGTTTTAAGCTGCGCTGTACGCTCAGTCGTGTGTGTTGAGCGCTAAAGTCAAAGTGGGACTGGCCGTTCACAAACTCTTCGCCAGTTTTGCTGCAGATAACCCAGTCATGACGATGATGCAGCAGTTGGCCAAGGCGCTGCTCACTTGTTCCGTACGCGGGTGCCGTATCGATGAAATTGATACCGACGGACCTGGCCGTATCCAGCAGCGTGCGGAGCTGATTGTCATCGGGCAGTTCAAATCCGGCCGGATACTTCACACCTTGGTTGCGACCGAATTTTACGGTGCCCAGCCCCAAACATGAGACCTGCAGTCCTGTGCTGCCAAGCGCGCGAGTAGGCAGGTGTATACCCGAATCTGACATCAGCGAATAGCCTCCCATGGGGGCGTAGACAGGTTTGCCGGCGCCAACAAAGTGGCAAGGTGACTGCCTGCTGTGTTACCCGATGTATCTGTGCGATCGCGGGCCGCCAGAATTGCACTGACACGGTCACCCAGATTCGGGCTCAAAGTAAGTTTGGTCGGCCAACATACAATGACATTGCCACATTCTTCCACATATGCGTTGTCTGGTCTTTGCAGATCTGCCACATGTGGCTCTGCGCGATTGATAAAAAAGCTGTGCCAGCTTGCATCAGAAAAATCCACCCATGGGAACAGTGCCGATAATTCCTTATGAGCCATCGTCTGTTGGCTTTGCGCATCACGGTGCACGCCTGACTCGGCAATGTCACCGCCCAGATACCAGATCCATTCTCCGTCTCTGCTATCCAGGCAAGGATGCGATGTAATGGTCAAGCGCGGTGTCATCCCAAAGCTGTCACCAATGCAATGCAGATAGGCTGGTGCCGCGTGTTTTACGCGGACACTGACCATATGCAAGGGTCGTCTTTGCATGGCAGGCTTTTTGATGCCTGCTGGCGCTTGCCAATGTGCCAACAAGTCTTCATTACCTTCGCCTGCACACAAAATGATATGGGCTGCATCCACAACAATTTCTTGTGTACCGCTCTGTATGCGCAAAAGGGTGTTCTGATGACCGGCATCCTGGCTGGATTGCTCAAGTTGCACGTGATCACAATGCCGAATGTTTTGATACCAACGGCTTGCCAAAGTCTGCAGCAGAGAGGGAGTATCCACAACAAAATCGCTGAGCTTATAAACGGTACCACCGGGTTTTACCTTGTCACGGCTCATGGCTTCAGAAAAAAAAGCAGGGTACTCAGCCGGCGGCAGTGCATCAATTCGGCCGCGCAAAGCTTTGCTGCCCAGAAACGTTTTTAATCTGGAGCGCATACTGCCCGTGGACCACATGTAATAATGCTCAGACAAAATGCGGGTGCCACGTAAATCAACTTCACCACGGCCATCAAGGCAGGCGCGCCAGCGTTCTGGCATACCGGCAATCGCGCTGCTGGCTGGGCTCAATACGCCGTTCAATGCATATTTTAAACCGCCGTGGATGATGCCTTGTGATGACAGGGTCTGCTTGTTGCCCAGACCATTTTTTTCCAATAGAACCACATCCATGCCCTGATTGCTCAGTCGGTCAAGCAGCCAGAGTCCTGCGATGCCGCCCCCTACAATCACAACTTGAACAGACGTTTTATGAATCAACTGGAAAAAGCCCTCTAGTTAGTTGCTACCTACAGCCAGTTACGCCGTTTGAAGTAATAAAGCAACCCGGCACCAATGCCGGCCATCAGCAACATGATCAGTGGGTATCCCCAGCGCCATTGTAATTCAGGCATGAATTCAAAATTCATACCGTAAACTCCGGCAATAAATGTCAGTGGCATAAAAATACTGGCAAATAGTGTGAGTGTTTTCATGGTCTCATTCAGACGCTGACTGCTCGACGACATATACAGATCGAGCATGCCAGCCAATAACTCACGCAGTGTTTCCATGTTGTCGATGATGTGGATACTGTGGTCATACACATCACGCAGATACAGGCGGATATCGCGACTCAGAATAACACTTTCATCTCTGCTGAGACTGCTGAGAACTTCTCGCATGGGCCAGATTGCTTTTCGTAACAGCAGCATCTCACGCTTGTAATGGTGAATACGATTCAAAGTGCCTGCACCGGGTTGCTGTATGAGCTCTTCTTCAAGATCTTCGATAGCATCACCAAACTTTTCCAGCAGTAAAAAGTAGTTATCAACAACAGCATCAATCAGCGCATAGGCAAGATAGTCTGGACCCAGTTCTCTGATCCTTTGTCCGGTGCGAATGCGACTTCGCACCCCATCAAAGACGGTTCCCGGCTGTTCACCAAATGACAGCAAATAGTTATCACCTACAATCAGACTGACTTGTTCATTGTGCAGGCTTTGTGTGCTCTCATTAAAACTGAGAACTTTGATGACAATGTAAAGATAGTCATCGTGGACTTCGATTTTAGGGCGATGGTCAGTATTAAGGATATCTTCCTGCACCAAAGGATGAATAGAAAAGCGCTCTCCAATGCTGCGGATGATGTCGGGATTGTGCAGACCGTCGATATTTATCCAACCGGTTTGATGTGCAAGCTGATCGTGTGCACATTCGCTGACATCAACTATCTCTTGTTCATGCACAGCGCTCTGGTCGTAACGCATATAGTGAATATCTGTCACGAGGTTGCTGATGTCCCCGATATGAACCAGTGTTCCGGGGGCTGCGCCCACTTTTTTGCCACGCTTTTTAATCAGGCGTGGTTTGTGGTGTGTTGTGTGAGGCTTGGACATCGTGGTCAGCTGCTCCCAAAGTCAGAATTTGCACATAGCGCAGAATCCTGCAATCATTCCTGCCGTTGTTGGGCTATGGTAGCACGCCGGCTTTCAGACCCGCACCACACCACCCGCCTGACGCGCACATTGATGTGATCAGACATGGGAACAGGGAATTTGTGAACAGAGCCTTCTATAATTTTGTATTTTATCTGCTGCTGCCCGTTATTGTGCTGAGGCTTTTGTGGCGCGCCTTGTTTCTGCCGGCCCCTGCTTACGCTAAACGCTGGGGCGAGCGGCTCGGCTTTGTTGATCACGCCTTGGCCGAGCGCACTGAAACAAAATGGATCTGGGTGCACGCTGCATCTGTTGGTGAGTCCGTTGCAATTTCCCCGTTGGTGCTGAAGTTGCGTCGTGAACGGCCGCAGTGGGGCATTGTTGTCACTACCATGACCCCTACAGGGTCTGAGCGCATTGATGAATTGTTCGGACACGATGTGTGCCACGTCTATGCCCCTTATGACTATGCAGGGGCGGTCAAACGTTTCCTGAAAAGTTTCAAACCGGCGTTGGTCATCCTGGTGGAAACTGAGTTGTGGCCAAATCTGGTGCACTACAGCAAAAAAAGTGGCGCACGCATTATGGTGGCAAATGCCAGACTCTCCGAAAAATCCTATCTCGGTTACGAAAAATTTGCTGCGCTTGGTAAACCCATGCTCAAACAGATTGATTGTATTGCTGCACAGGCTGAAAGTGACGCGCAACGATTTGAAAGACTGGGAGTATCTGCAGCAAAGATCAAAATTACCGGCAGCATCAAGTTTGATATCGATTTGCCAGTGGCCTTGCCGGAGTTGAGTGCCGCCATGCGGGCGCGAATCGACGGCGAGCGACCTATATGGATTGCCGCCAGCACGCGTGAAGGCGAAGATGAAAAAGTTTTGTCCGCACTGCGTCTGGTGCAAAAACAGATTCCTGATGTGCTGCTGGTCTTGGTTCCGCGCCATCCAGAACGATTTCCCAGTGCCGAGCGATTATGTGAAAAAGAGCAACTGGGTGTTGTTCGCCGAAGTAGCAATCAGCGGGTGGACGCTCAGACCTCCGTGTTTCTGGGTGACAGTATGGGCGAGTTGTTGGTCTATTACAGCCTTGCACAATTTGCATTTGTGGGCGGTAGTCTGGTGCCAACTGGTTGCCACAACGTGCTTGAGCCGGCGGCTATGGGCCTGCCGGTCATAACAGGGCCATCTCAATTCAACTTCCAGACCATTTGTGAGCGGCTGACAGAGCAAGGGGCATTGCTGTCCGTGCCGGATGAGCGCGCCCTGGCGGATCTGGTGGTCATGTTATTCAACGATCCGCAGAGATTGCATACGATGGGTGACGCGGGCAAAACGACTGTTGCCGCCAATCGTGGCGCGCTCGAGCGGATATTCTCATTGGTCGACAGCTACTTGCCGACCTGAGCGATAGGCGTTGATGACAATAAGGCTCTACAAGACGCTGCGTGTCAGATTGTGCACTCCGTGTGGGCCTACCCAGATATTGTCCTCGATTCTGATGCCGCCCAAAGGCTGGAGCTCATCAATAAGCGACCAGTTTACAAGCCCGGCCTCAGGCCCATTGCGCAAGGCCTGCAGCAACACAGGTATAAAATAAATGCCTGGCTCTATGGTGAACACCATGCGTTCATCAATTGCGCGCGTGGTTCGTAATGTCGGGAACTCGGGTGGAGGTGGCGCAAAGTTGCCAATCGGATCAGCAAGGCGCCCGCCAACATCGTGAACCTGCAGCCCCAGCAAATGCCCCAGACCATGTGGCAGGAAAGTGCGGGTGATGCCTTTTGCCAATAATTGTTCGGCGCTTCCCGAGCAAATGCGACTGTCCACCAGCAACTGAGCCAGCTTTGCATGGGTCAGTTTGTGTAACTCAACAAAACTGCTGCCAACACGAATTTCATCAATGATGGCCAGTTGCAGTGCCTGCATGCCAGTCAACAAACCAACAAAGTCAGCGTTTACCCCGGGAGCGCACCAGGTGCGCGTGATGTCCGAGCAATAGGAGTTGTAACGGCAGCCTGCATCAATCAGCAATACCTGATTGGCGGGTCTGTGTGCGTCGGCCGCTTGGTGGCGTTTTTTATGTTGGTAGTGCAAGACCGCGCCGTTGGCATTCAATGCCACGATGTTGTTATACGGCAATTCTGGATCAAGCACTTTGCAGGCTTGCAGGTACGCCATATGAATATCGTACTCATCACCCCCCGCTTGAAAACAGTCGTGCGCGGCTTGGTGACCAACCAGGGCATGAGCATTCGCGTCTGCGAGGCAGTGCACCTCATAGTCTGTCTTGTAGGCGCGTTGGTAATCCAACCAGGTGAGTAACTTGGCTGGATTAATATGCGTGGCCGGGCATCCCAGCGATGCTGCCAGCTTGTCATCTTCACCTAAAAAAATTAGCCGATCAGAATTTACCTTGGCACCGGCAATTGCAGTCCCGAGGTCTGCCACAGACAACAAAGGCTGTATTACAAACGATGATGCCCACCATTCGGGCATATCAAGATGTTGATCGTGCCAGTAATCATTGGGCAACACGGGCAGGAACATGGGTTTGTGGTCGGCACGCAGCAGCACAAAAAAATCAGGCCGGTCGACAGGTATCCAGCGCAGGAAATGCCCCCACGCCCTGAACGTGCCAGCGTGATCGTCAGCAAAGTGATAGTGCAGTTTCCCGCTGTAAATAAGCACAGCGCAGTCCGAGAGTCCGGTGTGCCCAAGCGCGTCCACCAGTTCCCGTTGTTGTTGATTGATATGTGCTTGAAAAAGTGATTCTGTATGCATACGTGAGACCAGGATTCAAAGTGAGGCTGCTGTGTGATAATACGCCCATGATCGTTAATGGCCAATGCTCCGATGCCCGAAAAAAGCAAATTGCAAACATCAGACGACGTGCAGACAACTGACGATGGTCACGCGAAGAAAGCTGTGCAGCGCAAGATCATTCATTGCGACTGTGACTGCTTTTATGCGGCCATTGAGATGCGCGACAACCCGGACCTGCAGGGCAAACCCTTGGCTGTCGGAGGCGCGAGCGACCGACGTGGTGTTGTGGCGACCTGTAACTATGAGGCACGCCGGTTTGGTGTGCACTCTGCCATGCCAACGGCGACGGCTCTAAGACATTGTCCGCAATTGATTGTGGTGCCGCCCCGCATGGAAAAGTACCGAGAGGTATCACGCCAGGCACAGGCCATTTTTGCCGACTACACCAACCTGATCGAGCCATTATCGCTGGATGAAGCCTATCTGGATGTCAGTCACTCTACCGCTTTTCGTGGCAGTGCAACGCTGATTGCCGAAGATATCCGTCGGCGAGTACGTCAGAATCTGGGCATCACAATGTCGGCCGGTATTGCGCCGAATAAATTTCTGGCCAAAGTTGCCAGTGATTGGAATAAGCCTGATGGCCAATTTGTGATTCGACCTGACGAGGTTGACAGTTTTGTACGGCAACTCCCGGTTAAAAAACTCTTTGGTGTTGGCAAGGTGACGGCGGCCAGGCTGAACTCCCTTGGTATAAATACCTGCGAAGATCTGCGCGGCTGGGCACTTGAGGCGCTGCAAGCTCAGTTTGGCAGTTTTGGCATGCGGCTGTACGAACTGAGCCGCGGAGTTGATCAGCGCGAGGTGAAGACAGAGTGGCAGCGCAAATCCCTGAGTGTGGAAACGACCTATGTGCAGGATTTGCCTGATCTGGCAGCCTGTCTTCAGGAAATGCCAGCGTTGTATCAGGATATGCTGCGACGTTGGCAACCCATGGCCAGTCGTTACAGGGTCAGTGGGAAGTTTGTGAAGCTCAAGTTTGATAACTTTGTCTCCACCACGGCGGAACAGTCAGATGATCGCGATGATGCCACACTGTTCGCGGCGTTGCTGTCGCAGGCGTTTCACAGGCACAACAGGCCGGTGCGACTGATCGGAGTCGGGTTGCGACTTCAACCCGCCGATCAGCGTGCGGCCGATCAGCTGGTATTGGCGCTTGAGTAGGCTGCCTGAATTATTCAGCTGCCACTTTGTTTTCGTTATGCACCCGAATCAAGCCTTCCTGGCAAACTGACGCCACCAGTACCCCGTCGCGGGTAAAAATATTGCCTCGGTTAAAACCGCGCGCCTGGGATGATGAGGGACTGTCCTGAGAGTACAACAGCCAGTCATCCATGCGGAACGGGCGATGAAACCACATGGTGTGATCCAGGCTTGCCACCTGTAAGCGGGGGTCAAAGAGGCTTTGACCGTGCGGACGCAGGCATGTCTGTAACAGCGTCATATCTGAGGCATACGCCAGCAAATGCGCGTGAAATGGGTAATGTTCGGGCAGCGTGGTGTTCAGCCGAAACCAGACGCTGGTAACAGGCTCCTTGGGTGTTGTATCAAACAGGCTGTTGACGTCAACGTGACGCAAATCGACCGCAAACTGGCGCGAAAAGCGCTCAAGCAGCGCTTCACTGATTCGACCGCGAAAATGTTCAGCCATCTGCTTACGATCTGCGCACTGTTCTGGCGGCGGCACGTCGGGCATCACAGCCTGATGCGACAGACCTTCCTCAGGCACCTGAAAAGAGCAGGACATGTTCAGGATGGCTTTGCCGTGTTGAATGGCAACAATGCGTCGGGTTGTGAAACTTTTGCCATCCCGTATGCGATCAACTTGAAAAATGATCGGATGTTTGAGGTCGCCTGGTCGTAAAAAGTAAGCATGCAGGGAATGCACATGGCGGTCATCTGGCACCGTGCGCGTGGCACTCAACAGGGCTTGCGCCAACACCTGACCGCCATAAACACGCATCCAGCCTTCATTTTTATGAGCGCTGCGATAAAGGTTTTCGTCCAGTGTCTCCAGCTCAAGGTGATTAAACAATTGCGCCAGCTGCAGGTTTTCCTGTGCATCCATGATGTTGATCCGTACCCGATAGTCAAAAGGTTGACCGGCAGTTTAGCAGCAGCTGGACAGTTGCTGATAGCCTTAAGCAAGTGCAGAGCGGCATTCCAGCCTTAGTTTCGCGCCAGGACTTTACCCATTCTGTACGCCCGGCGTATGATCGGCAGCGTCGTCTCTCACAATAACAACAAGTCATTACATCAGGAGAATTCCATGAAACGTACACTGTTTGGTCTGACTGCGCTGGGCGCATTGTTCCTTGGCGCGATAATGATGCAGCAGCCGGATGTGAGCGCCGCTGAAGACGCGCGCCTGGCTGCAGTGAAGCGGCAGTTTGTAGGCCATTATGAATTGGTGAGTTTTATCAACTTCCCGGCCGAAGGGGGAGAAGTCGACAATAACTACATCGGTCGCATCATGTATGACGAGCACGATCAAATGTCTGCGCAGGGCATGCCCAAGGATCTGCCCGCACGTGCGGCGCAAAGCAGCACCAATGTCAGCGGTGGATTTGCCTATTGGGGGCCTGTCACCTGGGATATCGATCAAAATAAGGTAACCCACCATGTTGAAGGTTCTCCAACCCGTGGCAGTTGGGTGGGCGAAGACAACGTGCGTTATTACGAATTCACCAGCGATGGTTTGTTGAAATTATCGATTCGTGATGCCAGTGGTCGTACCACGGGCACCTTGACCTGGCGTCGAATCGGCAGTTGAGTCAGGGTTTATCTGTCTTCAACAATGCGCTGGCTGAGAGGCCAGCGCATTGTTAGCAGAATGCTTATTCTGCTATGGCTGGCAAGTTGTCAGTCCCTCTATGTAGCTCTCCCCCATCTTTGTCCAAGTAAACACGGCTTCACTGCTGTGTTTTTGACTCCGGTCAATAAAAACCCGCCGATGCTGATGCAGACTATCGTCCTTTGAGCCGGGACTGTCCGGCCGTGACAGGCAGCAGGGAGATCCACCATGAGTTCGGAATTTCAGAACTGGGCACACGGATTTGGCGCGATAAAACATAATCAGACAACCCGGCAGCGAATCGGTGAACTGATCGAGCTATTGCATGGCAGTGGCAGATGTGAGCGCACACTGAGTATCGCGTTGTTTCGCGCGGCTGATCTGCTGTGTAATCAAGGGTTGTGGTTAACCGCGCAGATGGGATTTGTAAAAAGTGTCCATCTGGATGGCAGCAAGCTCACCGCTGAGGACTTCAGGTCTACGTCAGAGGGATGCAATGCCAGCGCGATGAATATGGTGCCGGCCTATGTTGGTTACTTGTTGGCGAATGCTCTGACGGGCAAGACGCGCGCCTGGCTGATGGGTCAGGGCAATTGTGTGGCCGCCATTGATGCGGTCAACGTGCTCGTGCGAAATCTGGAGCCTGAGCAAGAGCAACGCTATCCCCTGAGCGATTTGGGCTTGAGTCGACTCTGCCAGGATTTTTTCAGTTATGAGGTTTCCTCTGACGGAAACCCTGCCGCGCCGCTAGGCAATCATGACAGTGTGTTCAGTGCCGGCTGTGTCGGCGATGGCGCTTACCCTGGGATGGCCGAGTTGCAATATGTCCACATGCCTTTGCCAGGTCAGGAGCTTGTGGCATTTTTAAGTGACGTTGCTTTTGAGGAGCAGCGCGGGAGCGATTGGGCGCCACGCTGGTGGCGCGGTGAAGACAGTGGCCTTGTGATACCGCTGATGATCGTCAACGGTGGCAGGGCGGGTCAACGCACAACGTTGTCACAGTCAGGTGGCGTGTCCTGGTTTCGTGAGCACCTACGTTTAAATGGTTTTCTCCCTGTCGAAGTTGATGGCCTTGACCCTGCTGCCATTGCCTGGGCAATCATCAGCATGGGCAGCGAGTTACAGGAGCAGCATCGCCAGATAATCGTAGGCGAGCGGAATTACCCGGTGTTGTTGCCTTACGCGATTGCCGAGACAGCATCTGGCTATCAGCTTGCAGACCTTAACGTTGGTACGGATTTGACAGCCCTTGGCAACCCGGCCTTGTATGAAACCATTCGCAAGACTTATAACTCCGCGATCTCCCACTTTTTTGTGCCGC
The DNA here is from genome assembly GCA_030696315.1 of Pseudohongiella sp. GTDB lineage: Bacteria > Pseudomonadota > Gammaproteobacteria > Pseudomonadales > Pseudohongiellaceae > Pseudohongiella. The sequence continues at coordinate 4,023 of JAUYSM010000072.1, read as the reverse complement.
GCATTGAGCTTGATAATGCAATCAGCACGCTAAACAACCATCACAGGTCGCAACGGCGGACAGAAAAGGATCACTGGTTGCGGCGATTGCGGGTATCTTTACCCGATGCGCCGGCTATCCGATATGTCGCACCCGGAGGCCTGTCGTCACCCATGCAGCGCATAGACGAGTGGTTTGTGCAACTGGCCGGGATGAACCCCTGTCATCGTGTCCGTATTGGGAACCCGGATGAAATTCGCAATAACTGTCTGGACAGCACGCTGGAAATGCTGCGTCACCGAGTGACTGAACCCGCGCCTGACGACGCAGAATCTTTGAATGGTGTGGTCATTACTGCCCTGAATGAAGAAGCGGTCGTCAGCGCAGTGTTGGCAAACAAGCAAGGTCTTAATCTGGTTGTCTGTCATGAAGCGTTTGCAATCAAAATGCTGGGGGTGATGCGTCAGGAAGCGATATTTGCGCGCCATCTGGCGGCCAGTGGTCGCGAGGTTAACTGGTTGTCAGTGCCTATTCTGGTCAGTTGTCACACTTGGGAAAATGGCAAAAACGGTATCTCCCGGCAGAATCCGGTATTAAGTGAAACCTGGTTAGGTGAGATGTCTGACGTTGCACCAGTATTTTTCCCGTTCGACAGCAACACCGCTGTCGCACTGCTTTTTCAGTTATATCAACAACGCGGGCGCATCGCGGTGGTTGTGGGACCACGCGGGCAGGTGCCGGTTGTCACGCATCAGGCTCAAGCTGAGCAGGCAGTGCATAACGGCGCGTTGTTGATCAGCCATGATGATAATCCCCAGGTGCAGTTGTTGGCGCTTGGTGCTTTTCAATTGCAGTCCGCGCAGCGCGCGGCGGATGTGTTGCGCAACAACGCAATACCGTGCTCCGTGGTCGCGATTCTGGAACCAGGTCGTTTCAGGGAACCGCGAGATGCCATGGAGGCCGCTTTTGTGTGGACACCAGAGCAGATTACCCAGATTATTCCTGCGGTCACCCACCGTGTGTTTATTTCGCATACGCGTGCTGAGCCACTTTCGGGCACCTTGCGTCGCCTGGATACTGGCGCAGCAAACAGTCGTTTTATAGGCTATCGCAATCTGGGTGGGACGCTGGATCTGTTTGGCATGTTGTACGCCAATGGCCAGACGTGGGCGCATATCGTGATCGAAGTTGCAGATCTGCTGGGATGTGATGCAAAGCGGTGGCTGGAACCTGCGCACTATGAAGCTGCCATTGGGCAGGGTAATCCGGCTATACTCCAGTGATGGACAAACACTTTTTATACCTGACCCGCCTTGGCATTGATACCCATCAAGAGCCTGTTGTTTATATGCGTGAAGATTGTCACGTCTGCCGTTCTGAAGGGTTTAATGCTCAGGGACGCGTGCAGATTTGTGCCGGAGATCGATCAATCATCGCCACCCTCGACATAGTCAAGGGTGATCTGCTCAGTCACCAAAAAGCCGGGCTGAGTGAAGCGGCGTGGTTACTGCTCAAAGCCAATGAAGGCGAAAAAGCCACGTTTCGCCATGCCCCGCCGGTTGATTCCATGAGCCATGTGCGAGGAAAGCTTTATGGTAAACCGCTCAGTGAGCACGGTGCCAGAGAGATAATTCGTGATATCAGTGATGGCCGATACTCCGACATTCAGCTGTCTGCCTATGTTACCGCTTGTGCTGCCTCCAACCTGAATCTTGAAGAAACCATACACATTACCCGTGCAATGGTCGATGTTGGCCGCCATATCAAATGGGGCGCAGACCGGATCATTGTGGACAAGCATTGTGTGGGTGGTTTGCCGGGCAACCGGACCACGCCCATTGTGGTTGCCATTGTGGCTGCCAACGGGCTTACCATGCCCAAAACATCATCACGCGCGATTACATCACCTGCCGGCACCGCAGACACAATGGAAACCCTGACCGAGGTGAATCTTGGATTCGACCGGATGAGAGAGGTTGTTGATCAGCAGGGGGGCTGCCTGGCGTGGGGCGGCTCGGTGGCATTGAGTCCCTCTGACGACATTATTATCCGCGTTGAGCGAGCGCTGGATCTGGACAGTGAAGGGCAGCTGGTGGCATCTGTCATATCAAAAAAGGTGGCAGCAGGTTCTACGCATGTGTTGATCGATATTCCGGTAGGGCCAACGGCAAAAGTACGCAGCACAGAACTCGCAGAACGATTGGCTATGCAACTGACGTCAACGGGCGCAGCGCTAGGATTGAGTGTCCGCACAATACTGACCGATGGCACACAACCGGTCGGATTTGGTATTGGTCCAGCGCTGGAAGCCTATGATTTGTTGGCGGTACTGCAGAATAAGCCGGGCGCATCGCCGGAGCTGAGACAGCGCGCCCTTGCGCTGGCGGCGATTTTGCTGGAAATGGGGCAGGCATGTGGTGTTGGTGAGGGAATGGCCTTGGCCAGCAAAACGCTGGGCAGTGGAGCTGCCTGGTCCAAGTTCCAGGCGATATGCGAAGCACAGGGCGGCATCAAAGTGCCTCCGGTCGCTGCGCACAAGCAGACACTGGTCGCACATAAACGTGGTGTGGTTGCTATGCTCAATAATCGGGTGATTTCCCGTCTTGCCAGCCTTGCTGGTGCTCCCAATGCGCCGGCCGCGGGCATTAGCATGCATGTGCGACTGGGTGATGTCGTCGAAGCCGGTCAAGCATTGATGACCTTGCACGCTGAAGCGTTGGGAGAACTGGAGTATGCGCTGGATTTTTATCACGCCCATCCTCAGATTCTGCATATAGAGGAAGAAGTGGTATGACTCGATTATTGTTTGCGATGCCAGGTCAGCAGGCGCTGTCGCAGAGTCTGTTGCTGCGTACCGGCTGGACGGCAGGCACCATGATTCTGCGGCAATTCCCGGACGGAGAAAGTTATATCCGGGTGCTCGATGATGTGCGGGGACGCGATGTTGCTATTCTGTGCCAGCTGCATCAACCCGACAGTCGTGTGCTGCCACTGTTGTTACTGGCAGATACCTTGCGTGACCTGGGTGCCGCGCGCGTGGGCCTGGTGGCGCCGTATCTGGCTTACATGCGTCAGGACAAGCGCTTTAACGAGGGCGAAGGTATCAGCTCGCATTATTTTGCAAGTTTGATCAGCCAGCACTTGGACTGGCTGCTGACAGTGGATCCTCACTTGCATCGCATTCATCAGCTCGATGAGGTTTACAGCATTCCTGCTCTGTCATTAACGGCCGTGCAACCGATTGCTGCGTGGATCAAACAACATATAAATAATCCACTGGTGATTGGCCCGGACAGTGAGTCAGAGCAGTGGGCTGCGCGTGTGGCTGAGGCAGCGGGTTGTCCATGGGAGGTGTTGGAAAAGCAGCGCTTTGGCGATCACGATGTGCAGGTATCTTTGCCGCATGTAGCGAACTACCTGGATCGCACGCCCGTTCTGGTTGATGACATTATCAGCACAGGAAAAACCATGATTCAGGCCGCTCAACACCTGATGAATGCTGGTATGGCAAACCCAGTGTGTATCGCGGTGCATGGCATATTTGCACAGGGTGCCTTGGCGGACATGCAAGGCAATGGTCTGCGCGTTGTCACCAGCAATAGTATCGCTGATGACAGTAATCAGATTGATCTGGCACCTTTGCTTGCGGACGCCTTGGTGTCGTTTCCGGGTTGAGCCGATCAGAACACAAAGCTGGTGCCATAGGCTGGCACGTCGCAACGAATACCTTTGTCCAACCACAGTTTTTGAGAGAGTGCTTCCAAGGCTGCGGCTTCGCCATGCACCAGGCACAGCCTGGGTTTGTCTTTAAAATTTGCTGCCCAGTCAATCAGTGCACTTTGTCCGGCATGCGCTGAGAGGCCCCCGATGGTTTCTATGCGGGCGCGGACTTTAAATTCCTCGCCGAACATTTTGATTTCTTTTTTGCCGTCAACCAACAGGCGTCCCAACGTCCCCTGGGCCTGAAAGCCAATAAAAATGACCGTGCTGGTTTCTCGCCAGATGCGATGCTTGAAGTGATGACGGATACGACCGCCCGTGCAC
>JAUYSM010000051.1 GCA_030696315.1 Pseudohongiella sp. | reverse complement strand
CGGATGTCATTATCGCGACGTTCTGTATCGAGCGAAGAATGCCGCTGCTCTTCCTTGATCGTGATTTTATTCCCTTTGTAGATCATCTTGGTTTGCTCTCGGTGCTGCCGGAAACATAACGCCCTTGTTCACGCGCCAGCAAAGCTGGTCGCGTGCAATTGATTGTTATGTGTCATGCCGCTCGCTTACTGGGTGGCCTTTTCGTCAATCCAGTTACCTGCTGAATCAACAAACCCCTTTGCGCGGGCGGACTCAATGACTTGATTGAAGTTTGTAGTGTCATTATTAGCAGTGTGTAGCTGTGACAGAATCCTCCAGTTTTGTGGACGGTCAAATAACTCCGCCATTTTTTCAGCTACCAGGACCGCATTGCTGCGATCCGACATATCCAATGGAATTGAATCAATTCTTTCGTAAAGCCGTTGATATTGAGCATCACTGCCATCGTATTCAGGATGAATACCAGTTTCGATATGAAGCAATACCGCCTCGCCAGCCGCATCGAAGTTTTCGAGTTGCTGAAAGGCTCTGATTAAGTTTCCAGTAACTACCCAGTTGTATCCACCACCCTCATCAAAATACTGATCGTTATAGACTAGAAAGCCTTCCCAATCTTCAGAAGCGATCGATATCCGCGCTAGCATCTGAAGTATGGCCAACCTATTTGTATAATCTAGGTCAGGAAGTTGCAGAATTTGCTCATAGAGGTATCTTGCATCGGCATACTGTGAGTTCCTTAGAAAAAGAGTTGCAAATGAAGTAAGCAAATCTCTTTTCTCCGCATGTGACATCTCGTCATAGCGCTCAACCAAGTCATCTAGTTCACCAATAGTTGATTCTGTCTGGACCTCGTCAGAGCGATTCGCAATATGCTTTAGCATCTCCTCAATCTGGCTCTGTGTAACTTCAGGACCATTGACGAGGGATCCGGCTGGCTCCGAATCAACCAGCTGCTCGGGTAATGAAGTATCCGTCACCGGGGCCACGCCATCAGTCTCACCGGTGGCTGGTGGATCTGAGATATTGCTAATCTGAGCAAGGACGAGAACTACAATCACTATGCAAGTTAGAACTATCAAGCTTTTTGTCTTCATAGTCTCTCCGGGGAGGGGTGCACCCCTGCAGACACATAACGCTCTTATTCACGCGCCAGCTTTGCTGCTCGCGTGGAATTGATGGTTAGAGGGCATCTCGCCATCGCTCAAGGCGACGTAATGTTGAAGCGGCCTCATCGTCGATACCTACGAATCCTTGCTCAATTACTCGAGAAGCAGAACAAAGCCCCAGCACAACGTCGTCATTTGGATTTGAGAATACGAGCAATCTGTCGCCTACATAAACATCTATCCAGCCGCCCATCATTATCTCTTGGACATCACCATTCCATTCATTCACAGTTCGTCGCGATCCAATAGAGCTGGTTGTCTCAGGTGCTCCTTTGAAGACTTCATCAATACTCACTGAAAAATACACCGTCGTCCCTATATTGACGGAACGCACTAGTTCGGCTTTTTCTACCAAAGCGATGTATACATTTTCGTAATGCTCCCAGTGGCTTCTATCCAGTTCCTCTGCTGATTGTGTCCCTCGTCCACAAAATTCTGCATCGAACGAGTGTGCGAGCGCAGGCAACAAAGATAGCGCCACAAGAAGAGCTTGGAACTCCGGATGTACTCGAACCATTGATCGGGCCCTCTAACGCCCTTGTTCACGCGCCAGCAAAGCTGGTCGCGTGCAATCAATTATTAGGGTGGATTGACAAGCATTCAAGCCAAAACCATAATGAAACCGTTTTGGAACCATATGAGACTTGAACATGGCCACCGTCACCTTTAAAAACATACCTGACGATCTTTACGAGCAACTGAAGCAGGCCGCCAATGCGCACCACAGAAGCGTCAATAGCGAACTGATTCATTGCCTGGAAAAGACATATAAACCAACTCGACTCTCTGCGACTGAACTTGCCAATAGAGCAGGCGAGTTGCGCCGCCGCGTAGCTGCCAACCGACTGGATATTGACGAAATCACGGCAGCCAAAAACCAGGGCAGAGAATGATTGTAGCGGACACCAACACCATCGCATATCTGTATCTGCCGACCGCGCAAACGGATGATATAGTCTCGTTGCTGCACAAAGATCCTCATTGGGTTGCACCATTGTTATGGCGAAGCGAATTCCGGAATGTACTGGCGCTGTATGTCAGAAAAGGCATTATTGATTTAAGCACTGCTATCGCTATGCAGTCGCAGGCAGAGCAACAGCTTGCGGAAAACGAATACTCCGTCAACTCCACGGACGTCCTGTCCCTTGCATCAGAGAGCAGCTGTTCCGCATACGACTGCGAATTCGTATCGCTGGCGAGATCACTGAATCTGAAACTGATCACTAGCGATAAAAAGCTGATCCAGATGTTCCCTGGAATCGCAATGACTGCTGGGGAACTACTTACGTACTGAACCCTAACGCCTTTCTTACCGGCCCAGCGTAGTGGAACCAGCTTGTGATAAAAGAGAGCGAAGCGAACCACAAGCTGGAGGAACGTAGCTGGGTCCGGTACAGCAAATTGTTAGCAGCTCTCCGCTCATTTAGCAGCTCTCCGCTCATTATGTGATCAGAGCCAACACCCATCAACAATTTCAAGATGCATCAAGACATGAATGATGATGCTACTTCGTAAAATATTATCGGTGAACTATCTGGATGGCTTCGCCCGTCTGAGAGTCCAGCTCGATCTTTGCACTATAGAGAACGCCTCCGTACCCAATTATGGGTAAGCCACCGATCCAGACAGTCATTTGTTCCGGCGATTCAACTAGCCTAAGAGGCACACCTTCAACCGCAAGGTTCTTGGCGTAAGAATAATTCATGGCGCCCCTAACTAATACAAACTGCCTCTGCTGAACCATATTCATTTTGCTGACAGGGATCACGCTTACAACCTCGCCCTCATAGAATCTGAACGGGCTATCAAGCATCAACTTCATCTCTCGCCAGTAATGTTCCAACCCCTGAATGGGTTCACCTGCCGCCTCCATTCTGTTTATGACAGCTATAAGATCGATATACGCCGCTTCGTAACTCTGATAGCCCGCATCTTCAAGTGATGGCGCTCTAATTACGTTGAAACGTGCTTCAGTAACCATTTCCCGGAACTTCCGTTGCTCAGCAAATGGCTTCTCACCAAGAAATTCATTTAGCCTCTGAGTGGCCTCTCCAGGCGGGTACTGCTGGAAAACTCCAGCCCAATACTCGGGATTATGTTGGTTGCTTGAGTATCCAACACAAGATATCTGAAATGCCAGAAGCATAAGTAATGTAAATCCTTTCACCAAATATAGCTCTCTGGCGGTTGTCCATAAAATCATTTTGTTCAGTCCTGCCGTGGCGTGATTGCTTGCTAACGCCTTGCTTACCGGCCCAGCGTAGTGGAGCCCGCTTGTGGTAAACGTGAGCGAAGCGAACCACAAGCTGGCGGAATGTAGCTGGGTCCGGTACAGCAAATTGTTAGCAGCTTACTGGTACGACAGTGCTCTGAGCACCGCGCTTGGTTCTTTTTCCATTACATTCAGCAGCACCAAGGCTGGCCCTGCCGGATTACGATCCCCGCGCTCCCAGTGACGAAGTGTGCTAACGCTAATGCCAAAAGCTGATGCAAACTCTGTCTGAGTCATACCAACTTTTGAACGAATATTTTTTATATCAACAGCATCCAGATTGTGAACGACTGCTTTTGAGGGCTTCCCTTCCGCAAACTCGATGGCCTCTCCAAGACCACGCTTGATGCTTTCAAATGCTTTGTTCATTGCCGTTTACCCGCATAATGCGAACGAAGTATCTGAGCCAGTTTTGCGAGCTCATTGCGTTCAGATTTTGATAAGTTGGCCTTATCGCCTTTTGCAAACAAGGTTAAAAGAAATAGCGGCATACCTTGATCATGATAGAAGTAAACGACCCTGACGCCGGCACTCTTGCCCGTCCCGGGCCTTGACCATCTGAGCTTGCGAATACCACCAGTACCAGTGACAACAACACCAGCCGTCGGGTTTCGGGCCAATCTATTGATAATGCCAGACCTTTCATCTTCGCCAAGAACCGCGGCGGCTTGACGCAGGTATTCTGGTAGTTCGACTATAGTTTGCATGACCAGATACTAATCCAATGGATTAGTATATTCAAGCCTAAATCTGGGCGCTGCTAACGCCAAGTTAACCGGCAGAGCGGAGCCGGCTTGCCGGCGGAGCGGATTGCAGTGGGGCGTAAAATTTGCAAAGCAAATGCCCCGCTGCAAACTGTCCGGTTGAACGCCTGGTTATGCGCGATCACCGCCGCCCGCTAGTGCAGCATGCTCTGCCATTTCTGAATTTATAAACGCAGAAATCATTGCTCGATAGACTGCCTCGGTGACTGTAGGAATAGCGCCCATATCAGCAGACAATGCCAAAACCTTTGCAATTACCTGCTCGACTCTTTGAGGTGCCTTTACGTCGTCAGTTGTCTTTTTGAACCGAGCGGCTTGCTTTACGTAGCCACCACGCTCTGCCAACAAGCCAACTATTTGGCGATCGAGCCTGTCTATATTTTCACGGACTTCTTCCAGTGAATTGCAAATTACTACCTTGTTCAAATTACTCTCCTTAGCTGACGAGCATAACGCC
>JAUYSM010000043.1 GCA_030696315.1 Pseudohongiella sp. | reverse complement strand
CTGCAGCCTTTCAGTCTCGGGCAAGCAGGCCGCAAGATAGTCTGCTTCCTGATTGAAGCCTTTTTGAGTTAACAGGCTATTAAACGCGGCCTCAGCCGTCAGTATCTTTTGTTGGCGGTCACTGAGTTGCTGAATCAGCGTCTGGCGTTGTTGGTGATTGTCGTGCAGCTGTTTTTCAGCAAATTGTTTTAGCTGCAAAGCAGTTTGTAATACAGCGTCAGCCGAAGCCAGTGCCTCTAGCAGCTCAGATTCCAGCGTATCCGGATTCTGATCACCTAACAGATGTTTGCGTTCGGACGAGAGTTTGTCCACTTGCTGTTGTAGTTCAGATAAATGGGTGCGGGCAATGTGTGTTTGTTCGGATAATTGCTGCAGTTGTTCTCGGTTGCTCGCCAGCAAATCGTGCGCATGTGTCAGTGCTGTGATTAGCAGTCTGACCTCGCTCAGTGTAGTTTGTGCCTGATCTGCAGACTGCTCGAGTAACGTTAGCTGATCCTGTTCGAATTCGATCACATCCAGCGTTTGACTGATGCCCGCCAGTTCACGCTTGAGTGCATCACGATGTTGATCGTGCGTGATGTCGTCGGAGAGTTTCAACTCATGACGCAGTGAAATAATTTTTTGTTCAAGCGCTGCATAAGCGTTTTTTTCTTCCTGACATTGGTTCTGCAAATGCGCGGATCTTTCCTGTTGTTGCAGAATTCTGTTTGCAAGCGTCTGCAGCTGCCCACGGCTTTGTTCCAGCAGTTTCTCAGCTGCCGCAATTTTAATGTTGAGCGCTGCAACATCAGCGTCCGGCGCGTGGCTGGCGTATGGGTGGTCAGTAGCGCCACACAGCGGGCAGGGCTGGCCATCGCTGAGCTCAGTGCGAAGAGACTCCAGTTTCTTGATTGTGTGCAACAGCGTCCTCTGCTGTTGCAGCGCCTCAAACGCGGAGACACGTGCAATCACCAGTTCGCTTGATTGCTGCTGTTCGTTGTGCAGAGTTGCCAATTCAACATCAATATCCCGGATTTGCTGTTCGCGGGTTTGTAATTTGTCCTGAAGTCCGTTGTGCTCGTCCAGAGCTTGCGCCAGCACATCACAGCGCGTCTGTGCTTGAGTTAGCTGCTCGCTGCGCAGACGCCAGTAGGACAGCGGTTTGCCTTGTGTGAGTGTGTGTATATCAGCGTGTTTTTCCGACACCTGTTGCTGAGCGGTTTCGCGGTCGGCAGTCAGTCGCAATAACAAGGGTTCATAACTGTGCTCGTCTGCCAACAGAAAACCAGCCAACGACTGCTTTTGCTGCTCAAGTGTTGTCTGCATTTTTTTGTGTTGCTGTTGTGCTTGCTCCTGCCCGGCAAGCAGTGTTTCAAGTGCAGTGTTTGCCTGATTCAGTTGAGCGTGTTGCTGCTGCATCTGGCTGTCCAGCACATGCACCTGCTTAAACACCGGCCTCATACTGTTTAGTTTGCTTTCTGCCTGCTGCCGCAATGCGCTTGCCTGTTCGTGGCTTTTTTGCTGTGCGGCAAAGGTTTGCTGCAAATCAGGTTCAGCCTTGACGGTGTTGCTCAGGCGTTGTTGGTCGTCGTTCTGGTTTTGGCGCAAGGTATTTAACGCGCTGTATTGACCGGACAATGTGATGGTGATGTTGGCTTTGTCGAGTAATTGCCGCTGCGTTGCAAACGCATGATCCTTTTGCTGCCAGTGTTCAAGTTGTTTGTTCAAAAAGGTGAGCTTTTGTTCCAGCTGCAGGCATTGTTGTTTCCAATCGCGTTGTTGGCGCAGGGTATTCAATGTTGCAGTCTGTTCAATCAGTTCGGCAGACTTGACGGTTTCTTCTGCCTTCAGAGCATTTTCCTGTTCCGGCGTCAGTAGTTGTAAGCCGCTGAGTTCGGTCTGAAGACTTTGCAGGACATTGCGTTCGAGCGCATGTCGTTCATGTACCTTGATGGAAATGTCGGAGTAAATGCTGGTGCCGGTGATCTGTTCCAGTATGGGTGCACGTTCGTCAGCGCTGGCTTTTAAAAACGCTGCAAAGCCACCTTGCGCCAACATCATGGACTGCGTAAAGCGCTCAAAATCCATGCCAGTGGTTTGTTCAATACGCTGCGCAACAGTGCGAATCTGGTTGTCAATAATCTGCCCGGAGTCGGCATCACTGATTTCATGTTTAGGCGTTTGCAGGTCGCCATCCGCCTTTTTGCGCGCTTTGTGTTGCGACCAATAACATCGGAATTTTCCTGCCAGCGTAGAAAAAGTGACTTCAGCAAAACACTCGCCAGTCTGTCGGGTCATCACATCGTTGCTTGATTTATTCACACGTTCAAGACGGGGTGTGCGGCCATACAGCGCCAGACAAATCACATCCAGTAAGGTGGTTTTTCCTGCGCCGGTAGGACCAGTGATCGCAAACAGGCCATCGCCGGTGAACTCTGGCTGGGTAAAGTCAACCTGCCATTCACCCGCAAGTGAATTGATGTTTTTAAAACGGATCCCAAGAATACGCATGCTTAATCCGCCCTGGTATCGTGTTCCTGCAACTGCGTCAGGATTTCCTGATAGGCATGCTGCAGGGCAGGGCGTTGTTCATCGGGAATTTCGTGAGCCAGCAGACAACGTTCAAATACGTCGTGGGGGGTCAGGTCATCCAATGTCTGTTCTGGCATGTCGGCAGTTAAACTTTGCGTGCTGATTCGCTGATTTTTAATGCGCAAAATAGTGACCGGACTTGTGGTATTCGCCTTCACCCCAGTGGTTACCGCTTCCAGTTTTTCGCGCAGATCAGGCACTATTTCGTCGCCGGTATAAATCACTTCCACCCAGCTCGTTGTGTCGTCTTGTATCAAACTGGTCAGCTCTGATTGCAGGGTGGATAGATTGCCGCGCAACTGACGCAGACGCTGGAACGTTGGTATGGGGAGTATGCACAAGGTCGGTTTGCGTGTTTCGAAGGTCAGTACACAGACTGATTTTTGTTGCAGGGCTTCGCCAAAACCCATAGGCAGCGGTGAGCCGCAATACCGTATGTGTTCATGATTGCCGACGCACTGCGGTACATGGAGGTGACCCAGCGCAACGTAATCCAAGGTGTCAGGGAAAATACTCACCCCGACATGAGCGAGTGATCCTACGTAGAGCGGGCGAACGCCATCGTCATCGGTGGTGCGGCCTCCTGCGGTAAACAAATGGCCCATGCCGATCATGGGCACAATCTGTTGCTCGGCGTCAGTCAGTGATGACTGAATTTGAGTGGCATAGGCCGTGACGGCTGTGTAGTGATTTCGTATACCTTCCAGGAGTTTCTGTTCCTTATCTTCGATAGATTCTCCTGCCTCTGCCGTGCGGATATCACGGTCACGCAGGTAAGGCGTGGCACAGACGATGGCCTGCGGTTTATAGTCTCTGTCACGCAGCACAATCACTTCGTCTTCTATGGCATCAGTTTTTGCACCGACCACATGCACATTTAATACTTTTAACAAGTCACGCGGTGCATTCAGAAAAGTCGGAGAGTCGTGATTGCCGCCAATAATGACCACATGCCTGCAACCGGTTTTACTGACCTGTGTCAGAAAGCGGTAATACTGCTGCATGGCGCGGTTACTGGGCGTGCCCGTGTCAAACACATCGCCGGCGATGAGCAGCACATCGATCTGCTGTTCCTGTAAGGTGTTGATCATCCAGTCCAGCAGGGCATCAAATTCTTCGTAGCGTTTCTGGCCGTACAACGCGCGGCCGAGATGCCAGTCGGAGGTGTGTAGAATTTTTAAAGCCATGATGATCGTCCTTGTACTATAAACAAGATGATAGCAGCTTGAGTCTAGGAACATTGGTGTGATAACTCATGGGTGGCATAACTCAATTTTGGCTATCACTGCGTCACGTGCTGCCGCCCGTGCAGCATTCCACTCACGCCAGTCGCTTGAAGTATAAGAAGATGCTGATGTTGCGGCCCAATGTGAAAATCGTGTTTCAGTGACAAAACAATTGACACCAGATGCAATCACTACAGGGACAACATCCGCGCCCAGTCTGTTCAGATAGTCGATGTCAAGTTGTGATCCACTGCTGCGCGCGTGTTCGATGTTTACTTGTGCGACTCGTGCAGCAGGATTGATGGCTGCCAGCAGTAAACAACAAGCCATGCTGCTGATCAACAAGCCCGCCAGAAAACCACGCGCATTGCCGCGCAAGACGGTTGCTGCAAACCACAAAAGACTGATGCTTAACCAGAGCATGATGGACAGTGCCACCAGGCGGGCCATGGTCAGGCCAAACTGTTCCACGTACAGATTCAAACGATAAACCGACGACACCAGCATGATCATGACGCAGGCGATCAGTACGCCTCCCAGCTGGCGAAAAAGACCTTGATGACACTGTACAGACGCCAGCGCAATCAAGACCCCCATGGTCAGTGCGGCGACGGTCAATAACTCAAAAAAACCGCGACGAGCATAATCGGCCAGTGTCAGGCCACTGCGAACTTCGATCAGCTCACGCCCGCCAAACAGGTAGGAAGCCTGCAATATCACAAACGTCACAAACAATAGCGCCAGCGAACCCATCACAATGGCGGTTTCCGTTTTTCCAAGCTGCACACGCAGCCCCGGCCATAACTGTTGACTCTCATGTATGGCAGTCAAATCTGTTGATTGTGCGTGCTGTATCAGACCGCAGCTAAGCACGCCGGTTGCGATGATAATCAGAACAAGGTTGATCAGGGGTGCGGTTGGTGTCAGGTCGCTCATGAAACTGCCAACACGATCCAGTTGCTGGCTGAACACCGCATCAGCTGACGCAAACAACAGCACAAAAACAAATAACAAAGGGATGGCCAACATCAATCCGCGAAACACTGCGCTGATCTGGCTGCCACCTTTCCAGCTTGATTTGATGAACATATCCAGTGCCGGGAAAATGCTCAGTACGATTCGAGCCGGTAAATGCAAGGCGGTGTTGAACATTCGGGGTAATGTTGCAGTGCCTAGCAGATCACCACGTGCCCGGTAAAATACAATGCCCAAGCCCAATAACATCACCAGATACATCAACAGCATGACTTGATCTGCATCGCGCAGCACGGAAAGCCATGCCGCACAGATGATGACTGTAGTCCAGATCAGTAATTCAACACGCCATGTTCTGTTTTGATGGCGATTTAACCAGAGCACTGCGCCGCAGTTGAATACAGTCCAGAGGAACATGCCAAGGCTGCCACCGATTCTGTCCCAAACCAGCCAGTGCAATAACAATCCACTGACAGTGCCCAGCGCAAGCAAATGGGTGGCCGTCTTCAGCTGTTCGGGAGTGTGGGTCTGTTCACGCTGCGATGCTTGTTTTGTGTCGTGATGCTGAATGATGTCCATGTGTTTACTCCTTGTTGACCGGTTTCATGGTTTTTATCAAGGCTTCCATATGTGCGACATAACGCTGCAGTGCCGTGCGGCCAGCCGCTGTCAACGCAAATTCTGTGCGCGGGGTACGACCCACAAAACTTTTCTGGCAGCTGATGTAGCCGGCTTCCTCCAGTTTGCGGGCTTGAACGCTGAGGTTGCCGTCAGACATCTGTAACAATTCTTTGAGTTCAATAAAACTCAGGCTGGGATGTGCGGCAAGCGCGCTGATCAATGACAGTCGTGTACGCTCATGGATCAGATTGTCCAGACCTTCTGCGCTCGTGCTGGGTTTGGGTTTACTGGCAGCTGCGGGTGACTCAGCTTTATTGGCATCAACCCGTTGCTGTGTTTTTTTAGCCGCCATAATGCCTCCAGATCACAATGCCAAACACAATATGCAGACCACCAAAACCGATCGCCATCAACCAGTCTGTCGGGATTGGCGAAAGCAGGGCGAGCGCCCCGAGCACCATAAACATTCCTCCCATGATTGGCAGTATTCGAATTGACCAGGCACCAGCGGTGATGACGGCCGCGCCATACAGGCTCAACCAGACACCCGGCAACAGTGTGATGAGTTGCTCGCGATAGAACACCAGTGATAAGAGGGCGCCTGCCAGCATGGCGGGTAAAAAGGCCGACACCAGTTTTTTAAGGGTGATCTGTCGCAGGGAACGACCCTGTTGTTGCGTCTTGAACCAGGTAAAACTGGACGCCAGCGTCGTGGCCAGTGCCAGTTCCCCCATCCATATTGCAAACCAGATCTCAGGCTCCTGTTGCTGGGCAGCAAACCATGCTGCCAGCAGGGCCGTGATACCGGTCAGCATGTAACCAATGCCTGACAGGCCCGTAAATACAGCGGCATTCTCCATGGTTGACCGGATAAAGCGCAGGTTGTCCTCTGCGCGCTCAGCCAGACTGATGGGTTCTGAGCCTTGAATATCGGGCGGTAACCTTGTTTTGGAAGGGGTTGGCACGGTGTTTTGTCCTGTTATGCTTGATAATGAAAGTACTTTATATCGTAAAGTAAAAAAAGGAAAGCCTGATTTGTATCACTCGCGCTACACTCATCGCTTTTGTGCGTCTCTGGTTCACCGGAAAAGGAAATGTTGCATGCAGGCAAAGATTGATCAGGCGCTGGCAGAGATCGGTTCAGTTGTATTGGGAAAGGATCAGCAGATCAGATTGGCTTTATGTTGCCTGCTCTCCGGTGGTCATCTGCTGATCGAGGACTTGCCTGGCATGGGTAAAACCACCTTGGCGCATTCGCTGGCAAAAGTGTTTGGTCTGGCATTCAGGCGTGTTCAATTCACCAGTGATTTGTTGCCCGCAGATATCCTGGGCGTGTCTGTTTACGAGACAGCCACTGGCAGTTTTGTTTTTCATGAGGGCCCGGTGTTTTGTCAGCTGCTTCTGGCAGATGAAATCAATCGCGCCACGCCCAAAACCCAGAGTGCCTTGTTAGAAGCCATGGAAGAGGCGCAGGTCACCATCGAAGGTCAAACCAGAGCGCTGCCAACACCGTTTTTTGTGATTGCGACACAAAACCCAGTCAGTCTGGCGGGGACATATCCCTTACCTGAATCACAATCTGACCGCTTCTTGATGCGATTGACACTGGGATACCCGGACCCTGCCGCCGAACGCATATTGCTTGAGCGTGCGGAACAGCGCAGTTCGCTGATCAACGTCCGACAGTGTTTTGAAGCGGCTGAGCTGGCTGAATGGCGGGCGTTGGCCACCAGCGTCAAATGTAGCGCATACCTGCTGGATTATGTGCAGCGTTTGATTGCCTGTACCCGTGACAATGAGCGGTTTTTGGCAGGGCTGTCACCTCGTGGAGGGATCGCGTTGATCAGGGCCGCTAAAACCTTTGCCTTGATGTCAGGCCGTGATCATGTCATTCCCGAAGATGTGCAGGCTATTTTCCCGTCAGTCGCCGAACACCGTTTGCAAGCCAGAAGTGCCAACCATCGTCAATCAGGTGAAACAGCAAGCCAGTGGATACTCAATACCGTCGACGTTTTCTCAGCTTGATACAACAGCGGTTTGAACGCTGGCATCTGGACTGGTTGTCCCGGCGGGCGCCTGCGCAGGCATTGGTGAGACTGGGCGGCCGTAACATTTACATTTTACCGACGGGGCAGGGGTTGTTGTTTGTTATCACGTCAGTCGTGGTGTTTGTGGCCGCCATCAATTACGCACTGAGCCTGGCATTTGCGCTGTCCTTTTTGATGACTGGGGTCTTTCTGCTGACTCTGGTGCATACCTTTATGAACTTGCAAGGCATCACACTGCGTGGTCATGGTGCAGAGGCGTGTTTTGCCGGCGACAGTGCCGTGTTCAAAATCATTGTTCAGCGTGACGATAAACGTATCCGCGAAGCGATTGACGTGGGTGTGGCTGATACGGCCAGTCACACAAAAACAGATAATAAGTCGTCTGCCAAAAATAAGTACAACGGTCAGATAGCGAATCTGAATCACAGCCTCACTACCGAGGTTTTTCTGGCGGTCAAAGCCCCCCAACGGGGGCTGTTTAAAGCCCCGCGCTTAATGGTTAAAACAGCTTACCCGCTGGGTCTGTGGGAGGCTTGGTCGCGACCTGATCTTG
>JAUYSM010000024.1 GCA_030696315.1 Pseudohongiella sp. | reverse complement strand
CAGGTAGAAGGCCCGGATCACTGGCTGGATCGCGGCAATCCCTGGGAGTTTGAAGCGCCGCAGGACACCCGTCGTGTGCGTTTTTTTGGACATACGCGCTTTGAACGCGATGAACACGGCAACCTGCATGCCTGTTGGGTTGATACTGAAGATGTGCTGGCCGTGCCCTACGATATGCCTATCCCCGGTTATGGAAACGATACCGTCAATACCCTGAGATTGTGGAAGTCCATGGCCACGGACGAATTCCATTTACAGGAATTTAACAATGGTGGTTATGCCGAAGCCGTTGCGTCCAAAACCCAGGCTGAACAAATCACCATGGTGCTGTACCCGAACGATGTCAGTGAAAACGGCAAAGTACTGCGCTTGAAACAACAGTACTTTCTGACATCAGCCAGCCTGCAGGATGTGATGGATCGTTGGCTTAAACGCCATGGCCGATGTTTTGAGCGTTTTTCTGAGCTCAACTGTTTTCAGCTCAACGATACGCATCCTTCGGTTGCCGTAGCAGAACTGATGCGTCTGTTGCTGGATGAACACCGTCTGAGCTGGGATCAGTCCTGGACCATTACAAGGTCCTGCATGGCATATACCAATCACACCCTGTTGCCGGAAGCGCTGGAGCGCTGGCCTGTGCGCATATTCCACGACATGTTGCCGCGCATCCTTGAAATCATTTATGAGATCAACGCGCGCTTTCTGCAGGAAGTGGCAGAGAAGTGGCCGGGGGATACCCAAAAACTTTCCCGGCTTTCCATCATTGAAGAGGGCAACGATCCTTCCATCAGAATGGCTCACCTCGCCATTGTGGGCAGCATGTCCGTCAATGGTGTGGCGCAACTCCATACCGAACTACTGACGCAAGGCTTGTTCAGAGAATTCTATGAACTCTGGCCACACAAATTTAACAACAAAACTAATGGCGTGACACCCCGACGCTGGCTGGGATTCTGTAACCGGGAACTCAGTGAGCTGATCAGTGAACGCATTGGTGATGGCTGGTTACGGGATTTCAGCAACATCAAGGCCTTATCCAGCGCGGTAGACGATGCGCATTTTTGCGAGCGTTGGAATACAGCACGGCGTCACAACAAATCGCGACTGGCAGACCTAGTCAAACAGCGTTGTGGCGTCAGTTTCGATCCGTCGATGTTGTTTGATGTCCAGGTCAAACGTATTCATGAATATAAGCGGCAATTGCTGAATGTCCTGCATGTAGTGCACCTGTATAACCGCATTCTGGCCGGTGATACCCACGGCATGGTGCCTCGTTGTGTCTTGATAGGCGGTAAAGCCGCACCGGGTTACTTTCTTGCAAAACTGATCATCAAACTGGTCAATAACGTGGCGCAGGTGATCAATCAGGATTTGCGTGCACATGACTGGTTACGTGTCGCATTTTTGCCTGATTACAACGTTACTGCGATGGAGATCATCTGTGCAGGTACCGATCTGTCTGAGCAGATTTCCACCGCTGGCAAAGAGGCCTCCGGTACTGGCAACATGAAATTCATGATGAATGGCGCATTGACCATCGGTACCCTGGATGGCGCCAACATCGAGATCCGTGACGCCGTCGGCGCTGATAACTTTTTCCTGTTTGGGCTGACAGCCGCTGAAGTTGCCGAACTGCGCAGCCATTATTCGCCGGAATCCATCATCGAATCGGATAAAAACTTGTCCGAGGTCATGCAACGGCTGGAGTCAGGCTATTTTAATCAGGATGAACCGGGTATTTTTGATCCATTGATTTACTCGATCAGAAATGCTGGCGACAGTTGGATGACCGCGGCAGACTTTGGGTCTTATGTACAGGCACAACAAGCTGTCAGTGACCTGTATCGCAATACAGATCAGTGGACACACAAGAGTATTCTCAACACCGCGTCCAGTGCGTTTTTTTCCAGTGACAGGACAATTCGCGCCTACGCAGATGACATATGGCAACTCACATGAGGAGTGTGTAAATGGATCAGGGGCAACGTTATATCAGCCGCTTAACACGAAACACCTATGCAATTATTCTTGCAGGAGGCAAGGGCAGTCGTCTGCATGAACTGACCAACTGGCGTGCCAAGCCCGCACTGTTTTTTGGCGGTAAGTTCCGCATTATTGATTTCCCTTTGTCCAACTGCATCAACTCAGGTGTCAGGCGGGTAGGGGTGGTCACCCAGTACAAAGCACACTCTCTGATCAAACATCTTGTGCGTGGCTGGGGACATTTTAAAAAGGAACTGGGTGAAGGCGTGGAAATTCTGCCGGCATCGCAGCGTTATTCCGATAACTGGTACATGGGCACCGCAGACGCGGTGTTTCAGAACATTGACATCATTCGTGGTGAAATCCCGGAATATGTCATGGTGTTATCAGGCGACCATGTCTACCGGCAGGACTACGGTGACATGCTGGCTTATCACGCTGATATGAACGCCGATATGACAGTGTCCTGCATGGAAGTGCCTCTGGAAGAAGCGGCTGGCAATTTTGGTGTCATGAGTGTGGATCGTGATCACCGGATTCTGGCGTTTCATGAAAAGCCCGCGCATCCGCAAGCACTGCCCGACAATCCAGCCAACTGCCTGGCGTCCATGGGCAACTATGTCTTCAAAACTGAATTCCTGTTTGAACAGTTGCGCCACGATGCCAAAAATGATCACTCCGATCATGACTTTGGTAAAAACATCATTCCTTCAATCATCACGGATCACAAAGTATTTGCGTATCGATTTGCGGATCCTGCCGATGGTACCAAAGCCTATTGGCGCGATGTTGGCAGTCTGGATTCATTCTGGCAGGCCAATATGGAACTGGTTGAACCCACGCCAAAGTTAAATCTGTATGATCCACGCTGGCCAATCTGGACGTTCCAGGAACAATTGCCGCCCGCCAAATTTGTGTTTGACGATGACAACCGGCGCGGCATGGCAATTGACTCCATGGTGTCCAGTGGCTGTATCATATCGGGCTCCAGCGTGCGAAAGTCTTTGTTGTTCTCTAACGTGCGGGTGCACTCCTACTCAGTCATAGAAGAGGCGGTGGTGTTGCCTGACGTTGAAATACGTCGTCATTGCAAACTTCGCAAAGTCATCATCGACCGTGGTTGTGTTATTCCGGAAGGTACCGTCATTGGCTACAGCCATGATGACGATATCCGCCGGGGATTCCGAGTTACTGCAAAAGGCGTCACCCTGGTCACCCGTGAAATGCTCGGACAGACTGTGGGGGGGTTATAGGGAAAGTCAGGTATGCATATCGTAATGATCGCCGCTGAAAATGCTGCGTTAACAGGTGGCAAAGTAGGCGGTATCGGCGATGTTATCCGTGACATTCCCGGTGCCTTGGCACGTCAAGGGCATCAGGTATCAGTGATCACGCCGGCATATCAACGTCTGGCGCAAATCAATGACTCGTTAAGGCTGGGGGAATTTACCACCGTTTTTGCCGGCAAAGCAGAAACGGTCAGTTTATTCAGGGTGCAAGCGCAACATCGGCGCTATAACCACCCGTCGGTCAATCATTACCTGCTTGATCACCCACTGCTTGCCCCGTGTGGCGCGGGCGCTATCTATTGCCATGATGAGTCTGGCCCATTCGCGACCGATGCCAACAAGTTCGCGTTTTTTTGTACCGCAGTATGCGAGTGGTTGATTTCAGATGAATTGCATAAACCCGATGTCCTGCACTTGCATGACTGGCACGCAGCCATGGTGTCGGTGCTGCGTCGATTTCATCCTCGCTACCAACATTTAAAAACCATCCATACCGTTTACACCATTCATAACCTGTCTTTGCAAGGCATTCGCCCCTTACGCGGAGATCACTCCTCACTTGAAAGCTGGCACCCGAGTCTGGTCTCAGACGCCCTTTGGTCAGGGAATGATGAGGCGTTTACCATGGCCGACCCACGGTATCCAGACTGCATCAATCTGATGCGCTGCGGTTTGCTGTTGAGCGATCGCGTACATGCCGTCTCACCAGGCTACGCAATGGAGATACAACAGCCCAATGACCCTGTGCGGGCATTTGTGGGCGGTGAAGGTCTGGAGCAGGACTTACAGAGCCTGGCTGCGCAAAATCGACTGTTCGGCATTCTGAATGGTTGTGAATATTCGGATACCGCTGTTGATACTCAAAGCCGTTTCCTGGCTGCCAATGCACGGCGCAGCAAACTGTTTTTGCTAATCGACAAGAGCCTGAAACACTGGGCTGGTCAGCAGCAGACCCTGCCGGCTTCATTGTTTCATGCGGCCTGCAGACTTGCCGATTGGCAGCGCAAACGCAAACCAGCACCTGTTTGCCTGGTGTCGATAGGGCGCCTTACAGAGCAAAAAGTCAGCCTGTTGCACCAGCCAGTGCCCGCACAACTTCGTGATAACAGTGTCAGCGAATCTGCCTTGTCACATTTATTGTTGTCACTGGGTGACGGCATTTTGATACTGATAGGCACCGGCGATCGGGTCATGGAAGAGTTCTGCACGCGCATGATGATGGAGCATGAGAACTTTTTATATTTACAGGGTTTTTCAGAAGAGCTGGCCGAGCTGTTATACGGGGTAGGTGATCTTTTCCTGATGCCAAGCAGTTTTGAACCGTGTGGCATCAGCCAGATGTTAGCCATGCGTGCCGGCGTACCCTGTATTGTGCACAGAGTCGGAGGATTAAAAGACACCGTATTACATGGTGTTAACGGTTTTGCATTCAGCGGCAACTCACGTGATACCCAAGTCAGCGAAATGCTGGGCTGTGTGTCTGCAGCCGTTGATCTGGTGCGCAGTGACAACGAAACCTGGCACTTGATCAGGAAAAATGCCGCCAGCGCCAGATTTCTGTGGGACGATGTTTTGCAGGATTACGTCAACAAACTCTACGTGGTCTGAGGTGTGCGCACGATGCCGATTCGGGCCCAGGCAAAAAACAGGGTCATCAATGGGCTTAACAGACAGAAAAATGCCCAAGGTGCATACGACAAGGTGGCCACACCCAGTACGCTGGCATGATAGGCACCACAGGTATTCCATGGAATCAGCACTGAGGTTACCGTACCCGTATCCTCAAGTGTTCGGCTGAGATTTTGTGGCGCCAAGCCCCGGGCTTTGAATGCATTGCTGAACATACGACCCGGCACCACCAAGGCCAGATACTGATCCGACGCCGAGACGTTGGTTACAATACAGGTCGCCCCGGTTGCAGTAATCAAACCGGCATCGCTGCGCACTCGACTTATTAATGCCCGGGTAATGCGCCCCAGGAAACCGCAAGCTTCCATCACCCCACCAAACACCATGGCAGACAAAATCAGCCAGATGGTATTAAGCATCCCGTACATTCCTCCGGTACTGAGCAGATCATCCAACACCGGATCACCGGCCACAACACTGACATCACCATAAAGTGCCTGCATCATGATCTGGTAGGTATTGCCCAACTCGGCAGACAATTCCGTGACCAACTCCTGCTGCAGCAATACTGCACACAAGATGCCGGCCATGGCGCCCACAAATAACGCGGGCAGGGCAGCGACCTTGCGAATGATCAGGAAAATGACCGCCGCAGGAACCAGCAGCAATACTGGGTTGACAGTAAACTTGTCTGCAATCAGTTGCTGATAACGAGCCGTGTCATCCACACTGGCGACGTCACCACCCATCACCCATCCCAACACGGTATACAGCAGTAAGGTAATCACAATCGAGGGCAACGCGGTCATGCTCAGATAGCGGATGTGTGTAAACAGGTCTACGCCACTGACACCTGATGCAAGATTCGTGGTGTCAGACAAGGGAGACATCTTGTCCCCAAAGTAGGCCCCGGACACAATGGCGCCCGCCACCAACCCGGGATTGATCCCCATGGCATATCCTATACTCATCAACGCAATACCCAGCGTCGCTGAGGTAGACCATGAGCTTCCGATCACCACCGCGGCAATCGCAGTGATCAGGCAAGCGCTGGCAACAAACACCGACGGGCTGAATATTCCAAGCCCGTAGTAAATCATACTCGGCACGATACCGCCCACCAACCAGGCCCCGGTCAAGGCACCCACCATCAACAAAATCAGAATGGCCGGTGTGGCTGCTTTGATGTTGTCCAGGACATTATCCTGAATGACTGACCATGCCATACCGCGACTTAAACCGATCGCCGCGGCAAACGCAGCACTGAGAATCAAGGCAGTCTGGTTGGCACCGCTGATTGAATCGTCACCGTACAGTGCAACGTTGTAAGCGAGCAGTGCAAACAAAAACAACAAGGGAAGCACGGACAATAACAGTGACGGGGACGGCACACTGCTCAGCGCTGTATTTGTGGAACTGTCCTGCAAGGAGTCACTTTGATGATCAGTTTTTTTATTGTTATTGCCAAAAGTTTCTTGAGTCATGAGGCTGTTGTTGTGTCGTCAAGGAAAAGAATAAGAATGACAGAACTGTAACCCGTTGTTGCTGGAAATCACAGCCATCCTCGCAAAAAAGTCAGCCTGTAAAGCGACTTGCCGGTTTTGACAAGCTGGCATATTCTGATCTGGGTGTTTTCAATTATTTTGAGGGGGAAAAATCATTCATGGACAAGAACAAACTTTTACTCGCTAGCGCCCTCGCGGGCGCTGCACTGATTCCGGCCATAATGTCCGGGAAATCCTATGCTGCTGAGGCACAGATCAATTATGCCGACGCGGATAACTGGTTATGTCGCCCGGATAACCCACGCGCTTGTGCAGTTGATTTAACCACCACCATTGTGAATGCCGATGGCAGTACAAAACTGGAAACGTTTGCTGCACGACCGGACGCACCTGTTGATTGTTTTTATGTGTATCCAACGGTTTCATTGGACAGCACTCCGAACAGCGACATGATCGCCGGCCCAGAAGAACTGAATGTGGTACGCAGCCAGTTTGCAAGATTGGGTTCAGAATGCCGCACCTTTGCACCACTGTACCGGCAGGTCACACTCACAGCCTTGCGCGCCAACCTGGGCGGCGGCACACAAACTGTTGCACCGGACCGCGAGATGGGCTACCAGGACGTTGTGAATGCCTGGAACTACTACCTGGAAAACCACAATGAGGGGCGAGGCGTCATTCTTGTTGGACACTCACAGGGTTCAGGTGTGTTATCTCGCCTGATCATCAACGAAATTGAAGGCAAAGATGTTCAACAAAAGATTATCTCCGCGATGCTGTTGGGAGCCACGGCCCAAGTGCCAAATGGCGCGCAGGTAGGCGGCACGTTTAAACACATGCCCGTCTGTGAGTCGGGCGATCAGACCGGTTGTATTGTGTCCTATGTGTCGTTCAGAGATACCATTCCTCCGCCGGCTAACAGCTTGTTTGGCCGTAATGGACAAGGCAGTAAAGCCATTTGTACCAACCCTGCACAACTGGCGCATGGACACGATGAATTGCACGCTCACATGAGCAATGCTGCTGCCGAAGGGTTTGCTTCCAATACCCAGTCGCCCTGGGTATCCGGAAACACCTCAATCACCACGCCATTTGTGTCTGTTCCCGGGCTGATCACTGGCGAGTGTGTCAATAATGGTCAATTCTCATATCTAAAAGTGACGGTCAATGCAGATCCCTCAGATCCGCGGACCGACACCATCAGTGGTGATGTGATGAATGCAGATGGTTCTATCAACGAAGGGTGGGGGCTACATCTGATCGATGCCAACGTCGCCATGGGAGACATTGTAACGCTGGCGGGAAGACAGGCACGCACTTGGCTGGCACGTTGACAAATACTTTAGGGTGACTTGAAAAAGACATAAAAAACGGGCGCTTGGCGCCCGTTTTTTATGATTGGCATTACTTATTCTACCGTTGGATTTTCCGTTGGAATGCTGATGGCCACTGCTGCGGATTGCATGGGAGCCGTTTGCTCGACTGCGTTCATCGGCTGTCCTAACAACTCAGCCATGTCAACCAGCACACGCCCGCTTTCCAGCAACAAAGGATCAGCTTCCTCTTGCGCATCCTCTTCCTCTTCATTCTCAGAAGACAACAGCGCCAGGTCATCTTCCAGCTCCTCATCGGACTCTTCGTTCACCCAGACTTCCAGCGGTAGACCTTTGGCCAGCAGTCTCAGGTTATTAGCATCAAATGCCGCGCGACGGTCTGCATCACGCTGTGCTTTCAACGCGTCACGACTCAAAGGAATTGTAGTGCGCTGACGAGCTTCCAGCATGCGCTCAACCGTATCATTCAGGAAAATGAAATCCGGGTCCTCTGCTGCACGCTCTTCGTGCCGTGCTTGCAGCTCGGGCAGAATGTCACGCAAGGGCAGATAACTACGGTATTCAACCGGACGCACAGTATCCCAGGGCAGGGCACCATCGAGGTTGCTTTCGCCCATGGTTTCTATGGTCTGGTAACGATCGGGGAAATTGATATCGGGCAGCACTCCACGATGTTGTGTGCTGGCACCGGAAATCCGGTAGAACTTGGAACGGGTCAATTTAACCTGTCCATAGTTCATGGGGATGATTTCCTGAACGGTGCCTTTGCCAAACGTCTGGCCGCCCAGCACAACACCACGCTGGTAGTCCTGAATGGCACCCGCAAAAATCTCAGAGGCGGACGCACTGGCTCGGTTCACCAGCACAGCAAGGGGGCCGTCGTACACAATATCAGTGTCAGAGTCCCCGTAGGAGCGCACGAAACCATTGCGTTGACCGGAATAACGAATCTGAACGGTTGGGCCCGACTCAATAAACAGACCAACCAGTTCATTGGCCTCATTGAGCGATCCGCCACCGTTGTAACGCAAATCGACGACAACCGCCTCAACGTCCTGCTGATTCAATTCCTCTAACAAGGCGCGCACATCACGCGCTGAGCTTCGGTAATTTGGCAATCCAGCCGCGGCGGCTTCAAAGTCAAAGTAGAAAGAGGGCAGTGTGATCACACCCACTTTGTAAATCTGATCCTCAACCTCGATATCAATGACTTCACTGCGTGCAAACTGCTCCGACAGTTCAACCATGTCTCGCACGATGACAATCTCGCGGGCTGCCGCTTCTCCGGTCGCCTCTGCAGGGATCACATTCAAGCGCACAGTGCTGCCTTTTTCGCCACGAATCTGATCAACCACATCATCAAGGCGCAAACCGATGACGTCTTTCATCTCACCGTCAACGCCTTGAGCGATTCCGATAATACGATCGCCAGCTTTTAACTCACCGGCCTGTTCAGCGGGGCCACCTTTGATCAATTCGGCTACTTTGGTGTACTCGTCTTCCGAGGTCAGCTGTGCGCCGATGCCTTGCAGTGAGCCGCGCAGACCCATGTTAAAGTTTTCAGAGTCGCGTGGTGAGAAGTAACTGGTGTGCGGGTCAACGGTGCGTGCGACGGTTGCCAGATAAGCCTGGAAAACATCACGGTCATTGGTCTTGGAAATTTGAGTCAGCTGGTTGCGAAAGCGTTTGCTCAAACGCTCCTGAATCAACGGCATTTCCATGCCCGTCAAAGACAGGCTGAGAGCACTGCTCTTGATTCGCTGTCGCCAGAGATCGTCAAGTTCTTCAATCGTATTGGCCCAAGGCGAGTCTTCACGATCAATTAACAATTCTTCCTGAGCGTCGAAATCCAGGGTGTCCAGACCACCTTCAACAAACTCCACAGCCCATACCAGACGCTGCAATAAGCGCTTGTGGTAAAGATTGTAGATGTCAAAACCAGGCTGCAGGTCGCCTGCCTTTAATGTGTCGTCAAGAGTGGCGCGCAAGGAAGACAGCGCCAATATGTCGGAGCTCAGGAAGTACAGCTTTTGCCCGTCCAGCGCCTCGATGTAGTAGTCAAATACTTCCGCTGAGAAACGGTCATCAAAGCTGACCGGGGAGTAGTGTTTGGTCTCCAGCTCTCGCAACAATTCGATCGCGGTCCGGCCATAAACCGGGATGGGCTCCATAGCGTGATACAGCGCTTCCACATCGAGAGGGGCGAACACCTCTTCTTCCACAGCGGCCTCTGGCGCAGCGTCCTGTGCCAGGACTGGCACACTGAGCATCCACGCAAGCAATAAAGATTTACCTGCGTTGACACCGGTTCTGCGCATTGCCTGATACCAGGGTTTTAATGGCACGCCGTGCTTGATCTCATGATTTGCAGTACTCAACGTCACACCTCGCATGATGAGTGTCCATGATTACGAGCGTCTTTCAACGATTCGATCACAATGACCTCTTGATATTACTTTTTGTTGCGCTCTGTCAAGGCGAACAAGGTGACTAGACGTGACAGTGCTGCCATATTTCAGTCATGTTTTATACGCTTGTTGCGCGCACTCTTGTGTCGCTCTACGCGTTCCACATCAATATACCGGTCTGTAATGGCACTCGAGCCATGGCCGGCATCGTCGCGCACATGCTCGCGCGGCCGGTATTTCACATCTTCCGAGATACCCGTGTGACGCAACCAGTGCACGGTCGCGCCCGCCAATCTGTCTGCCTCCTCAAAAGACCCTTCGGTGCGCAGTTTTTCTTCAGCCAGATCAAAACATTTCTGCACAATGCCGCGGATCTGCCGGGTGCTGGTGATACCGCCTTTGCCACGCGTCTTATGCACCAGCGGGCTGGATTCACCAGGCGCGGGCAGGGGTGTCAGTCCGCGCGCAAGGCGATAGCGTTTTAAGGCAGCAAGCATGGCATTGCTGACTGACACCTCGCGTTCTTTATTGCCTTTGCCTACGGTCAAAAACCACCAGTTACCTTCCAGATCACGCTGGAAGTGGCCCATCTGCGGTATCCAGCGTTCGGTTTCCACTAACTCTGATATACGTAAATACATGCCAAACAGAGCACTCATAACAAACAAAGTTCGCTCATGCTGCAGTGGATCCTCAGCTGCCATTTGCTCTGCGGTCTCCAACACCACATCCCATTGAATCTGCGACAGGCGGCGGATCTTTTCCTGGCCCTGACGTTTACGCAGGAACTTGCCTTTCTGGCGAATATGCGCCACCGGGTTGGCCGCCACATAGTTTTCCTGGACCAGATAGGAAAAGAAACTGCTCAATACGCCGAATATTGCCTGCAATCCAGACTGCGACAGACTGTAGGCCTGATCTTTTGCGCACACGTAGGGGCGCCATTCCGGATTCAACACGCGTTCTCCTGCCTGATCAAGAAAGCGGGGCGCCTGCTTGTGCCCAGTCCAGTCATCGGGTGGTTGGCGGGCAAATTCGATATAACTTTCAAGATGCTCACGCTGTATCTCTTTCAGCGTATTGCCAGCGTGCAGCCAGCACCATTGCAGAAAATGCTCCAGCTCACGCCGGTAGGCTGTGTGAGTATCCGGACTGCCGCGATAACTGAACAAGAACTCGCAGGCACGCAGATAGTCGTCTGCCGCGCCATCTGGCACATGCGCTTTGACTGGTTCCGGCAATGACGGAGGCTCCCGCCAAGGGTTTGGCATACTTTCGCGCGTATCAAACAATGGATGCAGTAAGACTTTAATCTTGCTTTTCATGCCGGGATTTTTCACTTCTGTCTGCTGTTTTTTTAGTTTGAGTGCGCCGCCAGTTGAAGGCAAGCGTGACGACGATTTAAATACAATCCGCTTGCCCGGCTCCGTATTTTTTGCCAGCATGTTGCGAGCATAAATCAGCTAGGCCCGGCATCTGATATCACTTAACAAAACGAGTTTATCATCATGATATATAAAGCTTTACTATCAACGCTTCTTGTTGCCTGCAGTTTGACTGCACATGCACAGATACAGGAGCCAGCCAACACAGCATTAAAAGAGATTTCCAACTTCAGGCAATACAGCGAAACTTTTGCCAGCGCAGGCCAGCCCACCGCCGAGCAATTCAACACCGTGCGCGATGCCGGTTTTGAGCGTGTCATTTACCTGGCTTTTACCAATAATCCCAACGCTGTGCCCAATGCCGATCAGCTGGTAAAAAGCCTGGGCATGGATTACGTGCATATTCCCGTGGATTGGACCCGGCCAACCACGCAGGATTTTTATACCTTTGCAGACGCCATGCGTCGTGACACCGACCGCAAAACCTTGCTGCATTGCCAGGTTAATGCGCGCGCAACCGCGTTCAGTTTTTTGTATCGTGTCATCTACGAGGATGTGCCTGTCGCTCAAGCCAAGGCTGACATGAACTCTGTATGGCAACCCAACCAGACTTGGCGCGACTTCATTTTTACCGTGTTAGCTGAAAACGATGTCAACCCGGAGTGTGAGGGCTGTGACTGGACGCCATCGACGGCTGGGAATTGATTTGTCGAAAGCAGGTCATGGCTATGCCATAAACCAATACACTATTTCCGGTAATCTTTATTACCGGAAATAGTGTATGACTCCAAATTCCAAACGAGTTTGTCCGCATTAAAGCCTCATAAATCGTAAGTATCGCCTCAAATCCCTCAATCAAAACCGCAATCTTGAATCACTAAATTACTAGGATAATTGTAGTGCGATCTTTACCATGTTTTGCATGAGCGAACTAAATAACAAAACTGTGCAACAACGACTGATTGACGCTGCCATGCAGTGTTTCCTTATCGATGATTATCATCGTGTGACTACCCGACAACTTGCCGCTGTGGCGAACACCAGTGTGTCGATGATTCGCTACTACTTTGGGAATAAAGAAGGTCTTTATGAGGAAATGATCCGGAGTACTCTCCAGCCGCTGCTTGATGTACTCGACAGTTCACTGCTGACATCCGCCGACGGATTTCCCGACTATTTCCGGATCTACTACCACACCATGCGCGCGAACCCACGTTTTCCAGCGCTGATACTGAAAGTTCTTGCCCTCAACCATGGCCCCGGAAAACGTTTCATCTTCCAATTACTGGAGCGCGGACGGCATCGGGGACGCGAGCGGATCAACAAGTTAAAGGAGCATAAACTGATTTCACATGAAGTTGATCCTGATGTTGTCCGTATTGCATTTGTAAGCCTTGCAATGATGCCGATGCTGATCAAGCCGGTGTTCGAGAAACAGATGGAGCGAGAGATGGATGAGGCGTTTATAAATCAACTGGCTGCATTTTGCGGGCAACTGTTCAGCGCAGGGCTGTTGCCCGCTAATGAGAAATAACGTGGCTACTTTTCAGCGCAATGCGCTCAAGGTAAAAATGTTTCATAGCGTTATCCGCCTCTCCAACGCCTTAAACTCCTTTATTCATAAGCTGGTCCCTGCCCCCTTTCGGGTTATGCAAATTGGTAGCGCCTTCTGGCAGTCGCGCGCTCTTTATGCAGCAACTGAGCTGGGCGTAGCTGATGCGATTGGTGACAATATTATGTCTATTAATGAGGTGGCAGAAAAAGTGCGTCTGCACCCTGACCATCTCTATCGGCTTCTGCGCATGCTCGCCTCCATAGGAGTATTCGAAGAGTGCAAAACACAGGTCTTTCGAAACAATAAGCTTTCTGATTGTCTGCGCAGTCACTCAGCGCAAAGCGTGCGTCAAATGGTGCTGATGCATAACTCGCCTGAAATGAGCCGCCCGTGGTTTGAGTCGCTCAGCAAATCTATGCGCAATGGCGATGTACCCTTTGCAATGAGTCACGGAAAGGAGTTATTCGAGTACCTCGATAACCATCCTGAGTTTGATGCCTTGTTCACCGGCGCGATGGAGTCTGTTGAGGCACTGACAGGCACAGACCACTTGAACGACTTTAACTGGGAATGCTTTGAACGCATCATTGATGTAGGCGGATCGAACGGCAGTAAGACACTTGCCATACTAAAACGTAATCCAGGTCTGCATGCTTTGGTGTTTGATCGGCCGCAAGTTATCAGGGACGCGGCAGAGGGATGGCGAGGCAAAGTAGATAATGAGTTGCTGTCACGCCTGACCTTCGCGGGGGGCGATATGCTGGAGGCAATTCCATCCGCAAACTCTGATCGTGATCTTTATCTCTTTATCGCCATCTTTCACTGTATGGATGATATTCAGGCCGAAGTGATTCTCACAAACCTTCGTAAAGCCTGTGTTCAACACCATCCGACCATCGCCATCATAGATTGTGTTGCAGATTCACCACGCATCGATCCTGCTGTTGCGAGCTTTGATATGCAGATGCTCATGGGGACACGCGGCCGAGAGCGCACTGAAACAGAATGGCGTGATTTGCTCGACCGCTGTGGATTTGTGATACAAGAAATTGTTTCACTGCGTACTTTTGCCCGGCTATTGGTCGTCACAATCAGACAAGACCGCATTTTTCGAATGCAAGATCACTCACGGAAAATCGTTTCTTGAGCAATCATGCTGACTGTGTGACACTCTA
>JAUYSM010000022.1 GCA_030696315.1 Pseudohongiella sp. | reverse complement strand
TAGTCCATATATAACCTGACTTGTTGATCTGTAACATGTTTACCCGACACAGCGATTCCTCCGTTGCTGTGTCGAACCTTATCAGATCAACCGGCCAAGATAATTGTCGCCAGACCGGCCAAGTTAATTGTCGCTTAATAGTTGGCAAGCGCGTAATCATGTTGCACGGGTTTATAAAGAAGACCCAAAAGACTCCCGCCAAAGAATTGCGCAAAGCTCAACAGCGTTTGAGTGAGGTCAAAAATGAACCACAGTGATTTAAAAGCAAAAGCGCTTTCTGATCCAAATGTTAAGGAGGCGTATGATGAGATGGCGCCTGAGTTTGCACTTCTTCGGCAAATGCTCAAGGCAAGGCAAACTGCAGGCCTCAGTCAAGCTGACGTTGCGGAACGTATGGGCACAAAACCGCCAGCGGTGACTCGATTAGAGTCTTCTTTAGGCAACGGCAAGCACTCGCCGTCATTGGCGACTCTGCAGAAATATGCCCATGCAGTTGGGTATGAATTGCAAGTCAAATTGGTGCGGCCGTGACAACGGCTCATAACAATCTCAAGCAAGCGGACGTCGGCTCAGCCGACGCCGTTGTTGAAGGGCGTTGAGGCTTCCGACGACGCACGACGAATTTCCCTTGACTCTCCTCCAGGGGTAGACCTGATTCTCTCGATTGGGAGATGAGGATGTTATGCTGATACCGATAGGTCAGTTTTCGAAAATGGCAAGATTGTCTGTAAAAGCGCTCCGGCTGTATGCCGATCGGGGACTATTGCTTCCTGCCTACACGGATCCCGAAACCAGTTATCGATACTACAGGGCATCCCAGGCCAAGCGTGCCGAGATAATTCGGATTCTACGTTCAGTCGATATGCCACTGAATGAGATTATCGAAGTGCTTGATGCGGAAGAACCTGTTGAGGCGGCAGACCTATTGCTTGCGCATCGTGAGCGTATGGCGGATCGGCTCAAAATTCAGGAACGCATGCTCATCTACCTTGAATCACTAATCGAAAACAAGGAGAGGATCATGCCATACGAAATATCCGTTGCCCCCGCCAGTCCACTTTCCGTTGCGGGTGTGCGTATGCACACCGACTTAAAGTCTATAAAGGTAGACGTTGGCCAGGGATTTTCCAAGATTATGCAGGGCATTGGGGAGAAGCGCTACATTCCTGCTGGGCCACCAATGCTCGTTTACCACGATGTAATTGATGAGGAGAACGACGGTGAGGTAGAAGTGTGTATACCAGTTCAAGCGTCCTTTCCTTCGTCAGACGGATTTCAATGTCACGAGCTGAAGGCTGATCAGGTAGCGACAACCGTACACTATGGGCCATATGAAGAGCTGTCCTCCGCTTACCACAATATGCTCGCGTGGATTGCGGAGAACGCTTACCAACTAGCTGGCTCACCTAGAGAAATCTATCTGAATGACCCTAGAACGGTTAGCCCGGACAAACTGCAAACGAAATTGGAGTTTCCCGTCGCCAAGCGCTTGGACGAGGAGAAAGAAAAATGAATCCTTCACTCTCAGCTTTAGTTCAAGATTCCAATGCGGCACTTATAGCGAGCGGAAAACTGAATGAGGTAGAGAAGTACTTTACTTCGGACTACGTTGTGCACCTTACCGATAAGACTCTGTCGAGCGGTCACTCCACTGTTCAGAGCGTCCTAAGTGCACTAATGCGTGCGTTCTCGAACATCGAGGTCAAAGTAGAGGTTTTGCTCGAGGGAGAAGAAAGAATTGCCTGGCAACGAACAATGACGGCTATTCATTCAGGGGCCTTCAAAGGATTCCCTGCGAGCGGGCGAAAGATAGTCTGGCGAGATATGGTAGTGAGCCAGTTTGACGGAAGCCTTATAAAGGAAGAATGGGTGAGCACCGACTTAGCGGAACAGTTACTTCTTTCCCGTAAGCACTCAAAGTGACATGGCAATGAAGTTTGTAGCCCGCCAATACAAAGTCTTGAAGTCGGACCAAAACATGCTGTCGCGCCTCTTGCTTGCGCAACAGTCGCGCCAACAAACTTTGACGCCTGAGCAGGGGCGTTATGGTCTTTGACAAGGCGTACGTATAGGCGTACGCTATAGCGAAATGGAGGTTTGCTATGTCTACACTCAATGCCACAGAAGCTCGATCAAAATTGTATGCCCTGATCGACGAAACTAAACAAACGCACAAGCCCATTGTCATAACGGGCAAGCGCGGTAATGCCGTACTGTTAGCCGAGGAGGATTGGAACGCTATCAGTGAGACCCTCTACTTGGTATCAATTCCCGGTATGCGAGAGTCAATTCGCGAAGGATTGGCCACTGATCTGACCGATACAGAGCAAGAGCTGGATTGGTGATGTGGGAGCTCCACTTCACCAAGCAGGCTCAGAAAGACGCCAAGAAGGTCGCTTCCTCCGGGCTCAAGCCAAAGGCTCAAGAAATCCTTGAAATTATCAGGAAAGATCCACTTGCCAATCCGCCACCTTACGAAAAACTGATCGGTGATTTGTCGGGCGCCTACTCTCGTCGAATTAATATACAACACAGACTGGTGTACCAAGTGTTAGAGAAAGAGCGGGCTGTGAAGGTGCTGCGGCTTTGGACGCACTACGAATGACGGCTATAACAATCGGCCGCACAGCGACAATTTCTCCGCTACTTTGCAGCTCCAAAATTGCGCGTGAGCACGGGCGCTATGCCTCAGAAGGGGAGACAGTGCATGACCTATATTGACTGCTTTATCGCTCCTGTTTCGCATGCGAATAAGGAGGCGTACGAAGAGTTGGCGCATATTTCTGCAAAGATTGTGAAGGAGTATGGGGCACTTCGTGTCCTTGAGTGTTGGCTAGATGAATCTGGGCCTGAGGCCTCGTCATATCACGGTACAGAAGCAAAGCAAGTTTCCAAAGAATACGGTAGTTTCATTGGCGCGTCAGGTGCAGGCAATGGTGAAACTGTCGCCATTTCCTACATTGAATGGCCAGATAAAGAGACCAGAGATGCAGGCATGGAGAAAGTAACCAGTGATCCACGCATGCAGTTCTTAGACCGATCGCCAGCATTTGACGGCAAGCGACTAATTGCAGCAGGCTTCAAGCCGATGCTGGATGAGTAAGCAGAGCCCTAACAAGGCCAAGCACAGCGACAGCTTTTCCGTTGCGGCTTTGCCTTCACTACAAAGCTGCGCGTGTTGGCAGCGTTAGTTGCCCTGCGCCACGGCGTCGAGCTTATCCAAAAGTTCAAGACCGCGTTTAACATCGCCAGAAGCGGCCAGAGTACGGAAACGTGTTTCGCTATCAAACTCAGCCAGAGTCTGAGTTGAAATTTCTTCAATAAGTTTGTTGACGCTCATTTTTTTGCGACGAGCTAATGCTTTTAAACGGTTGTGTTTGTCGTCGGGTAGCCGAATAGTTAAAGTGGCCATATTGTCATCCTCGTAAAAATTGCTCTGGTGTCATTATGTGCAGTCCGGGAAATATCAGTTCGGAAGTTTTGATATCTCTGACGTTATTGGTAACAACACAATGGGCATTGCCGGCAACGGCTAGCTCAATTAAAAAATTGTCGCCCTCGTCGGGCAGGTTTGGGCGCCATAGGTAGTAAATAGGTACCCATTCGCAAATGCTGTAGTAAGCATTGAGCAATTCCCGCAGCTCATTGGGCGTCAGCGGGCATAGCTCCAGGATATGAGATCGGCTTGTCACGTCTTCATTTTCCAAGAATAAGGTATTACTAATCAATGGCTTGTAATGCCCTTGCAAGCATCCGCGGATCAGCTCTCTGGCTGGGCCGGCAGGACCCAGCAGGGCATTGATCAGTACGCTGGTATCTATGACTATGGAATTACTCATGCGGCAAATGGTTGCATATATGCTATCACTACGCAACACTGACAAAGCAACTAACCAAGCGCAGCAGTTCGCGCCTTCGGCGTTCGGATGGCAGCTTCGCTGCCACCGCTGTGCGCGGCGTTAGGCGTCGTGCAACTAGCTTCCGCGAACCCCGAAGACGCACCAGCAATCGCGTCGGTGCACATCCGGTCCTGGCAGGTCGCCTACGAACACATCCTGACCGCCGAGTACTTGGCTTCCCTGTCCGTAGAAGCAAGAGCGGCTCGTTGGCGCGAGATTCTGCTGAAGCAGGAGTCGACAACACTCGTAGTTCGCCAAGGCACGCAAGTACTCGGCTTCGTGAGCCACGGGCAGTGTCGCGACAAAGATGCTCCGACTGATCAAGGGGAGATCTGGGCTCTATACGCCGATCCATCTGTTTGGGGGCAAGGCGCTGGGAGGAATCTCTTGAATCGAGCCCTGGAAGAACTCCATGCCAGGGGCTCCAGGACCGTTTCTCTCTGGGTACTCAGCAAGAACAGCCGAGGACGGGCCTTCTACGAGGCCTGTGGCTTCAAGTGCGTGCCCGGGAGTGAAAAAGTCTTCGAACTCGGTGGCCTGCAGGTTGAAGAGGTCAAGTACCTCCGCGGGTCGGTTAACTCGAACGTTATTTGTCAGCCAACACTGGTAGCTTGCAATAAGGAGAATAACAATGCGTAAGCTGATGATCGCAATTCTTGCTCTGCTATTGCAGTCTGCATCTGCCAGTGCTCAAGAGCCTGACTTCAATGTAATCGCGCGAATAATTGTGACAAAAGCTGCGGAGGTGGAACCGGGCGAAGTAGTACTGATACGTGGGTCAACAGATTCGCTGGAAATTTTCGAGTCGCTTGTCGCCGAGACGATCATCGCTGGTGGTCTGCCAATCCCAGTAATTGAGTTCTCAGAAGCTAGCCGCAGAGGAATGCAAGAAGCACCTATTGAGTATCTTCGCCAAGAACACGCCGGGGATCTCGCCCTAGTAGAGGTAGTCGATGTATATATACACGTTACCCCAGGACTAACACCACAACGCTCTTGGGCGGGAATACCTTTGGAGCGTCGCAACGCAACCCAAGAGGGACGTTCATCATATTTTGATGCTGTCGGAGCGAGCTCTCATCGGGAAGTTTATGTGGGCCAGTCAAGCGGAGTGCCTACAATTGGTTTCGCTGAATTCATTGGTGCTGATTTTGAGGAGATGGAAGGAGTTTTTTGGCGCGCTGTATCGGTAACGCCTGAGGAGCATGAAAATGTAGGTGCCAGGGTGGCCGATTCTATGGCGCCGGGGGCTGAGGTGCATCTGACCAGCCCAGAGGGCACGGATCTGACTTTTGTACTTTCTAATGAGCCAGGACGCATCAATACAGGGCGTGTTTCAGAGATTGTTTCTGAGAACGGCCCAGTCGAAGCTGTTCTCCCTGCAGGCGAATTCTCAGCCTGTGTAGATCCTACAAGTGCGAACGGCGTCGTTGTCGCCCCTGTTTTCACGTTTCGTCTCCGGGAGGAAGTTGTCGGCCTGACTCTCAGATTTAAAGATGGAATTGTCACCGACGTTTCATACGAGAGTGGAGGCGAGTCGTTGCGGGAGTTTCTGCTCTCTGTAGAGAAACCCTCGCTTGCATTATCCTTAGTCAGCATCGGCCTAAACCCAGAAAGTCGCATTCTCCAAGGATCAACTTATCGGTCGTGGGAAATGAGCGGCATGGTCACCGTCTTCCTCGGTGACAATACTCTTTATGACTGTGGTCATGTAGCCAACTTCCGGCTACATCCACACATCGAAGGATTGACCTTAACCGCTGATGGCAAGCAAGTTGTTAAAGGCGGCGATGTACTGTAAGCGCATAACAATCAATTGCACGCGACCAGCAGAGCTGGCGCGAGAATACGAGCGTTATGTGCTCTCGCGCCCTCAAGTCGGGTCAATGATAATCATTTTCAGCATAGGTTTGTGTCTTAGACGGTCCCACTTAATCAGTCATAATAGGTATTGCAGATGATTCGCACACGTACCCTCATAGTATTGGGTCTTCTGACCGTGATTTCCGCCGCGATATGGTACATGGCATCCGACTACAAGAGGTCCCCTGCACTGGGGCCGCTATCCTTTGGTATTCCTATAGATCTTGGTGAAGGGGAATGGCCGGCAGTCGGTGGCAATGCCCACGGGGCGAAGTACTCTCCTTTAGGCGAGATCACCCCGGCGAACGTGGCAAACCTGGAGATCGCATGGACATACAGAACTGGCGATGCCGATTTGGATACACGTCGCGAGCCTCGACTCGCGGCGACGCCCATCGTAGTAGACGGAGTGATGTATATCGGCTCTCCTCTCGGACGCATCATTGCCCTCGACCCCGAGACGGGAGATGAGCTGTGGACATTCGATTCGGAGATAGATCGAGGACTAAATTACGGCGACTTCACCAACCGGGGTGTGGCGACGTGGCTCGACACTGAGGCCTTGGGGGATGCCGAGTGTCGTCGCCGAGTTTATATCGGGACTATCGATGCCCGCCTTATTGCAGTCGACGGATTGACTGGAGAACGATGCCGTAGTTTTGGGAGACAAGGCCAGATCGATCTTCGGCGTGGCCTGCGGATTGACCCATTTGAGTATGAAGCATATCAGCTTACCTCTCCGCCGCTTGTGATTGGCGACCTGGTCATCACCGGATCATCTATTGCAGACAACAGTCGGGCCAACCCTGCAAGCGGGGAGGTACGCGCTTGGGATGCACGCACGGGCCGACTGCGGTGGAGTTGGGATCCGATTCCGCAGAACTCATCTGATCCCGCTCACGAGACATGGGCGCCGGGGAGCGCGTCACAAACCGGTGCAGCCAATGTCTGGTCGACTATGGCTGCGGATCCCGAACGCGGGCTGATATTTCTGCCGACCAGTAGCCCCGCTCCCGACTACTATGGTGGTTTGCGTCACGGGATGAATCGTCACGCGAGCTCCATAGTTGCACTGAATGCAGGCACTGGTGAGGTGGTCTGGAGTTTTCAGACGGTTCACCATGATCTCTGGGACTACGACAATCCCGCGGCACCGGCTCTTGTGAATCTCGTACGCAATGGCGCAGAGATCCCTGCGGTGCTGGCTGTGGCTAAGACCGGCCAACTATTCGTCCTGCATCGAGAAACCGGCGAACCAATCTTCCCGGTTGAAGAGCGCCCGGTCCCTGCAAGTGACATTCCAAGCGAGGCGGCGTGGCCGACGCAGCCGTTTACTCGGGGAATTCAGCCGCTGAGCCCTCAGCAGATGTCACTACAACAAGTGTGGGGGCCGACCGAGGCCGACCGTGCCGCTTGCCACGCTATTATTGAAGGTCTCCGCAACGAGGGAATCTACACGCCGCCCAGCCTTCAGGGCACCCTTGTGATTCCGTCCAACATCGGCGGAGCTCACTGGGGCGGCTTGGCTTTTGATTCGGGGCGCCAACTTGCGGTAATTCCGGTAAATCGCCATGCATCAATGGTACAACTCATCCCTGCAGAGGGTTTCGACCGGGACGCAGCTGAGCAGGAATCACGCGACCAGCAACTCGGCTACGAATACAACGTCATGCGGGGCACGCCATATGCCATGCGGCGCAGGGCCCTTCGCTCGCCATCAGGCTTCCCGTGCTCGCCGCCACCGTTCGGCACGCTGGTCGCTGTAGATTTGCGCACAGGAGAGCGCGCCTGGGAGGTCCCGCTCGGTACAATGGAGCTACTCATCCCTGCTGCGGCGGAACTAGGTGGCGACGAGCTTGGGGCTACTAACCTTGGAGGACCCATGATCACAGCAGCCGGGCTGGTGTTCATCGCAGCGACTCCAGATAATTTGATCCGTGCTTTCGATTCGAATTCGGGCCAGGAATTATGGCGCGGTGAGTTGCCAGCCAGTGGCCGCGCTACCCCGATGTCGTTTCGCGGACGCCAGACGGGTAAACAATTCGTAGTTATTGCAGCCGGAGGGGGCGGCACGTCCCTTCGTGGTGATCACATCGTGGCGTTCTCGCTTCCTGAATAGTGAGTGCCCGGACTAGCACATAAGATTGCGATGCAGACGGACAAAGGCAAGCCGTCACACCTTTTGCTGACGCAAAAGCTACGCCAACTCGACTTTTCCGCTGATCAGCGGCGTTAGAGCAAACCAATACATCTGAAATTTGGAAGAAGGTATTAAAATGGAAATAATTGAGCCTTATAAGGTGACAGTACTTGTTTTGGGGTTAACTGGATTTTTGTTTTGGATTCAGCTGGCCATAGCGGATGTCGTAGGCATAAAGGAAAAGCACACGCCAGGCTTCTTGATTGAGCAAAACCACAACAGTTTTATATTTCGATCCAATCGGGTACTGGCAAATAGCAATGAAAGTGCAGCCATACTAATCCTGCTTTCCCTATTTGGAATACTTTCTTCCGCGAATGCTACATGGCTAAACGTGTGCGCATTGGCGTATTTAGTGGGCCGTTTTGGGCATATGGTGTTCTACTACTGCAATTTACAAATAGCCCGTAGTGTTGCTTTTGCAATAAGTTTTGTCAGCTTGTTAGGTATGTTTATTGTGGGGCTGGTTACGTGGGTTTAGCTCCTTGCTCTAACCAGACCAAGCACAGCGACAGCTTTTTTGATTGCGGATTCGCGTTCACTACAAAGCTGCGCGTGTTGGCGGCGTTAGCAATCACGGGCAGCACTCCGAATCTCAATGAGTGAGAACAAATAATGAAAGTGGCTGTTATTTTTGGTGGTTCGAGTGAAGAGCGTGATGTATCTATTGCGAGTGGTCTCGAGGTCATTTCTGCAATGCGGGCTCGCGGCCATGACGTTATCTCCGTCGATACAGCCAGAGGCCTACTTTCGGCAGATGCCGAGAGGAAGTTGAAAGGGTTCAAAGTGCTCGAGAATCATCCCGATTCAACCGACTTGGAGGAGGTCCGTAGCCAGCTCCCAGTTGCTGTTGTGAACACGCCTGAGTTGAAGGATGTTGATATAGTGTTCATCGCACTCCACGGCGGCACTGGAGAGGATGGTACTTTCCAGGCTTTTCTGGAGGTCTCTGGGATACCGTTCACAGGTTCCGGGCGCGTTGCCAGTACGATTGCGATGGACAAAGACATATCCAAACGTTTGATGTTAGCTGCCAGTGTACCGACTCCAGCATGGCAGATGTGCAACCCCGCCGATGAAAGTATTGAGGTTCAGCTAGGGTATCCCTTGATAGTGAAACCCAATGCACAAGGTTCAACAATAGGATTATCGCTTGTCCGCCAAAGCAGTGAATTGAGAGCGGCGGTTGAGAAGGCGGGGAAGTTCGGCCACGAGATTATGCTTGAAGCATTTGTTTCGGGCCGCGAATTTACAGTTGGAATTCTAGACGGGCATCCGCTTGCTGTTGGTGAAATAGTTGCGCCAAATGAAATCTTTGATTACACCAGCAAGTACCAACGCGGCGGCGCAACTGAGATATTCCCCGCGGCAATTTCAT
Source organism: Pseudohongiella sp. (assembly GCA_030696315.1). Lineage (GTDB taxonomy): Bacteria > Pseudomonadota > Gammaproteobacteria > Pseudomonadales > Pseudohongiellaceae > Pseudohongiella. The sequence continues at coordinate 37,520 of JAUYSM010000022.1, read as the reverse complement.
TGGCAGAGACTCAAAAGATACAGGATTTAGCGGTACGTGTGCATAAGGCATTAAAACTCAGCGGGTACTCGCGTATCGACTTTAGGATGGATGAGAGCGGGCAATTCTGGTGTCTAGAGGCAAACAGTGTGCCCGGCCTCACGCCAACCAGTCTTCTGCCTCAATCTGCAAAAGCCGCCGGGATAGAGTTTTCTGAACTCTGCGAGCGCATATGCCTATTGGGAATAAAACAACATAATTGCTAACAATCTCATCCGGTTCGCGCCTGCGGCGCCGGATGCAAGCTTTGGTTGCACCGCTGTTGAAGGGCGTTAGGCGTTAAGTTCAGCCGAGGAGGCAGATTGGAAATTAGACGAGATAACTTGGAAAGCCCTCAGGTGATTGAGCTGATACGTGAGCATCTTGCATCCATGGAACCAACAGCTCCCCCAGAAAGCCGCCACGCCCTTGATCTCAACGGGTTGCGAAGTTCAGACGTATCCTTCTGGACGATTTGGGACGGTGATAGCCTCGCTGGCATTGCAGCATTAAAACGGCTGTCACCTGACCATGCAGAAATTAAGTCCATGAAGACCGCATTGCCCTACCTACGCAAAGGTATCGCTTCTAGAATGCTGGCCCATATCATGATTGAAGCTAAGAAATCCGGCTATAAGCTTCTAAGCCTCGAAACTGGTTCAATGGAATTCTTCGAGCCTGCGAGGAAGCTTTACAGGTTGTTCGGGTTCGAGGAGTGTGGCCCGTTCAGCAGCTATGTTGAAGACCCCAATAGTGTATTCATGACAAGGTGTATTGATAGTGATCGGGTCTAACAAAGGCGTTTCAAGCGGATCAAGGATTGGTGTCCCATCTTTTTGCTTGAGCAAAAGCTGCGCCACCAAAACTTGCTCGTTGAACAGCGTCGTTAGGGCTCGTCATAGTGTCCGCCCAGAGCAAAGATATAGATTGATGAATCATCGAACCTATACACAATCCGATCTTTCTGGGTCAGACGTCTTGACCAAAAGCCGGACAGATTATGCTTTAGCGGCTCAGGCTTACCTGTTCCTACAGCGGGGTCGTCGCAGCGAATGAGTTCTTTGATAATTTTTCTCGCCGCATCGTGCAGCTTTTTGTCTTTCTGGCGCATGGCTTCATACGCCTCCCAAGTCCTGCCTTCAAATACCAGTGATCTCATCCATTTGCTCTTTTGTTGGCGTGTATCCTTTACGCTCGGTGTGGGTTTTGACCGACTCTGCCAGCTGTCGCATCAAGCTACTGTTTTGCAGAACGTACAGCGTTTCCTGCTCACGATCCCAGTCTTCGGCGCTAAGCACAACAAAGTCCTGGCCAGACCGTCTGGAGACTCTGATCGGCTCATGTCGGCTAATGCTTTGTTCTACAAGCTGTTTCAGGTTGTCCCTGAACTTGTTTACACTGACTGTTTCCATTGTATCCACCAAAATATGTACGGGAATGCCGTACGATTATACGTCAGCCGCCCTAACAATCTCAAGCAATCGGACGCCGGCTTTGCCGGCGCCGTTGTTGAAGGGCGTTAGCAAGAGAGAAGTCATGGAGCAGGTCTATACATCAAAGATTGATACGTGGTTGGCAGTGGTCCTGCTTGCGGCGGTGATTGCATGCCTCGTCGCATTTGGATTTTCCTTCCGTACCGGTAGCGTCGCTCAAGTTGTCGCAACGTTTCCAGCTATTCTTATTGGTGCAGCGCTACCCATTTGGCTATTGCTGAGTACGAGCTATACGTTGAGCGAGAGAACTCTTCTCGTGAAGAGTGGGCCATTCAAATGGCGGGTACCCATTAAACAGATCACGAGCATCACGCCAACATCCAGTCCTCTATCAAGCCCAGCTCTTTCTCTAGATCGGCTCCGGATTGATTACGGGCGGTGTGAGTCGATAATGATTTCGCCAAAGAACAAGGAGCAGTTCATCCAGGACTTGAATGTTCGTCGTGGAAGTCATCGTTAACAAAACGTCCAAGAGCGACAAAGCCACATGGAAGCACAACCCATTATAGCTACCGCTCGACTGACTCTGCGGCATTAGGCTTACGAAATTATCATGCACAGCTCATTAACGCTTTCACAATATGTAAAGAAACGAAATGGGGTTCCGTTAGGTGCCAGCCATTCAATGAGAAACATGCTTTCACGATCTTTAGGTGCTAAGTCTTTCGCAGTTTTTTGGCATTATTGGAACCCTATCTGGGGCTACTATTTATCTCGTAACGTTATGAGACCACTTAACACTTTTTTACCCGCATCATTTGCGACATTTATCACCTTTGTTGTCAGTGGTGCGCTTCATGATCTGGCGGTTTCGCTCGTTAAGTGGAATGCAGTTGTATTTTTTACTCCGTGGTTTGGTGTAATGGGTTTAGTCGTTATAGGCTCTAGCAAAATAGGAATTTCCTATGGACATTTTGCTTGGTATATCCGCGCATCAATCAATGTTTCTATTATTGTTGTTTCACTTTGTTTAACTTACTTCGTAAAGAATATTTATGCCTAGCAAAGCACTTAAGTCACTTACTATGGTCGTTCGGACGCATTCACGCGGGGCGGCTTCGCCATTATGCCCCACGCACATGCGCCGCTTAGCTTAAAGTTAGCCCCGGTCGATGCTGCTAGTAGACTAGAATGCGTTGTCAGGACTCTTCGTCTAAGCCCCGCATACCACCTGCCTTCAACATTTGTATCGTGGGTGCGGGTACTTATTGGGCACTCTGCGCACAGCGTATGGCGCTTTGTTTATGGGTTCGATTAGCTTGGGTATCTTCTTGGTTAGCATCGCTGGCGTGATTGCGTGGGCTCCATGAAGATATTGCTCAGCATCAAATCAGCGACTGACACTTTCTGCACGCTGAAGAGGTGCGCTAACAATAACTTTCAGCCGGACAAAAGCAAGGCGTTATATTTCGGAGCACTGACATGGAGCTAATACTATATTCGGCTGACGGTTCCAATTGCTCTCAACGAGTTGAATGGGCGCTCAGATACAAGAAAATTCCCTACAAGATTCAGTTTGAAAATAGTGCCTCAATTGGCCCTTATGGGTATGTGCCAGCTATTTCAATTGATGATGTAGTCATTTCAGAATCAGTTGCAATTCTGGAGTTTCTTGAAGAGCTATGCCCAGAATCCCCTTTACTACCAAAAGACATTCTTGAAAGAGCCAAGGTCAGAGAAGTCTGCGAGTACGTGAATAGCACAATTCATCCGGCACAGAACAGATCGATACTGAGTTTTTTGTGCCCAGAGTTAATTGAATCGGAAAAAAAGGCTGTCAGAGCAGAATGGATAGAAAAATGTCTTTGCAATCTTAAGCCTCGACTGTTTAGCGATAGTGCATTTGCCATTGGTAAATCGTTTTCCGTGGCAGATATATTCGTTGCGGTAATTTATCAAAAGGGACTGACTCACGGGGTCCGAAAGGACGACCGCTACGAAGATCATTGGGCGAATATGAGCAAGATTAATGGCCATGAAGTGGTCGTCAGAAAAGAAACATAACCAAGCCGTCAAATTGCCTTTCGGGCTCGGGTGAAGTTTCAGACACAAAAAAGCTGCGCCGGTTTCCGGGGTGTTAGTAGCTTAGGTAACGTCGGTGCCAGGATTTGACGATTAAAATGTTAGAGTAACGCTTATGGCTGCTTCAACCTACATCAGAGATATGAGGACAAAAATCGGTCATGATCTCCTACTAATACCTTGCGTGGCGGAAGTTATAACAGACCATGAAGGCAGGATTGTTTTGCAAGAAAAGTCCGATGGCGAAGCGTGGAGTCTGCCTGCAGGAGGTATCGAGACAGGTGAATCGCCTGAGATAGCGGTAATTCGAGAGGTTCTTGAGGAGACCGTACCACATGTAACTGTTCAAGGAGTTTTGGGTGTGTTTGGTGTTACTGAATTTCGGTATCAATATCCAAATATGGATAAAGTTGAATACGCAGCAATATTCTACCGTTGTAAGGCAGTCGGCGACGGCGCGAATCCAAAGGACGCGCGGCGTTATGAAGCATCTGCGCGGCAACAGCGAGATTCCCTAGAATGCTATTTGTAGTGCGCTTCACAGACCATGCGGATAAACGGGCGGTTCGAGAAGAGAACCTTGAATTGCATATCTCATGGCTGGGTGCTCGGCAGGGCACCATACTGATCGCGGGCTCACTGCGCCAAGAAGTCAATGCAATACCTGTAGGCGGTCTCTGGGTTGTGGAAGCACACTCCAAAGAAGAAGTTGAAGCTCTGTATAAAACTGACCCATTCTGGCTATGCGGATTACGCAAGGACGTTGAGATTCTTCATTGGTCAAAGGCATTTCCAGGGCAACAGGTATTGGTGTGAGCAATATGCTTCATAACAACGGCGTTTCAAACGGAGCAAACGCATGGTCACGCCTTTTGCTTGCGCAAAAGTCACGCCAGCATGTCTTGGCGCCTGAGCATGGGCGCTATGTGCTCAACTTTAGCGCAAGAGAAGGAGACTGAATGCACTACGTAAAACTAATAGCTGGCACATTGCTGCTGATGGTGCTTTGGGTAGCGTTTGTATTTTTTAGTGCATTCTACGGTTGGTGGATGAAACCAATTGTCCCTCATGGCGAGACAGAAGAATTTTTCCAGTGGGCCTCTCTTGAATTGGAATCAAAAAATGCGGGGAATGCTGCCTTATTGGTAATCGCGGAAGGCGAGGTAGTAGCTGAATACTATTCCTCTTCACATGATTCGATTGACGGGAGTACGGTTTTCCTGACTGCATCAATGAGTAAATGGTTCGCAGCTAATGGGGTAATGAAGCTCGTGCAGGACGGACTAATTGATCTTGATACGCCTGTTTCCAGCTATCTCACCAGGTGGGAGTTTCCTTCAAGCGAATTTGACAATAACCAAGTTACTACGCGCCGCTTACTTAGTCACACCGCCGGACTGGTTGATGGTTTGGGGTTTGGTGACTACAGTGCAGATGAAGAAATTCCAGCGTTAGAGGAATCTCTGTCCAATCCCAGAGCCTCCAATAACCGAGATGTAGAGATCACCGTCGGCATTGAACCCGGTTCGGCATGGAGATATTCGGGTGGTGGGTATCTGATACTTCAACTATTGATCGAAGAGGTCACTGGAACAACATTTCGGGAGTATATGGCGAAAACGTTCTTCGAACCCCTTGGAATGACGCGCTCTACTTATATCTACATGGGAGATGTTGAGAATAACGCTGGGTCGTATGACAGAAACGGGCAGGCCGCACCTATATATAAATACGCATCAGATGCTGCAACGGGATTCATCACATCAAGTTCTGATCTTGCCAGGTTTGTCCTTGCACAGATTCCAGGTCAAGGTAATGATGCTATCCTCGATCAATCCACGCTGGAGACCATGCGTCAGCCTCACGGCAGAACGTTAGGCGTCGACATTTGGGGTCTGGGTACAATTTTGTATTCACCAACTGGAGGTGGTGACTTTGTATTCGGACATGATGGTGCTAATGATCCGGCTATTAATAGCGCTGTACGTATCAACCCAGAAAGCAAAGACGCAATAGTAATACTAGCAACTGGCGGCCCTCCAATTGCGACCAATATTGGTTCGCAATGGGTTCTGTGGCAAACGGGATATCCGGACGTCTTGAACTCAGAGTCAATAATCAAGAGCATGTATTTGCCCATGCTAGTTGGATTGCTGATATTGCTTCTGACATCAATATATATGGGGCATCGATATCATCGTCGATCTCAACAAGGTTCAAGAATGAAGAAGGTGGAAACACGTGGCACATAAAAACTTCTTGCAGCCGGACCAATACATGCCGTCATGTCTTATGCTTAGACAAAAACCTCGCCAGCACGATTTGGTCGCTGAAGAAAAGCGTTAGAGAGCATCGAGAGGAACCAGAAACATGAGTCATCCGGTTCTGCTTTCTGCTGCCTGGATGGGCGGTACGCTGCTTTCCTTTACGGCAATGGCGGTTGCGGCGCGTGAGCTTTCAGAAGATCTCAGCACTTTCCAGATCCTGTCTATCCGGAGTTTTATCGGGCTGCTGTTGATCTCGACAATTCTCAGTCAAAAAGGTTGGCAACAGCTCTCCCTCAAGAACATCAAAGTTCACCTCGTTCGGAATGTGGCGCACTTCTGCGGCCAGTTTGGCTGGTTCTATGCCATTGCATTTATTCCGCTAGCGGCTGTTTTTGCCATCGAATTCACAGTACCGATCTGGACGGCTGTGTTTGCAGCAATCCTCCTGGCCGAGCGCATTACTGGTGTGCGGGTGCTGGCCATCATGCTGGGTGTCGTCGGCGTGTTAGTTATCCTTCGCCCTGGGTTGGTGGTTGTTCATCCGGCCGCCATCGCTATGCTCGGCGGTGCCGTGGCTTATGGATTGTCACACGCGCTCACGAAGAAGCTTTCCGGTAGTGATAGCTCGCTGTCCATACTCTTTTACATGATGTTGATTCAGCTACCTCTGGGGTTACTGCCCGCTGCCTTTGATTGGGTCACTCCCACCGCAGCGCAATGGCCTTGGCTGATAGTGGTGGGCATTACCGGACTGACAGCTCACCTTTGCATGGTTCGTGCCCTGTCGTTGGCAGATGCCACGCTGGTGATTCCAATGGATTCCCTGCGACTGCCGCTTATAGCGTTGGTGGGGAGTGTAGTTTACAGTGAGCGCTTAGACGCTTGCCTGGCTTTGGGTGCAGGATTGATCGTTGCAGGCAATCTAATGAACGTGCTCTGGGAGTGGAAGAAAGAGCGGGCGGAGCCGACTGCTAAAAAGGCGGCCGGTACAGCTCTAACAAGTGAATGAATCCGACAAGCTCTTTCGCGCGCTTCACGCGCTCCAAACTTCGCGGGTTATTCAGGCTTTATGCAATAGAGTGCCAATCTGGCGAGGTTAAATGACAATAAAGAGAGTGGGACATCGTTACTTTGATTCTAAGTCAGGGGTGACTTTGGATTGTTGGTTTCCCCGCGATAATGAAAAAATAGGGCGAAGTTGTTTGTCCCAGAAGCTTGGACTCATTCAAAGTGACTTCGTAGAGATTGAGATTAGTAATCTCTCCGATGCACCGGCAAGCACAGAGGAAACATATCTTCGTTTGCATTTGCTTTCAGAGTGCTTGGCCAGGCCAAATGAGCTAAACCTAGAGGGTATATTCTCCTTGCTCACCAATGTCGCGTGGACTTCAGCTGGACCAGTTCTGCCCAGCAAGGTAGAAGAGCTGCGCAGGCTGGTTGCGAGCGAGTATCACCACTTGACGGTATTCGGAATCGACAAATTTCCTCGTATGGTGGATTACGTAATTCCTCCTGGGGTTCGTATAGCTGATGCCGATCGCGTGAGGCTAGGGGCGCACTTGGCTCCAGGAACCACTGTCATGCACGAAGGGTTCGTGAACTTCAATGCAGGCAGTCTGGGTGAGTGCATGATTGAAGGTAGAGTAACTCCGGGCGTTGTAGTCGGCGAAAAATCCGATGTTGGCGCAGGATCATCAATCATGGGCACCTTATCAGGCGGTGGGAAGCAGGTAAATTCTATCGGTCAACGAAGTTTGCTCGGCGCTAACGCGGGAATAGGAATTTCGCTAGGTGATGATTCAATAGTTGAAGCTGGGCTGTACGTCACTGCTGGAACAAAAGTCACGCTCCCAGATGGCAACGTGGTGTCCGCGCGCACTTTATCCGGCAAATCGGGTTTGCTGTTTCGGCGCAATAGCCAATCGGGAGCGGTGGAGGTGCTGCCCACTGATTCAGGTCGTTGGGGCGGGATAAACGCCACGCTGCATAACAATGATTAAGCAAATGCATAACAATCCGTACCAGACCAGATTGGGCTGAACCGGGCCTTATGCACCAAATCATCAGCGGGAGTTTTAGATGAAGTTTTTAGTTTTCTTGGGCACCGTCCGTGATAGCTCTCCTCCGAACCCTCCCCGTCTTGGTGTTCGAGTTGCGGAGGCGGCTCTTGAATGCCTGAGCATTAGATATGAAGAACACGAAGCAGAGCTGGTTGACGCTCTGGACTATCCGCTTGAATCTGTTTTTAAACCGCATTTCTCCTATCCAAAGAGCAAGGCACCTTACGGACTCAATAAGCTGGCGGCAAAGATAGAGAGCGCCGATGGTTTTATTATGCTTAGTCCTGAATATAATCATTCGATGAGTCCTGCGCTTGCGAATCTGCTCAACCACTTTGGCAGTTCTTTGTTTTCTTACAAGCCAAGCGCCATCGTTACATATTCAGCCGGTCAATGGGGTGGTATGCGTGCGGCGATCGGAATGCGTACGTTTCTTTCAGAGCTAGGCTGTTTGCCAGTTTCTGCAATGATACATGTGCCCAAGGCACAAGAAATCTTTGCAGCGGATGGTTCGATGCAGGTGGGGGAGGCACAGGCATCCTGGTTTGATTACTTTGGCAGGACATTCAGTCAACTAGTCTGGTGGGCTCAGGCCGCAAAGGAGCATCGAGCCAAGATTAATCCACATAACATAGTCGGCGATTTCAAAACTGATCCTTCTGAGCGAAACGCTCCATAGTGGGGTTAGCATAACCAGCGGCTGCACATCGACCGATTTTTCGGTGGTTTGCAGCGCCGAACCGGCGCGTGAGCAGGGCATTATGAACATAGGAGAGCACGGTGGTCCTCGAGGTAGCAATACTAGATGTTAAGCCCGGTCAAGCTGATGAATTCGAGAGTGCCTTCAAGGAAGCTCAAAAGATCATCATCAGCATGAACGGATATCAATCCCATCAGCTACAAAGATGTCTCGAAAACACCAATCGATATATCCTCCTGGTTAACTGGGAAGCATTAGAAGACCATACAATCGGGTTTCGTGGTTCGGAGCAGTATCAAAAGTGGCGCTCATTGCTTCACCATTTCTATGATCCATTTCCGACAGTCGAGCACTATACGCCGGTTACAGACGGTCGAATTTAGGAGACTGAAATGGCTACAGCAAAAATCTCGACTCGTCGCTCACGCCGTTCGCTCCACTGTTGCAAGCCGTTATGTATAAGCCGGAGAAACCTTTGAAAACCTGCCAGTTCGGCTCAGATAATGGACGCATAGTGTTCTACTTTCATGGAGCGCCTGGAGCACCAGAAGAAGGCAGCATTTTTGATTTGGAAGGAAAGCGTCACGATTTGACGTTTATTTGTTTAGATCGATTTTCTGTTGATCCATCCCTCAAAGGAGAGGCTTATTACAAAGCTCTGGCTGCGGAAATTTCAAGAATAGCCTCCGGGGGAAAAGTCGATTTTGTAGGTTTTTCAATCGGAGCATTTATTGCAATACAAATCATCCGCCACATGCCCGGTAGCGTCGAAAACCTGCATTTGGTTTCTGCAGCCGCACCACTGGATGCTGGCAGTTATCTTGATGCCATGGCTGGAAAACAAGTATTCCGGCTGGCAAAAGCAGCACCGGCCCTGTTCATTTTGTTATCTTATTGGCAGGGGTTTCTCGCTTGGATTTCTCCCAACTTGTTATTTCGTTTGCTGTTTGCCAGCGCCACTGGTGAAGATAAGTTATTGGCAGTTAACCCTGAATTCCGCCTATCACTCACCAAAGCACTGAAAGCCTGTTTTGTCGGCCAAGTTCGAGGCTATGCTAGAGACATTGGCCTTTATGTGCAGCCATGGAAAATTTCTCTCAACAAGCTATCGGTCAATACTCATATTTGGCACGGCCGCGACGACAATTGGTCTACTCCGCCCATGGCCGGGTACTTGGCATCAGCGATCCCTGGCTGTACCTCGACAAAAGTATTCAATGGGTTATCACATTATTCATGCCTGTACCAAGCGGTGCCTAGTATATGTAATCGGTTAGGCAGCGCATAAAAACGAGTGCAGCGATTTTTTCTGAGTGATAAGACGATAGCTTACTGACGTTGGTGCTGCAATCCATCCAGAAGATCAAATGGGTGAGTAGAAACCCTCAGGTGGTATCGCCTCCACAACTCACAGTGGCTCTGGTATTTTTGTGGATATGGGTAGCTTTTGAACTTGCCTCGTATTTTGTCAATAACAGACAAAACCCAGAAAGCGACAGTAGACATTGACACGATATTCAAGGAAATGTGCGCACACTTGGAGGAGCCATGAAAATTTCAGTAAACACAATCGTTCATGCACCGATCAATTCGGTATGGAAGGCGTACTGTACCCCTGAAGATATCGTTCAGTGGAACACGGCTTCCGACGATTGGCACACGACAAAGTCAACCGTCGATCTTCGGCCTGGCGGGAAGTTCAGTTCTCGAATGGAGGCCAAGGACGGCAGTTTCGGTTTTGACTTTGAAGGTACCTACACCAAAGTTGTAGAAGAGAGCCTGATCGAATACGACCTTGGAGATCGGAAAGCCCAAGTCGAATTTAACGACAGTCCAGATGGTGTGTCGGTCAGGGTCTCATTTGATAGCGAGGAAACACACTCGATCGAGCAGCAGCGAGATGGTTGGCAGGCAATTCTAAACCGCTTCAAGCTGCATGTTGAGTCAAAGAGTGCACTGGCTGGGTGTCGCATATCTACCTTAGATTGAACTTGGTGTGTTTCTGAAACGGTTCGCGATAATATCCTCTAAGGCAATGTTGCAACGGGAGAAATAGACGTGTTGAAAATCAAATCATTGGTTCGTGAGTACAGGGCGCTCTTGCTGTTTGTTTTTCTGTTGATCTTTTTTCGCACAGCCTACGCCGATTGGTCTCCCGTACCAACTAGCTCTATGGAGCCAACAATTTTGCCAGGCGACGTGCTTTGGATAGATAAAACGAGTTATGGCGATTGCGGGTGACAGCATTCGAATTGAAGGCAATGAAATCTATGTAAATGGTGCCCGTTTGGAACAGTCTGTGATTGAGTCAACCGATGCTGAGATAATCGGTACCGAGACGATTGCAGGCGTCCAGCATGCTTTTAAATTAAGCAAGGAAAGAAGGATTCCTTATATTGGTAGAACAATTGTTGTTCCAGAGGGGAAACTCTTTGCTATGGGTGATTACAGAAACAACAGTGCAGATTCGCGCATTTGGGGTTTTGTTGACGAGAATAATGTCTTGGGGAAAGTATCAGCGGTTGCAATTTCGTTCTCCAGTGAGCGAGAAGGACTTTCAAAACTGGCGTTTTCTATCCAGTAGTGATTTCAGGTCATTAAGAAGCAGACAGCTTCATCCGGAGATGCCTCTATGAAACATATCTACACGCACGACAATATCGTTGTATTGCACTCGGTAAAAAACATATTGGCGTTGAACGATATCGAATCCTACGTCAAAAATGAGCAGACTGTCCCGGTCGGTGCTCAACATGGTATCGGTAATACGTTTCATGAACTTTGGATTCTGAATGATCATGATTACATCGCCGCAACTGAACTTATTGCGCGCGAAGTTGAGAATCCGTCGCCTAAGGCCGCATGGGTGTGCGGCGAGTGTAGCGAAGAGAATGATGGAAGTTTTGACGTTTGCTGGAAATGCCAGTCTGCGCCGGTTGAGACACAGGCGACCCAAGGCGCTTAACGTTGCGATCATTGAACTGTGCGGTGTTGCTCCAGAAGGAACTGGACTTCTGACCAGGCGCGCTGAAGCGCGAGTCACATGATCGTCACAGTATTTTCAGTATCATCCGCAGTGGTTTTTAGGATTCAACTGAAATATATGATGGGTTGCAAGTTGTTATGAGTCAGCGTCGCGTCGGAACACCTCTTTTTTCCTGCTTAATCCTTATTGTACTCTCGCTGCTTGTCAGTGCCTGTGATACGGCAGAGCGCGAATCAGTCACTACGGCTTTCGCGCCTGATCTGCAGTGGTTGGCGTTTCGGGTACGCAGTGATGCCAACGCTGGATTAAATGCTGATGCGGGATGGGCGGCTGAAGAAAATGCGTCAGCCGATATTTTGTACGATCAGCCGTTTCGGTTCAGAGTTCAGGTAAAGGCCACAATGTCGCCGCCAGAAGGGCATGTGTTGAGCTTGCAATATCGTCAGGCAGGTCAGTCATGGTTGCCTGTTGGTTTTGCCAAGTTTCCGTATCCTGATTTTGCAACGCCGGTGCTTTCAGTGATTGAAACACCCGCCTACCCTCATGGGGCGGAGACTGAGCGTCTCCTCGGCGCGATTGACATTAATTGGGATGATGGTGCAGGTATTAACGCTGTCGCAGCCACGCCCGTATGGCGGACCGTAAATGACGCGCTCGAGTGGGAGTGGCCGTTGGTGATCAGACGGTTTTCGGATGGCCCCACCTTTGCTGACAATAACACCTTGTTTGAACTCCGCGTGGTTGATGGTTTTGGCCGACCCTTGCCCGGGCATGCCAGCGCAGAGTTGCAATTGACTGCGCCGGCGTACCATTTGGGTGGCACCTTTGTTGAGACGCCGGCCAGACTTGGGCCTTACCAGTCGGACACGGGGCACCTATACTTTTTTATGGAGCCCTCCGAAACCGATAACCGTTTCATGGCTGTAAAATCGACTGACTTTGGGCAATCCTGGCGTGAAGTGGATGGCAATAATCGACCGGATATCGGTGATCTTGAAGGCGTTGCATCCGCGAAAACGGGCTCGACAATTCATATTATTCATCAGATAAGTGAAGAGGTGTTCTACCACGCGTTTGAGATGGATGGCGCACAGGCGGGTGAAGGTGTTTGGCGGGTGAACAGCCAGAGTATTGCTACACCGCAAGAGCCGCCCACCCAGTTTGCTGATCTGGTAGCACGCAGCGACGGCAGTCTGGTAACGCTGTACAGTGGATCGACCAGGCTGTTTCTGCAGGTTCGCTCGGCGACCGGTGCCTGGGGAGAGCCGATAGAAATTGATGTGGATGTTGCTCCTGACCTGTCGGGTCCGGTATTGGTTGCGGGGCCGGATGACACTGTTACGATGGCATATACAGGACGTGATGGCAGCGGGTTTGTCCGGCATTTGTTTCCAGACGGTTCTCTGTCTGCGCGGCAATTGTTTTCATCCAATCTGGGCTCTTCAGATGACGAAAATGGTGCGATAGTGCCGATGGTAGTGCTGCCTGAGTCGGGTGAGACCGTGCTGGTTTACCGTGAGCAAAGTGGGCTTCTGTACGAGCGACGTTTTTCACGTAACGCAGAGTTAACCCCGGCAGGACAAATTGCACCATTGGCGGTAGTGACGAATGCAATTGATTCCGAGCAAGTCGGTGCGGATTTGATTGTGCATGGATCGACTTTACATCTGTTGTTTATCGAGATGCAGTCGCGTTCAGTTTTCCACGTTTATTCCACAGCCCCCGGCGTCTGGTCTCAGCCCCAAGCAGTTGTTGAGGGTATTCAGGGTGGATGGGTACGAGGATCGGTGCATTTGAATGCAGCAGGCCAACCGGTTTACGGTTTTGTTTTTGATGCCGGTTCCACTGGCGGGTCCGGGTTCAATCGCTATTTTGCGCTGCCCCTGTAAGTTACTGGCGAGTGTTTTCTGGCAATAAATATTTATTGATAGTGGCTTTGACAATGACACAGAAAGGAATAGACTGAATTGGTCTATTGATGTAACTCGCAACGAGTGGACTCTTCTGTGTTGAGATCGGCGGCATACAAATTTCTAGTTCTCACAACAGCCTTGTTGTGTGTGCTGTCGTTTGCCAATGCGGAAACTTTTGCACAGCAGAATGCAAACGAAGTAACTCACTATCTGAGTGACGGCGATTTTCTTTGCTCAAGATATGCTACTGACGATCTTGCAGACATTCCTCAGAATGACTTTGATCTTACGTTTTTGCGTTTGCACTTTGGCAAGATCTCTCAGCAGGTTTTGCCTGCTCTGCAGCAATGCTACACCCTTCATGATATTCGCGGCCCGCCCGCAATAAGCTCTCTGATCTGACACGTTTTTTATTGGCTGTTGTTGCTATCAATTTCAGCAACTGGGTCATATGCCAGAATTTTTCAGGAGAGTTTTATGCACACAATTACTTTATTTCCTGTTGATAGTGTTGCCCATATGGTGCAGCCCGATGAATTTAACGATCTGGATATTCATTCGCCAGCAACAGAGTTTTTTACTGATTTCAAAAAACATCGTCCAATGACAATTGAGGGTTCGACGCGAGCAGTTGATGTTGAACTGCTGATGCGTAAAGCACATGTCCGCATGAATCTGGTTGTAGATGCAGATAATGAGTTCATCGGTACCATCAGCAGCGAGGATCTGAGTGAGCAGCATTTTATGATCAGGGTCGCCAATGGGGAGAGGCTTGGCGAAATCTCTGTCAGCGATATGATGTGTCCAAAGCGCTCAATTCTGGCGCTTGATCTGGAGCAGTTAGAGCGCTCCAGCATTGGCGACATTGTTCAAACTTTGCAACGTAACGGGCAGCAGCACTGCCTGGTGGTTGATCGTGCTCATGATCACATCCGCGGTCTCATTTCAGCCAGTGATGTCGCGCGGCGGCTACATATGCCAATCAAGATCGAGCGGGTGCCCACATTTGTGGATATCTTCAGATCTATTCATCGTCAGCTTATGTAGTCCCTGCTAGGAAGGTTTTTAGTTTCAGGGGGTTGGCATGTAAGTGCTGGCCCCCTTTTTTTATATCCACGGGCAGCCGCTGGAGTGTGCTACATTTTATGCAGTAGGTAACACGGGCAGGCTGGGTATGGCTAAAGAAGCTGAAGGCAAAAGCAAACTGGACAAAATTCTGGAGGCCCAGCGCGACTATATTGCAAAGCGCGAAGTTGGTTATCGTGATCGCGCGCTTAAACTTTACCCTTGGGTATGTGGCCGTTGTGCGCGGGAATTTACCCGCGCCAATCTGAGTGAGTTGACAGTTCATCATGTTGACCACAATCACGACAATAACCCGGCTGATGGCAGTAACTGGGAGTTACTCTGCCTGTATTGTCACGATGAAGAACACAGCAAATTTGTCGACTTTGTGCGCTACGGTGGCCGGGCCGATAAAAAGCTGGCTCCCGCAACGCACAATCCTTTTGCCGGACTAAAGGACGCATTGGCGAAAAAAACCTGATATCTCAAGACAATCATCGTGTTTGCGCAGGCAAGTCATTGCGCATCCAATAATGCTTTCAGATAGGCCACGTGTTTTGCAAATGCGCGACGTCCTGCTTCAGTCAATGCAACGCGTGTTCGTGGTTTTTTCCCCAGGAAGTCCTTGGTAACTGCAATATATCCTGCTTTTTCCAGCGCCGTCAGATGGGTTGCCATATTGCCGTCGCTTGCGCCCATCAGCGCCTTCAAGGTGCTGAACTCCATCAATTCTGAGGCGCCAAGTGCATTCAGAATCGCACTTATACGCAATCTTGTTGACTGGTGAATGACTTCATCAGGACCTTCCATCACACTCTCCTCAGCCACAGTCCGCCAGCAATCAGGCTTCCACCGCCAGCCAAACCCATCCACAGCGCGTAGTATTGTTCGAGTGAAAAATAGCCGAACAGAATGGCCGCCGTGGTAATTGCTCCAATCCAGAATAGTCTCATGCCTATCCAAATCCCGGCAGCCATATAGGCGCATGACCAAAACAAAGAGATCAGCGCATTAAACTGGCGAGCGTCAAAAGGCCAGACTATGGCCATCAGCCCGATAAAGAATACCAGCACAACACCTTGCGTCATGCCAAGACGGGCACCCATCTGTGACGCTTCGTTATGCCTGCTGATATCTCTGCTGCCGCGCTGACGTGCTTGAGCTGTGGCTAATACCACGGTCAATACCGAGCCTGCGATGATGCCCGCGAGCCACGTCATATTGGCTGCATCAGGTGCAAATTGGGTTGTTGAATTGGCAACCAGCCAGATCAAACCCCAAAGGATGAGAAATGGCGCAGCATCACTGTACCCATGAAGCTGATTCACGCGTCCACGCGCATCTCTGATATCTGCCAATGCCTGAGCGGCTTCGTCACGACTGATCTGCATTTTTTACTCTCCTGAAATTTTAGTGGGTTAAGGTCAGTTACTAACTTTCTACAACCAGTAATAGGCTGCATGGAGAGTACTTTGTATTAGAAAGTACATTCTGTCAATGGCCCATTTAAAAAGTTGTTTCCTATCGTTGGGAATCCACTATCATCAGGCCCAGACAGTTTTAACGCGTGGTGTGATAGACAGGGGTTCACAATGACAACAAAAAAAATGAAAGGACTGATTGTTTCAGTGGTCATAGGCGCAAGCTTGATCGACGCGGCAATGGCGCAGGACTGGGTGCCCTCTCGTTTTGGTGCCGATGATCGCATCGGTGCAGCAAACAATCTCAGTGCAGAGATTGTGTTGCAAGCGGCGAAGCTGATCACAACCGGTAAAGTCTACTCACTGGGTGTTGAGACTGCCGAAGATTCGCCCGCGTACGGTACGCGTACCTTTTCAATTGACATCATTGCCTCTGGCGCGAATGTGCCGGTTGGTACAGACGCCGTGACCTCCAATGATGAACGTGTCACCACCAGTTTCGGAATTGGTTCTCAAATTGATGGTTTGGGGCACCTTGGCATTGGCAACCAGTATTACAACGGCCTCACAAGTGCCCAGATTGTTGCCGATGGCGGGCTTGCAGAGCTGGGCACTCATACCATTCCGCCAATTGTGACACGCGGTGTGTTGCTGGATATGACAAAACATTTTGGTGTGGATATGGTCAGCGAAGGTACGGCCTTTAATCGTGCAGAGATTCAGGCGGCCGCGAGTGCTCAGGGCATACAGATCAAATCCGGTGATGTTGTGCTGTTTCATACCGGTTGGATGCAACTGTTAGGTAACGATAACCAGCGCTTTATTTCAGTACAGCCTGGTCTGGGTGTCGAGGGAGCAAACTATCTGGCTGACCTGGGTGTGGTGGCCATTGGCGCGGACACGCCCGCACTGGAGGTCATCCCTTTTGAAAATCCTCAACGTGTTTTTGCTGTGCACCAGACCCTGTTGGCGAAACAAGGCGTTTATATTCTGGAGAGCATGAACACCGCAGCATTGGCCGCCGACGGTGCTCAGGAGTTTATGTTTGTGCTTGGCCAACCAAAGTTCAAAGGTGCGGTCCAGACCGTCATCAACCCTGTTGCCATCCGATAATCAGGATGGCAACACAGATCAGGGTGCAAGCTCAGGTTCTGGTGTGCCTTGGCTGGTTATAGACAGGTACAGTGCTGCAAATGAAGCTTTGATCCACATGATGGCGGGAAATACCCCCACGATCAGTAATACCAGTCCAAAGACAAATATAAAAATAGACAGAAAGCCCAGCATAAAAATCTTCCAGGCGTGGCCGCGGGTGATTCTCCAGCTTGCTTCTACGGCGGCGATAGGGTCCAGTCCTTCATCCATGACCAGGTACGATACAAACGCCAGTCGGCAGGCAACATAGATGCCGGGTATCAGGAACACAATGGTGCCGATGCCAATCAAACCAATGGTCAGCAGTGAAGCCAGCACCACATTAATGTAGTTCTTGAAGCCATCAAAAATACTTTTCACCTCTACATGATCCCCCCTGACACCTCTGACAAAAATCATGTCAGCGCCATAATTCACAATGGGATACAGCAGAAGTGCATAAGCCAGTTCGAGCATTTCAGTCAGCGCTGTGCTACCGCCGTGCGGACCTGGACCGTCGAACTGCAAAGGTGTCATAAACACCGTTACGACCAACACCGCGAGAAACAGCACCAGAAAGTTGCTCCTCATGCTGCTCCAGCCGCAGGACAGCGCGCTGCCTATGCCAGGCTCTGGCCATTCTTTATGAGTGTGGTTTTGCTCTTCACTATTCAGCTCATTGCTCATATCAGTTTCCTCAGAGTGTGACGGGCGGATTGATGATTCACTCTTGAAACCGAAATTAGACCAGTTTTTGCCCCATGCAAACCTACCAAGGTAGTGATTTGCAGATTCCTACTTTGGTAGGGCTGCCAAAAACGGTTCGGGTGTTATATTTCCAGCATCGTCCACCCATCAGACAAATAACGTTGCGGCGCCTGCATGCTGATTTACAACATCAATCTGGATACCTTGCCGCTTTGGTTGAGCTTTACCTTGTGTTTATCCATGACCGCCGGCGGATTGCTGGTGCTGTTTCGTTTCCGCCAGACCAACAGCAATGGCTGTTTTCAATACCTGCAGTATTTTCTGATCCTGTTGTATGTGTATGGTTATTACAGTCTGTGGAGCGGGATTTTGTTATCCGGTTTTATGGAAATCGAAAACATTGAATGGGTAGCAACGCTGCTGGCGCAAATGGGTGCGCCGTTTCTGCTAGTCAGCCTGGTAATGCTGCTGGTGTGGGCGGCACGTTTGCAAAAACAGCCGGCCTTACCACTTCTGCTGTTGACGGCGGGTCTAAGCGCTGCGATTTTTTCAGGCTTGTATTTCAGTGGCTGGCCAATCAAAGACAGTGTCACGGGGGTCTGTTCCATTTTGGCCATGGTGAGTGCATTGTCACTGTTGGTTATATTGTTCAAAGGCAAGCAGGCAGTGGTCAGTGAGGTTGGAAAGCGATGGCTAATTGTACTTGCGGCCGGTGCCGGACTGATTCACTTGGGTATGTTTACTCCCCTTGGTGCGTATCAGCACTACGACAGTATTTTTGCGTTTGTGTTTTATCTATTTAATACCGCTATGGTGGTTGTCTATTGTTACCATGCCATTGATGAGCAGATGCCGCAGCCTCGGTCACTAGATGACTTTCTGAACCATTTTGGGATCAGTAAGCGTGAAGCCGATATCTTGCGCGGCATTTATGCGGGCAAAACAAATCAGGAAATTGCCAACGAGTTGTTTATTTCGCTGCAAACAGTCAAAGATCACTCGTCGCGCATTTATCAGAAGACACATGTGAAAAATCGGGCGCAATTGACAACGCTTGTGCGAGAAAGTCAGAGTTTGATCCATGTTGCAGGTGTGGCAGAAACACGAATCCGTCAGTGATGAGGTCACAAAGATGAGCGAGACTCGAGTCATTTTGCGAGAAGCATGTATTGATGACGCTCCGTTGCTACGTCATTGGGATGAGCAGCCGCATGTTCTTGAATCTGATCCCAATGACGATTGGGACTGGGAGATAGAATTGCTCAAAACACCCTTCTGGCGTGAGCAACTGGTAGCGGAGGTAAACGGGGTTCCTATTGGATTTGTGCAGATCATCAATCCAGCACAAGAGGAGAGTCATTATTGGGGCGACGTGTCTAATGACTTACGGGCCATTGATATCTGGATTGGCGAGGCAGATTATTTAAGTCAAGGATATGGCACCATCATCATGCGGCAAGCCATTGAGCGATGTTTTATGGCCAACAATGTAACCGGAATTATTATCGATCCTTTGGCAAGTAACGTCAGAGCGCACCGTTTTTACCAGCGGTTGGGATTCAAACCGGTCGGCCACCGAATGTTCGGTGAGGATAATACGCTGGTGCATCAGCTTGATCGGGCTGACTACGTCAAGTAGGTTTTTTAGCTCGTCAGTTTTAATTTAAATGGGATGTCAGGCAATCAAATTGAGCTCACAAGAGAGGCTGTTATGAACATATTTGACAACTTTTGGTTTTATATCGTTTTGATTGTGCTGATTACTCAGTATTTTGAATACCGTAAAGGGATGACAAAACTCGATCGCAAGGTCAGCAGCATCAGCGAAAACGAGATTCAAAAAGAGCTCGAAAACGTCAAGCAGCGCCTGGTTGTGTTGGAGAGGATTGTGACTGACAAAAATTATGACCTGAATGATGAGCTCAGCAAAATAAAGGGGAATTGATAAACACCGACATTTGTCACCCCACTTTCCCACTTGGTGGCGCGCGCAGCTTGCATTATTATCGAGCCCATAACATCAAACTGGAGCTCATAACGTGCTTGATCGAGTGCTGAATAAAAACAAACCAAAACACACATGGCGCTTTTTCAGATCGGGAGGATTTGATCAGGTCAAACTTGAAACCGCAGACGATCTCAAGCATTTGTCAGAGCTGGACCCAAAACTTTGGACAGTCCTGAACTGCCCAACAACCGGGTTGGAGTTTGACACACGCACTGCAGCGCTGCTGGATTCCGATGGTGACGGCCAAATCCGCGTCCCGGAAATTCTTGCTGCAGTCAAATGGAGCTGTGATCGTCTGGTCGATGCCTCCATTTTGTTTCAGGATCAGGGTTTGCCTGTATCTGTCATCGCAGACCACGACGCAGAGGGCGCTGCCATCAAAGCGACCGCTTTGACTGTGTTGCAATACATGGGCAAAGCGCCAGACGACGCGCTCGACGTCGCTGATCTTTCCGATACGACACGTTTGTTTTCACCCGACCACTTTAACGGCGATGGGGTTATTGCCGTTGAATTGAGCAACGATGCTGATGTGCGGCAACTGATTGCCGAGATTCTCGACACACAAGGCGGATCACCGGACAGAAGTGGTGTTAACGGTGTGACATCCGCGTCGGTCTCTGCTTTCTACACACAGGCTCAGGCCGTGTTGGACTGGCACAAAGCCGGTTCGGAGAGTGATGCGCAATTCCAGCCATTGGGAGACAAAACAGCAGAAGCGGTTGCCATCTTCGAGAAAGTGCAGGCTAAAGTGGATGACTATTTTGTGCGCTGTAAACTGGCAGCTTTTGATGCGCGTGCTGTGGATGCGCTCAACCCTGCTCCTGCGGTTTATGCGGTTTTAAACAACCGGGCGATAGGCAATTCCGATGCTGATGTAGCAGCCTTGCCACTGGCCTCAGTCGGCGCTGGTCAGTCACTGCCGTTAGCCGAAGGTGTTAACCCAGCATGGGCAAGTGCCATTCAGCATCTGCTTAATCAGGTCATAACCCCTTTGCTGGGAGACATCGCTGCGAAACAGGGCGTATTGACTGCCGAACAATGGGGCGCTGTATCAACGCGTTTGTCCGCCTGGCGCAACTGGCAGGCAGCTCGGCCAGAGACAGCCGTCCACAAGCTGGGCGTAGACAGACTTAAGGCCATCGTAGATGGAGACGGTCAGGCGAAACTGGCTGCTCTGATCGAGCAGGATCTGGCCGCCAAAAGTTTTGCCGCAACCGTTGATGCAGTTGAAAGACTGGTGCGTTATCAGCGTGATCTGGTGACACTGCTGCAGAATTTTGTGTCCCTGAGTGATTTCTATCGCGGCGAAGAAAAAGCAATTTTCCAGGCTGGCACCTTATATCTCGATCAACGTAGCTGCGAACTGGTCATGCGTGTGAATGACATGGGGCGGCATGCCACCATGGCCCCGTTCAGCGGTTGTTATCTGGTGTATTGCACCTGTGAACGCAAAGGAGAGGCGCCGCTGGCTATTGTTGCGGCGCTGACCGGCGGTGATGTTGACGAGTTGATGGTGCCTGGGCGTAACGGGATTTTTTATGACCGTCAAGGCAAAGACTGGCGTGCCACCGTGAATAAGGTAGTCGCTCAACCGGTCAGTCTGCGCCAGGCTTTTTGGTCACCCTATAATCGAGTCGCTGCGTTCATCGAGACGCAATTGCAAAATTTTGCGGCCTCCCGTGATAAAGATATCGAGGCAAAAACAACGGCAGGTGTCACAAACGTTGCCGCGCCTAAAGAGGCTGCTTCGAATTTTGATATTGCAAAATTCGCGGGTATTTTTGCAGCCATCGGGCTGGCAGTAGGCGCAATAGGGACATCACTCGCCGCCGTTGCGGCAGGTTTGTTTTCATTGGCGTTGTGGCAGATCCCGTTGGTATTGGTGGGCGTCATGTTGTTGATTTCCGGACCGTCGGTGTTTATGGCCTATCTGACGTTGCGGCGCCGTAATCTTGGGCCGCTGCTTGATGCCAATGGTTGGGCTGTGAATACACGCGCGCGTATAAATGTGCCATTTGGGGCGTCTCTCACAGGTCTGGCAGAACTGCCAGCAGGGGCCAGTCGTTCACTGGCTGATCCATTTGCTGAAAAGAAACGGCCATGGAAAACCTGGGCAGTACTTGGCACTGTTATTGTGATCGTTGCGGTGCTTTGGTATCGCGGCGTGTTTGCGAGTTTGCTGGGGTGACCAATGTCGCCCCCATCAAAACCGCAAGGCTGATCCTCCGGCAATGGAAGCCGGAGGATGTCCCACAATTTGTTGCCATGAATGAAGACCCTGAGGTGATGAAATATTTTCCGGGTGGCTTGTCGCCACAACAAAGTGAAGGCTGGGCCGAAAATTGTCGGCAGATGCTGGAAAGGCAGGGTTGGGGCTTGTGGGCCGTCGAAGTACAATCCACCGGAGAATTTATCGGTTTTGTCGGCTTGCATGCCCCGACTATTGATCTGCCTTTTAATCCCTGTGTTGAGATTGGCTGGCGCCTGAAAAGTAGTGCCTGGGGGAAAGGGTTCGCGACCGAAGCCGCACGTGCCTGCATCGACTATGGCTTCAGTGTGATGGGTTTGACTGAAATTGTGTCATTCACGTCGGTAGTCAATACCCCGTCCAGCGCCGTTATGGAAAGACTGGCGATGACACGCGATCCAGCGACGTTTGAACATCCTTCTGTCCCACCGGGGCATGTGCTTCGTGAACATTGTGTCTATCGGATTTCTGCATCGGATTGGTTGTTGACCAAACCCTGAGCAGACGTTCAATTAACTTTTTTATCAAACAAAAGGATGTTGTGCATGCGGTCTTTCAGTAGTGTGCTGCTGTTAATGTTGATAAGTGGCGTGTTGTACGCCAATGATAATGACCCGCGTGCCCGTGAGGCAGGGATTGCCCCAGGCATCTATCAAGCTGGGCAGTTTAACGCCATCACTGACGTGGCTGGTGTGTTGGTGGGGCAGGTATCCTTGGTAGACGAGCCACACATACGCACCGGTGTGACTGCCGTCATCCCTCATTCAGGTAATCTGTTCCAGAACAAGGTGCCTGCCGGATTTGCACAAGGCAATGGTTTCGGGAAAATGATGGGCACCACTCAGATCATTGAGCTGGGTGAGGTCGAAACCCCTATTCTGCTGACCAACACCTTGTCTGTTCCCGAAGTTGCAGCAGGTGTTATTGACTGGACGCTCAGGCAAGCGGGCAACGAGCAGGTGAGGTCTGTAAATGCCGTCGTTGGTGAAACGAATGATGGTCGCATCAACAACATCCGGCTGCGTGCAGTCAGGCCGCAACATGCCATTGATGCAATTGAAGCCGCAACAGGCGGGCCAGTGGCAGAGGGCAGTGTGGGTGCTGGCATGGGCACGGTCAGTTTCGGATGGAAAGGCGGTATTGGCACCAGTTCCCGGGTGTTGCCTGTTGCAGACGGAGCCTACACGCTAGGCGTGCTGGTGCAGACCAATTACGGCGGGGAACTGACCATCATGGGTATACCTGTGAACGCATCGGTTCTGGCGGCTCAGCAGATGCCGACTGAGACGAGTCCAGACGGATCTGTGATGATCATTATTGCAACGGATGCACCTTTGTCAGATCGCAATTTGCGCCGACTGGCTTCGCGTGCGTTTTTGGGTATCAGCAGAACCGGTTCCGTCATGTCCAATGGCTCGGGTGACTATGCGCTGGCGTTTTCAACTGCAGAGTCCGTGCGGCGAACTGAACAACGGCGCACACAGACGCATGCGTTTGAAGAGTTGCCCAATGACAATATGACGGCATTATTTCAGGCAGTAGTGGAAGCGACTGAAGAGGCGGTATATAACGCTCTATTCAAAGCCAGTGATGTCGATGGCGTCAACGGAGATGAGCACCCTTCGTTGCCGGTTTCAGCTGTTTTATCTTTGCTCAGGAGTCAATAATGGCAAACAACACAAGTTCGACCTGTCTGGTATATGTTGCCGCCAGTGTTGACGGGTTCATTGCCCGTCCGGATGGCGATGTGGAGTGGCTGCAGCGCCCGGAGTATTCGGTTGAAGCAATGAAGGGACTCTCTTACGAGCAATTTATCACTGACATTGACGCGGTGGTGATGGGGCGTAACACCTTTGAGAAAGTTCTGGGGTTTGGGGAATGGGCGTATGACATACCGGTTGTTGTGTTGACCTCTCGCAGTCTGGATATTCCTGATCGTCTGAAGGGCAAGGTATCAATTGATGCGGGTACCCCGGAGGCAATCATCAAAAGACTGGCACAGAAAAAACTGTATCGACTTTACATTGATGGTGGGCTGACCATACAGGCGTTTTTGCTGGCAGATTGTATTGATGAACTGATCATTACGCGTATTCCGGTTCTGCTGGGCAGTGGATTGCCATTATTCAGCATGGCGGGCGCCGAGAGACCTTTAAAGTTGTTAAATGCGGTTTCCTCAAAAAATGGCTTCGTTCAGGAGCGATACCTCGTAATCTGAGGAGAGAACACTATGTTTACCTTGTTTATAGCAAATAAGAACTACTCGTCCTGGTCCCTGCGTCCGTGGGTGTTGATGCGTGAATTGGGCATCACATTTGAGGAGGATCTGGTGCCGTTTGGTGATGGTTCGAGTTGGGAGCTGTTTCGTGCATTCAGTCCCAGTGGCAAAGTGCCATGCCTGATGGACAATGGCACTGCCGTTTGGGATTCGATGGGTATCACCGAGTACCTGGCGGAACGACGTGAAGGCATCTGGCCCTCCGATGAGCGGGCGCGGGCATGGGCACGCTGCGCTGCTGCTGAGATGCATTCTGGGTTTTCAGCCTTGCGCGATATCTGCGGGATGAGCGTGGGTGTTCGAGTTGCCTTACACACGATTTCGCCAGCACTCAAAAAGGACATTGATCGGCTGGAGGAGTTATGGTCTGAAGGCTTGGCGCTGTTTGGCGGGCCTTATCTGGCCGGTGGTGTATTCTCGGCGGTTGATGCGTTTTTCGCCCCGGTTGCCTTTCGTATTCAAAGTTATGGTTTGCAAATGAGTCCGGCCAGCATGGCGTATGCCGGATTGCTGCTCAATCTGGATAGCATGAGGGAGTGGGAGCGTGACGCATTGGCGGAGCCTTGGCGCGACGCTAGTCACGAAGTGGGTGTGCCTGCTGTCGGGCGAGTGATTGCAGATCTCAGGCAATAAAAACAAACAGAGGACGGAGGTGATCCCTCCGTCCTCTCTCGACTAGCCCCAGTCGACTACCAGCCGATAGACAACACTATGCACACTTGAACTGAGCGACCAGTGTGTTCAACTCTGAGGCAAGTCTGGCCAATTCGGTTGCGCCTTTGCTGATTTCACGCGAGCCGCTGGCAGTTTCGTTAGCTACTTCAGAGATGTTATTGATGTTGCGATTTATCTCGATAGTGACAGCTGACTGCTCTTCAGATGCGCTGGCAATCTGATTGCTCATGTCTTTGATCACTGAAACTGCACGTGTAATCGTCTGCAGCGACTGGCCAGCGCGCGCTGCGTGATCGACGCTGGTTGCGGCCTGGTCTCGGCCTTTGACCATGACTGACACCGCTTGATTGGCACCGGACTGCAGCTTGTGGATCATCACCTGAATTTCTTCAGTAGACGTTTGTGTGCGACTGGCCAGCGTACGAACTTCATCAGCAACTACCGCAAATCCCCGACCTTGTTCTCCAGCGCGCGCCGCCTCGATGGCAGCGTTCAATGCCAGCAGGTTGGTTTGTTCTGCGATGCCACGGATGACATCTAGTACTGAACCAATACTGTCGGTTTCTTTCTGCAGATCCGTGATCACTTCAGAGGCTTTGTCGATATCCCGCGCCAGAGCGTTGATTGCGCCCATGGTCTGGGTCACTACATCAGCTCCTTTGGCAGATTCATCATCGGCTCTTTGTGCATCACTGGCGGACAAACTGACATTGCGAGCCACTTCCTCCACCGTGCCTGCCATTTCGGACATCGATTTAGCAACATGCTCGATCTCGGTTTGTTGGCGTAAAGCACCTTCAGCTGTGCGGGTGATTGTGCTGGACAATTGTCCGGCAGCCATTGTGAGATTATTGGCAGAGTCTTTGAATTTGCCGACAACAGTCTGGATTCTGTTGGCAAACACATTAAACCAATGCGCCAGTTCCCCCACCTCGTCTTGGCTGGACACCTTAATGCGCTGCGTCAGATCGCCATCACCTTCTGCCATATCGCGCAGTGCATTCACCACTTCAACAACCGGACGAACAATTGAGCGCTGGATCAACAAGGAAATGGCCAGTGCCATTACCGTGACGCCCGCAACTATCATGAAAAACGACATAAAGTAAGTGCTGACCGTCTGCTCACGTTCTTCAAGGCTGACCCTGAGGTACAGAGTGCCAATGGTGTCACCATCCATGACAACGGGTTCGTTCAACTCCACGTAACCAAGTTCTGGTCGATGTGTCACTTCACGGGCACCAGGACGTTGTGGCAATGTGCCTCCGCTGTTCTGCGCAGTGAAGTTTGCAAACGCTGAGCCCGAATCATCAAACAGAACAGCTGCCATAATTCCCTCATTTAACTGCAAGGAAGCCAGCGTATCTGATGCGGAATTATTGTCCATAAAGGCCAAAGCTCCGGTGGTATTGGCGCCAATCAGTCGAGCAGTCGTCAGCGCCTGAGTATCAATTGTGCGATCCAATCGGTTTAGTTCGAGCGCAACAAAGATGGCAGTAGACACAACAACAGCGAGTGCACTGGTCAGTGTCACTCCAGTCAGTACTTTCCACTTTAAAGTCCAGTTAACGTTTAGCACGGAGTAGTCCTCTCGCGTCATCAACAATAGTAATTATTGTGATATGGCACGCATCAATTGTTCACGAACGTTAAGGCCAGCCCCTTCGATGCGTGCGCGATTCATGCGAATTGCGACCGCATCACCGCGTTGCCCGGAAAGTCCAATCATGCCGCCTTGATTGGTAAAGTCACCGATTTCGCTGACAGTCAACACGGGCGCACCTTCAAGGCTGCTGGCGATTTCTGCAGCGCGCGCAGTTTCACTGGCACTGACAAATACAATCTGGCAATTTTTTGCGTCAGCAACCGCTGAGCCTGGCACATCGCTGACCGACATCGTGCGATCGCCAGCTTTTTTACCATCCACGATCTGGCCCAGCGAGCGTCCCAGCTGGTTCTCGCCCAGCACACAAACACGTAAGGCGCTGTCCGCAGAGCTGAAAGCGCTGTCTGGCCAGTCAATAAAGCGACCAAAATTCATCAGGAAGCGAGCAATAGCATCACTACCGCCATCTGCTGATGAGACTTCACCGCGCTGTGCATGCGCGGGGTTTAGGGTCAGAACTGCAAGCAGGCTGATTAAAAAGGTTTGTGTTAAAGTTTTGGAAAAAGCATATGTTTTCATGAAAAAATCCCGGCGTATCTTTTGACATTTAAATGTAAGGTTATGGTTTGGCGGTCTGTTGACTGCTCTGATTTTTTAGGGGAAGTTTCCCCTTCATGAACTTACAGCGGCACTTGAGTGAAGATCTTTAGCGGTGATTTTTGTCTGGCAAGTAAAAAGTCAAGTAAAAATTTGTAAAAGCAAGTCGACAATTAAAGTTAACGGGTTGTAAAGTAAAAATAAAATGCACATTTCAAATTTTGGAACTCAATGTAAAAATATTTTTGAATCTGCATGTCAAAGCTCAATTTTGAGCGTTTTAGTCAGTTTTTTTGTCGCAGGATGTGTGGCACCACCGCAAGTTGATGACGCGCATCTGACCCAGACTTACGTTGATGCAGGCCCATCGCAGGATATTGTCGAGAGTCGTGGCGGGCTGCATTGCCGAATATTTCATCCGCGTGCCTGGCTTGAGCCTGGTGCTGAGGCAGCCCGGGGCCAACAGCACCCTTTGGTAATCTGGGGGAATGGTACGTACGCCAGCCCAGCCTCGTACCGTAACCTGCTGGAACATTGGGCCAGCCACGGCATGATTGTGGTGGCGGCAATGACACCGAATGCGGGTCGCGGCGTCGAAATGCGGGACTGCCTCAATTATATGCTTGAGCAGCAGGACAACACCGACAGCCCGTTTTATCAGCGCGTAAATGCAGATCGAATCGGTGTTGCGGGCCATTCGCAGGGTGGTGGCGGCGCAATCATGCTGGGGCGGGATCCGCGCATAAGCACGGTGGTTGCGATCCAACCTTACGTGTTGGGTGAGCGCCACAATCCTCAGGCAGCATCCAATCAGACGGGCCCGTTATTGTTGCTGTCTGGGCAAGAGGATTTTACAGCCAGTGCTGATACCAATCAGAGACCGGTGTTCGATTCGGCTAATGTCCCGGTATTCTGGGCCAATCTAAGAGGGGCTACACATTTAGCGCCCATGAGCACTGGGGGCAGCTATCGTGGCCCGATGACCGGCTGGTTGCGCTGGAAATTGCTCGATGATACTCAGGCCGCTCGACTGTTTGTGGGTGCGGACTGTTTGCTGTGTCAGGATGAACGCTGGCTGATCAATGTGCGGTGAGGTGCATCAGCCAGTCTGTTGAATCAGCGCTGGCCAATCTGCCCGAGCAGGCTATTGATGTCTCTGCTCAATTCGCCATCATTGCCAGCAAAACTTAATGCCCGCCGCGCAAATCCTTCTGCTTCACCATAACGCTGTTGTTGGTAGCGTATGCTGGCTAATCGATACCATAAGTACGCATCGCGTGGACTGATGCGCAAGGCACGCTCACTGACCGCAGCTGCGCGTTCAAGGTCGCCGTCGGCGATGGCTTGATCCACGGATGCCAGTAATGTTGACGCTGGTGTGCCCGGAGGGGCCGCGCGTTCTCTTGGCGTTTCTGGCGCAGGCTCGGCAGGCGGCGGGGTAGTGGTCGTCGCGGGCACATCAACACGTTGCGGTGGCACTTGAACTGGATAAGAGCGTGCCGGTTCTTGCGCTGACTCAGAGCTGTCAGTCTGTCCGCGCACAACGGCAGGTTCACTGTTCGACACCGGGGCGCCAGGTCGTGTTGCACTGCCAGAGCTGGCGCAAGCGCTGATCATAAAAATGGCTAACAGCAGGCTGATGCGAGAAATCATGGGCGAATATTCCGTACGCGGTCAATCAAACGGTCCAGTAGTGAGTCGTTATTGTCACAACTGGTGGCAGGGTCGGGCATTTGCCCTTGTCGAAAAGGGAGCATTATTGTGTCGCTGCAATCGCGACCGTTTCCGGTGCGGATTGCTTGTTGAGCAACTCGCTGAAACACCACATCGGCGGGCGCAAAGGATTGCCTGGGCTGGATATCCAACCGGCTCATGATGTCGGTCCAGACTCTTAGTGCGCCTGACGAACCTGTCAGTCCGGTATCGCGGTTGTCATCATGTCCAAGCCAGACTACCCCGGCCAGGTCGCTGCCGTAGCCTGCAAACCAGCTGTCTCGCAGGTCGTTGGTAGTGCCGGTCTTGCCAGCAAGCGGGAGATTTCTGTCGAGGCGACTCATCATGTTGCGGGCTGTGCCGCGCTCAAATACACCTTGCATGGCCCATTCCAGCAAGTACATTGAGGTTGGGTCAGCGACCTGTTCGGTTTCGATGCCATATCTTGCCAGACGCTCTCCGGTACCGGTTGTAACGGCTTCCACTGCGCGCAGTGGTGAACGGAAGCCGTTGCTGGCAAGAGTTTGGTACATTTGCGCCACGTCCAGCGGGCTCATGTTGACTGCACCCAGCAAAACCGAAGGGTAAGGTGGTGGATTGCTGGCAAGACCCAGTTCCCGGAGTGTGCTCACAACCTCCGGTACACCCACTTGCATGCCAATATCAACGGTGGCCAGGTTTAAAGAGCGTTGCAGCGCATCATAGAGATACACATCGCCATACGTCTGATTGTCATAGTTTCGGGGAGACCAGGTGTTGTTGCCATCCAGCTTGATGGTCACCGGTGAGTCATTCAACACACTGGCCAGGTTGTAACGTCCAGATTCAAGAGCGGTCAGCATGACAGCAGGTTTGACCAGTGAGCCAACAGGGCGTACCGCGCGCAATGCACGATTGAAGCCGGTATAACCCGGTCGTCTGCTGCCGGCGACTGCGCGTATGTCGCCCGTACTGGCATCCGTAATGACCATGGCTGCTTCGAGTGGCGCACCTGCCGTTTGTCCCGGCGCGGTCGGCACTTCGACGGCGGCCACGGCATCATTGAGCGCAGCTTCCATGGTGTTCTGAACACGCAGATCCAGCGTAGTGAAGATGCGCAGGCCTTCGGTCTGCAAGGCATCCGCGTCATAGTCGCGGGACAGGTCGTCACGTACCAGATCCATAAACGCCGGGTAGCCGCTGCCACGCTGCGTGGGTCTGGCTGAGACGCCCAGCTCTTGTTTCTGCGCCTGCTCCATTTGCTGCTGACTGATAAACCCTTGATTCATCATTTGCGCCAGCACGACGTTACGTCGGTCCGTGGCACGTTGAGGGTTGCGACGTGGGTGGTAATAGGACGCACCTCGCGGCAACCCGGCCAGCAGGGCTAACTCATCCAGATCGAGTTCGTCCAAGGGTCGCCCAAAGTAATGTTCGGCCGCCAAGGCAAAACCATGAATAGCTCGGTTGCCATCCTGACCCAGGAAAATTTCGTTCATGTAAGCGCCCAGAATTTCGTCTTTACTGAAGTGCAACTCCAGCGCCAACGCCATCAACGCTTCCTCGATTTTCCGCCGTAGCGTTTGATCCTCAGTCAGGTAGAGATTTTTGATCAGTTGTTGGGTCAGCGTGCTGCCGCCCTGAACAATCCCGCCAGCGCGCAGGTTGGTAACAAAGGCGCGGGCGATGCCGATTGGATCAACACCAAAATGGTTGTAGAAGCGGTGGTCTTCAACAGCAATAACGGCGTTGACCAGATCGGTTGGCACATCACTGAGCGCCAATGGCAGGCGATCTTCGCCGGTATCGGGATTGATCTGAGCGATTTCCACGGGTTCCAGACGTGCAAGCGCAATATCTCCGGTCGCCTGATTGCCGCGTAGTGAGTTTATGCGGCGTCCCAGAAAGTCGATATCTGCATATATGCTGGGTTCATCGCCATCCCAGAAACTGAAGCCCCGGGTCCACAGCCGGACGCGGGAGCCATTGGCGTTATATTCACCCGGCCCCGCCACTTGATTGGTCTCACGGTAGCCGAGTCTTTGCAATGTGTCGGTCAGCTCCGCAGCAGACAGATGTGCCCCCGCGTACAGCTCGACCGGGCGTGCATAGAGGCGCGCTGGCAACGCCCACTGCAAGGCGCTGAAGTCACGTCGGATTTTGTAATCAATCCATACACACCAGATGGCAATTGCTGCCACCAACACAATCAGCAAGCGGCCGATCAGCCAGCCCATTCTGCTGGACGGCTTGGTTTGCCGCCGGGAAGCGGGTTTGCGTGGTCTTTTAGTCGATCTTGAAGTAGTCATAGGCCGCTATTATGAGAGATAACGCGGATAACTGGTAGTTTAGGGGACGGAGGGATCAAAAAATGATCCCTCCGTCCCCTTTTTGAGTATCATCCACAATTTGTTAAATCAAGACCATTACAGGATACATGCATGATGATTCCAATTCCGCGCCAGGATGACGTAGTCAAGGGACCTCACCGTTTTGAAAAAGATTTGCTTGGTCAACTGGCTGTGCCATCTGAGGCTTATTACGGCGTTCAGACTCAGCGGGCCTTAGAAAACTTCATTTTGTCTGGAGTGCCGTTGGCGCATTTCCCCAAGCTGATTGTCGGACTTGCCATGGTGAAAAAAGCCGCCGCATTTGCCAACCATGACATTGGAGAGCTTGAGAATGTGAAGTTCGATGCCATTTGTGTGGCGTGTGATCGCATCATCAACGGTGAGTTTCACGACCAGTTTGTGGTGGACATGATTCAGGGTGGTGCGGGGACCTCCACCAACATGAATGCCAACGAAGTGATCGCCAATGTCGCTTTGGAACACCTTGGGTTTGGCAAGGGCGAATACAGCAAATTGCACCCCAATAACGACGTCAACATGTCGCAGTCTACGAACGATGCTTACCCCACAGCTATCCGTGTTGGTCTGCAGTTGTCGCATGCCGAGCTGGTAGAC
The DNA here is from genome assembly GCA_030696315.1 of Pseudohongiella sp. Lineage (GTDB taxonomy): Bacteria > Pseudomonadota > Gammaproteobacteria > Pseudomonadales > Pseudohongiellaceae > Pseudohongiella. Next base: position 5,660 of record JAUYSM010000022.1, on the reverse strand, counting down.
AGTCTGACCTTGCTGCAGCAGGCGTTTGCGGGCAAGCGCGACGAGTTTAAATCGATCATAAAAATGGGACGTACGCAGTTGCAGGATGCCGTACCGATGACCTTGGGTCAGGAGTTCGGCGCATTTGCTACCACACTAGGCGAAGATGTTGAACGTATAGCGGGCATGTATGACCTGCTCCGAGAGGTCAATCTGGGTGGCACCGCTATCGGTACCGGATTAAATGCAGATCCACGCTATGCGGTGCTGGCGGTGAATCATCTGACTCGCATTTGTGGTCACCCAATGCGCCTGGCGCCGGATCTGATCGAGGCAACGTCGGATATGGGGGCGTTTGTGTTGTTCTCGGGCATGACCAAGCGTCTTGCTGTCAAACTGTCCAAGATTTGTAATGACCTGCGCCTGTTGTCCAGCGGCCCGCGTACAGGGTTGTTTGAAATCAACCTGCCGCCACAGCAGCCAGGATCGTCCATCATGCCTGGTAAGGTGAATCCAGTGATTCCCGAAGCGGTGAATCAGGTGGCGTATCAAGTGATTGGTAATGATCTGGCTATCACCATGGCCGCCGAGGCGGGCCAGCTGCAGCTGAACGTGATGGAGCCCTTGATCGCCTACAAAATTCTTGAGTCCATGCGTTTGCTGCGCCGGGCTATGGATATGTTGCGCGAGCGTTGTATTGTGGGCATCACTGCCAACGAGGATCGTTGTCGAGAGCTGGTAAACAATTCAATCGGGTTGATCACTGCGCTTAATCCGTACATCGGTTATGACAATGCAACCCGTATTGCAGGTATCGCATTGCAAACCGGGCGCGGAGTGCTGGAGCTGGTCAGGGAGGAGGGGCTGATTGAGGAGTCTTTGCTGATCGAAATTCTCACGCCCGAGAATATGGTGAATCCCCGGGCGTCGCGTCGCTAAAGTGGTTTGTCATAACGCGCCAAAGACCAGCTGAGGATTCAGGGTCACACTGTTGCGATCATCGCTGAGTGTGACCTGACCATCCTGAACAATGACCTGCAGTTGCATGGTACGTTGCGCAAGTTGCGCCAATGCTTGAGTCTCTTCACTGACCAGATTAAAAATCTTCAGATTTTTTTGGCGTTCAAACTGAGTCAGGTTCTGGGTAAGCCAGATATCTGCCGTGCGACCGCCGTAACTGTAAATACATACCTCGCCGGAACGACCGCAAGCTTTGCGGATCAGCCGTTCGTCAGGGGTGCCGACATCGATCCACAAATCGATGACACCGGTCAGATCTTTTTTCCAGATATCCGCTTCTTCATCGTTGGTGATGCCTTGCCCGAACTCCAGAAACTCCTGGGCATTCAGCGCAAAAGCCAGCAATCTTACCATCATGCGCTCATCAGTCTCGGACGGATGCCGCGCCAGCGTGATGCTGTGATCTTCATAATAATTCCTATCCATATCTGCAATCTGCAGTGCAGCTTTGAATACAGTTGCTTTAGTGGCCATGGCGCGCGTAAATCTCTTGATGAGGTGACAATAAACTTCCTGACGTGGATGATACCTTTTTTAAGTAGGGGACGGAGGGATCAAATTTTGATCCCTCCGTCCCCAACTTAAAAATTACGCATTTAAACCTTCTGCGGGTTGCCGCCGTCATAATGATCAAACACGGGAACTGTTTGATATGTCAGCTGAGATAACACAGGTTATACGTTCTGCGCAGAACGGCGATCGCAAGGCGTTTTATGTGCTGTATCAGCAGCATATAGCACGGGTCTACGCCGTGTGCTGGCGATTGCTGGGCGATGTGCAGAAGGCGGAAGATGCTTGTCAGGAGATTTTTATCAAGGTCTGGCAGCGGCTGCCCGAGTTCAAAGGTGACAGTTCCCTGTCAACCTGGCTGCACAGCATCGCAACACGCACGGCTATTGATGTGTGGCGCCTGGACAAGCGGCTGCATTTTGTAGAAGCAGAGGAAGTTGAAGCTACCGCCGATAATGCTCAACTGCTTGACCACAAGGTTGTCGACGCTGAAGTGAGAGATATGGAGAGGGCCATTCAACGTTTACCGGCGCAGGCTAAGGCTGTGTTTGTGTTGTTTGCTCTGGAAGGCTATCAGCACACAGAAATTGCAGCGATGCTAGGCATAGCGGAAGGCTCCAGCAAGGCGCAGTACCACCGGGCACGACAGTTGTTAAGAGGAATTTTAGGTGAAGACTGATAACGAGCTTGATCAGATCATAAATAGTTTGCCCCGCGAGATTGCGCCCCAGCGTGATCTTTGGGCAGGTATTGAGCTCAGACTGGACGAGCAAGCGCAGGTCAGTCAGGAACAACAGCGTCCGGCACCGCACTTTTTCACGGGCAGTCGATGGGCCGCCATGTTTGCCTTGGCGCTGGTAGGTGCGCTTTGGTGGGGTGAGATGGGTCTGAATCCGGGTCAGAGCACTCAATCAGGTGACTTCTTGCAGATTCCGGCAGATCAACAGATTGTGGCGACTTATGAGTCAATCAAGGCCGAACGGATAAACAGTCTGGGCCAGGTCAGTGCTGACCTTGGCAATTGGCAATATCAAATGGCTGTCTGGGATCAGGCCATCAGTGAAGTGCAGGGCGCGCTTTATTACTACCCCGAAGAGCCCGCGTTGCTGGCGCAGATGCAGGGCATTTATCAACAACAAGTCGAGTACCTGCAATTGGTCAGCTCGCTTGATACCAACAATTTAATCTGGATGGAGAACGAGCAATGAAAGCGATTATAAATCTGACAGCCGCACTGTTAATGCTGGCCAGTGTCATGTTGATGCTGCTGGCACAAGATGTCCTCGCTGCCCAGGATCAGCAGGCCATCGATGAAACCCGTCAGGTCAGTGTCAACGAAAAAATTACGATAGAAGCAATGCGCGGTGAGGTTCGTATTCGAGCCGGCGCGGATAACACATTTGTGGTTAAAGGCTTGCTCGATGAACTGGCCGAAGGTTTTGAGCTGGAATCTGCCAATGGTTTTACACGCTTTGTGGTACTGATGCCGCGCTCCGTGCGGGGCTGGAGAAACGAAGACGGTAATGATCTGGAGTTTATCGTTCCAGCCAATAGCGATATTGAATTTTCGGGCGTTAACGCCGAGGTACAAATTGCAGGCATTCTAGGCGGAGCAAAGGTAACTACAGTGAATGGTGAGATTGATGCTGCCGATCTGGGTGGTGTTGTTGAACTAAAAACTGTCAACGGCCCCATTAACAGCAGCAACCTTCGTGGTCGCGTCAGTTTGCAAACGGTTAACGGCGAAATCAGCGACAGTGGCTCCGCCGGAAGGCTTAATGCCAGCACTGTTAATGGCTCTATGGAGATTGATAGCGCAGCGGAAGAAGTCCGCATGAGCATGGTCAACGGTGAGGTCGACGCAACGCTGAATGGCGCGCAGTTGCTGGAGTTTGACGGGATAAACGGTCAATTGGCGATTCGTGTTCTCAACTCCATGTCGCCGCGTATCAATGGCAGCAGCGTCAGTGGACAAATCGAGTTGCGTCTTGATAGAGATATTGATGCCCGTTTTAATCTGCGCACCAGCGTTGGCAGTCGAATTGACAACGGCATCAGCAATGACCAGGCGGTACGGCCTCAATATGGCCCGGGTCGCAGTCTGCAATTTACCACCGGCCAGGGTAATGGTTCTGTTGAGTTGACAACCGTCAGTGGCGCTATTGAAGTTCGAGGTAACTGAGGGCTGCGCGCGCATGGACACACTGCATGGAGCGGTGTAGGCTTCGGTCATCAAAACTGAAGCCTCAATACCCTTCCAGGAGAAGATCCGTGCGCAAACTCAATCGATTGTCTGCGGCCATTGCCGCCCTGCTGATCAGTACCACCTCAACCCAGGCGCAACAAACCGACTGGGCGGCTATCGATGAAGAAACCCTGAGACATTTTCAGGCCATCGTGCGCATGGACACGGCAGATCCCCCAGGCGTTGAAAAGCCACTGTCGGATTATCTGGTGTCGGTTTTGCAGCAGGAAGGTATTGAAGTTGAAGTGTTTTCCCTCGATCCCAATCGTCCCAATGTTGTTGCGCGTCTGCGTGGCAATGGCAGCAAACGTCCTCTGCTGATGATGGCGCATCAGGACACGGTGAATACCGACCCCAGCAAATGGGTGTTCCCACCGTATAGCGCTGAGCGTGATGGTGGCTGGATTTATGGCCGGGGCACGGTGGATGACAAAGACAATGTGGTTGCCAGTCTGATGACCATGCTGATGCTCAAACGTCAGGGCGTTGAACTGGATCGTGATGTGATTTTTCTTGCCGAATCCGGTGAAGAAGGCGCAACACAGATTGGCATCCAGTTTATGACCGAGCAGCATTTTGATGCGATTGACGCGGAGCACTGCATTGCGGAAGGCGGCAGCGTCGTGCGTCAAGGGGGGCAGGTGCATTATGCAGGCGTACAAACAGTTGAAAAGCTACCGCGCGCCATTACCTTGACCAGCACGGGTATTGCCGGCCATGGCTCCGTGCCATTGGAAAGCAACGCATTAGTACACATGTCCAAGGCCATTGCAGCGGCTGCGGATTGGCAACCGCCGATTCGTCTGAGTGATACCACCACATCGTATTTCTCACGCATGGCATCGGTTTCTTCTCCGGAAGCGGCTGCGCGATATCGAGCCATGCTTAACCCGGGTTCTGCGGAAGGCAGAGCGGCGCTGGCCTGGATGAAATCCAATGAGCCACGCAACGCCGCTGTGCTGTTCAGCACCATTTCGCCAACCATCGTAAATGGCGGATATCGCGTGAATGTGATTCCGTCGGAAGTGACTGCAACCCTGGACGTGCGCTTGTTGCCCGATGAAGATCCCGAGCAATTCATCAGCGCCTTGCGTGAGGTCATCAACGATGAAGGTATCGCTGTGAACTGGGCATCCCGAAACACGCGACCTGGCGCTTCCACGCCGCTGGATACCGATGCGTTCCGGGTGATCGAGCAGGTTATGCAAGAGATTTATGGCGCAACCGTCATCCCGACCATGAGCACGGGTGCTACCGATATGGCATATCTGCGTGCCAAAGGCATTAACTGCTACGGCATTGGCCCGGCGATAGATGCTGAAGATGGCCCTTTGGGTTTTGGTGCTCACAGTGACCAGGAGCGTATTATTGAGGCCGAGCTGTATCGGTTTGTGCGCGCAAACTACGACATCGTTGAGCGGTTGGCTGGTGCCAACTGAGTTGACGGAACTGGCGTGTCTTTCCAAATTGAATACTGATATCGGGAAACCATGATCATGAAAAAATCGCTATTGGCGCTTGCCATCGTGTTGGCAATAGCCGGGTGTTCCGAGCCGGAAGCTCCGCAACAGTCACTGGCCAGCGATGCAGCAGCATCTGCGGAATCACCGCTTACACAAGCGGCAGTCAACGAAGAGACTACAGAGTCTCAGCGACTGACCGCTTGGCTGGATGAGCAGTTCACTGCGGAATTGAGTTTCAGTCCGCAGCGTCGTACGCGCCTAGGTGATAAAACCGACTACGACAAGCTCGATGATGTGTCAGAGGCGGCGATGGATCGTTTGCTAGAGTGGCGGCGCAACAGTGTTGCCGAGATGCGATCCACGTTCAGCTACGAGCAGCTGAGCGAAGACGCAAAAGTGTCCTGGGATATCTGGGAGTACGCACTTGAGCGAGCGGAGCGCAG
>JAUYSM010000021.1 GCA_030696315.1 Pseudohongiella sp. | reverse complement strand
AGCGGATGTGCCCTGCACAAAAACCCCGGCCGTATTTGATGACAACAGCGCTGAATCATCAAACTCCAGTGCGTAAAGATAGGCACCTGCGCGCAAACCAGAATTGACCTGCCAGGCCGCATTTAACAGATGATGATTGCTGTCCAGCGCCGGTGACGGATTGCCCGCGTCGGGCCCAAAGATGCGGCGGGTGCTGTTAACCCAGGCGTAATCAATCTGAATCGCATCAGACACTTTGTAGCCAACACTTACGGCGTCATAAGTCTGCTCGTTCTGGCGCCAACCCACTCCGCCGACAAATCGCTGGTTGTCGCGCAGCAGACGCTGGCGACCGACGGTAAATGTTGCAGCACCCAGACGGTAACGAAGATTGGCCTGATTCAGATCTGCCCCATCCGGGTCGGGGATCTGGGGCAGGAATGGTTTTGAGTTTCTGGTGGAATTGAATTTGTCATCACTGACGTGGGCAACATGATCCAGTTCCAGATTCAGATCCCAACCCTGCCATGCTGCGCTGGCATACGTCAGACGTGATCGTAAGGTGCCCGCATGCGCTGAGCGCGCAAACAAATCATCATCCACTTGTTCACTTCGCAGACGAAAATTGAGCGTGGTTTTGCCAGCGCTCAATGCCTGTGCCAGCGTCTGCTCTTCCGCTGCCTGCAACTGGCCGGCGGTAAAAACTCCCGCACCTATCATAACAACTGAACTCATCAAGCATCGCTGTGTACTTCTGTTCATATCTGTTCCCTTTGACCGTTCCGGTTTGAAATGTTGTGGTTAATCCTTTTTCTGGCTCTGCAACTCAGAAAGTTGCAGGTTTGTTTCCGTGGACGCGGCCAGTGCCACAACCTTGCCCACGACAATCAAACAGGGTGATATGAGTTGTTGTTCTGTTACTGTTTCCGACAACGTGTCCAGCGAACAGTAGACCGTTCGTTGCACCGCTGTGCTGCCGTTCTCTACCAGTGCGGCAGGTGTTTGCGGATTCAATCCGTTTTTTATGAGTTGTTGCTGAATGGTGGCTACTGACGACAGACCCATGTAGAACACCAATGTGCCCGATCCGTCAGCGGCCAGTGCACGCCAGTCCGTACGGTCACGCTCGTCTTTATAGTGCGCTGTTACCAGTGTCACTTTGTCGGCGATATCTCTGTGTGTCAGCGGGAATCCGCTGCTTGCAGCGCAGGCTGCTGCCGCTGTAATGCCGGGAACAATTTCTACCGCAATACCAGCAGTTTTTAATGCGAGCATTTCTTCGCCGCCGCGTCCAAAAATAAACGGGTCACCGCCTTTCAGGCGCACGACTGTGCGTCCCTGTGCCGCTTGCTGACAAAGAATTTCTTCGATTTTTTGTTGCGGTACAGGATGATGTCCGGGACGTTTGCCAACATCAATTCTGATGGCATCACGACGGCATTCGCCGATCAGATCCGGACATACCAGGCGATCATAAACCAGCACATCGGCGAGTCTGATCAGTCGCAGTGCTTTTACACTGATCAGATCCGGATCGCCTGGACCTGCACCCACCAGCCATACTTTTCCGGCAGATTTTTTGTCACGATGCCGGGTCGCGCATGCGTTGGAAGATTTCACTTTGTAGCTGCCAGATGCATCGCCCCGCATCCGCACCAACGGCGCATACGCAAACAGATTTACAGAAAAATTCACGCTGCTTTGTACCGCACTCATCAACATGGTTTTTGACATACATTTTCTTCCTGCATGAGATTGTTCGCGACGATGTGGATATCTGAAGTCTCTGTTTTTTGTCCGATAGAATGTTCAACGTTTTGAATTAATTTGCGCAGCTCCGGCACACACGATCCACATTGTGTGCCAGCGCGTGTGCACTGACCTATGGCTTCCACACTGCAGCAACCACTGCTGATCGCTTTTTGGATAACTGCCTGTCTCACCTGATGGCAAGTGCACACCAGCGGCCCATCACTGTTACCGTGAACAGCACTGCCCAATGCCAATAAGCGCATAGAAAGCTTTTTAATGCTTGCCGCCGTGCTATTGAGCTCAGAGATCAGCCAGCTTTCATCTGGTTTACCGGCCATGTCTGACGTGGATTCAGGCCACACATACAGAGCAAGCAGAACTTCGCTATGGGTGTAAGCAAGCAGGCGAATTGCCTGCTTGTCGCTGTCACTCAGCTCAGCAATATTGCTGTGGGTGTCGGGCAGTTGTTGTTTAACAAGGCCTATATCAAACTGGCCTATCCCTTCAATGTTATAGACGTGCAAACCGTCAAGCAGGCGATAGTTCCAGTAGTGATTCGCGGGCAATGTCAGTGACGTTCGGGACACTAACAAGGCCTGCCAGTCACTGTGCACCGGCTCTGCTTTGACAGCGGTCTGTTTAAACGCCGGCTGACCTGAGATCGGGTCGCAGACTGCAGAAACCAGACTGTCAATACGGCCTGCCGAGGTGAAGCAATCGTTCCAGTGAATAGGCGCATAAACAGTACCGCGACTCTGACCATTATTGATGTGCGCGCGCAACACACAGCGGCCCAGTGGACTGCTGAGCGCAATCAATTGGTGCTCGCGTATGCACAATTTTTCAAGATCTTCTGGATGAAACTCGGCAAAGACTTCCGGCCGGTGTTGTTGCAGTCTCGCGCTACGGCCAGTACGTGTCATGGTATGCCACTGATCACGGATACGTCCGGTATTTAAGATCAGCGGGTACGTCAGAGTGTTTTCAACAAGAGCGCCCTGCAATCCGGTTTTTACAAAATTGGCGCGGCCGTCCTGCGTAAAAAACACGCCGTCGTTAAATAATCTTTTTGCACCGCTGCTCTGACCGGATTTGATCGGCCAGTAAGTCGGTGCCAGATCGTCGTACTCCTGATGAGTGATGGTCGCGAAGGCGCTGATATCAAAGTCCCTGCTGCCGTCATTTTTGTAAGCAGATAGTTGTGCGTGCTCTTTAAATATGTCTGCTGGTTTTTGGTACGAAAATTCTTTGTTGAAACCCAGGCGCTCAGCCACCTTGCAGATTATCCACCAGTCAGGTTTTGTATCCCCCGGCAATGGCAGGAATGCGCGTTGTCTTGAAATACAACGTTCGGAATTGGTAACGGTGCCGTCTTTTTCGCCCCAGCCGGCTGCCGGTAACTTGATGTGCGCCAGACGCAAGGTATCGGTGTCAGCAACACAGTCTGATACCACCACACACTCACATTTCTGCAAGGCCTGACGTACACGATCAGCATCCGGCAAGGACACCACCGGGTTGGTTGCCATGATCCAGACAAATTTAACCTGTCCGTTATGAATGGCTTCAAACAGGTCGACTGCTTTCAGGCCGGCACGCTGCGCAATGTGTTCGCTGCTCCAGAAACTTTGCACAATATCTCTGTGCATTTCATTATCCAGATCCATATGCGCTGCCAACTGATTGGCCAGACCGCCGACTTCACGCCCTCCCATAGCATTAGGTTGTCCGGTGATAGAAAACGGACACGCACCGGGTTTGCCAATTTTTCCTGTGGCCAGATGGCAATGCAGAATGGCGCTGGCTTTTTCCACACCATTGGCGGACTGATTAATGCCCTGTGAAAACACCGTGACGGTTTTTTCAGTCATGGCAAACGCGTTATAAAAATCGTTGACCTCGTGTTGAGTCAGTCCACAACGCTCCGCAACCACTATGTTGGAAGGACTTCTGGTCAGGCTATTTGTCGCAATGTCATTAAAACCCTTGGTGTGGCTTTGTATAAATTCCATGTCCAGCGCGGCTGAACGGATCAGGTGCGCAAACAAGCCATCAAACAGAAATGCATCCGTACCTGGTTTGATCTGCAGATGCAGATCTGCTGACTCGGCTGTCACGGTTTTGCGCGGATCTATGACCACCAGCTTCATCTGCGGTCGGGCGGTTTTTGCTGCCATGATGCGCTGATACACTACCGGGTGTGTCCACGCCATGTTGGAGCCCGTGATCACAATAAGATCGGCACACTCCAGATCTTCATAACAACCAGGAACACTGTCACTTCCCAATACGCGTTTGTGTGCTGCAACCGCTGTCGACATGCACAGACGACTGTTGGTGTCGATGTTGGCGCTGCCGATAAAGCCTTTCATCAGTTTGTTCGCAACATAATAGTCTTCAGTCAACAACTGGCCGGAGACATAAAATGCGACTGAGTCTGGGCCGTGGTTTTTTATGGTGTCCCGTAACCGTCTGGCAGTTTCATCCAGCGCCTCATCCCAGCTTGTCTGGTGGCCATCAACATGTGGGTACAACAGCCTGTTGTCCAGCCCGATGGTTTCCAGTTGAGAGCTGCCTTTGACACAAAAGCGGCCTTTGTTTGCCGGATGAAGCTGGTCGGCCTGCAGTGTTCTGGTGCCATCATTGGCATCCGCAGTCACCACAAATCCACAGCCCACACCACAATAGGCACACGTTGTTTTTGTCTTTTTTGAAATTAACCGCGTGTGTTTGTCAATCGCATGTACTGGCATCAACCCGCTCATGCTGCGGCACCTCCGCCGAGCAGCAATGACACCGGATCAGTGCATGGTTGCTGCTGATCTATCAACCCTGCATACTCACGTAGCCCATCGATGTCACCCAATGCTACTGCCGCCGCAATCTGATTGTCCTTCAGCCACAGCCTTCGGTAGTGCCCCTGTGTTGAGTCACGCCAGATTAGAGAGCGCGACGATTGCTCAGGAATCAAACCAACGGAATACACATCAAGCCCGGCAACCTTAAGGCGTGTCGCCAGTGTTTTAGGTTGGTACTGCAATCGCGCCGGCATTGCCCGCTGCCATTTTCCGTCGGCGAGCAGTGAAGCCAGCACATCTGCCTGCTGATAAACCGGCGCCACCAGCCCAAACATCTCCTGGTTGATCTGACAGCACTCACCCAAGGCAAAAATATTCTCCACGGATGTGCGCATCCAATTGTCCACAACAATGGCACGCTCACAATTCAGACCTGCCGTTTTAGCCAGCGTGATTTCAGGTTTGATGCCGATGGCAAGCACGGCAGTATGGCAGTTCAGTTGTTGTGGGCTGACATCAGCACCAGTGGCATCCAGCGGAACCAGCTCAATGCCAGCAAGCAGCCCTGGGCTGTTCTTGTCCGCAATAAATTTTGTGCAATTGACGCCGGTATGAACTTTGATGCCACGCGCGCGAATGGTATCGGCGAGCTGCTCTCCAGCTTCTTGATCCAGTTGGCGATTCATCAGCCAGGCGTCGCGATGTATTATCGTTACCGGCAGCCCCATGGCGTGTAATGCACAGGCTGCTTCCAGCCCTAGCACACCGCCGCCCACAACAGCTATTCCACTTGCACCGTCGTTGTCTGTACACCGTTGGCGAAGTAGCGCGGCATCGTCCCGTGTGCGGAGACACATGACTCCTTTAAGGTTATAGCCAGGCACTGGCGGTATCAAAGCGTGTGAACCGGTGGCCAGCACCAGCAGATCCCAACTGAACTCCTTGCCTGATTCACAACGCAGGGTTTTGTGTGCAACATCGATGGCAAGTGCTGCATCACCCAGATGTAGAGTAATCTCTTGACGCGCGTACCAGTCGGAATTCTGCAAGCGCAACTCTTCCGTGCTGATCTCACCGTTCAGCCAGGGCGTTAGCAGAATACGGTTGTACGCGGCTGCTTTTTCCTGACCAATCACTGTGATGCGAAAATTTTCCGGCGCCAGCGATTGCAACTGGGTTAACAATCGGTTGCCTGCCATGCCATTTCCAACAATCAGCAGATGGGGTCGGGATCGGCTCATACTGAATCGACCCTGATCTGAATTCGTTTTGATTGGTCACAGATGCGCGTTTCATACGCGGGCACACTGATCTCAGGATCTTCAAGACACTGTCCTGTCTTCAGGCAAAAGTGTTGTTTATAGACGGGAGATGCCACCACCAGCACGCCAGCAATGTCGCCAAGCAAACCACGGGCAAGTACATTGGCTCCGCTAAAAGGATCGAAGTTGCCGATTGCAAACACGCCGCTGCCGGTATTAAACACCGCCAACTGTTCGCCATTGAGCCGGGCCGCTACTCCTGTTCCGACAATGATGTCGTCCATGGCACAGACGTCATGCCATGTTGTGTTCGTGCTGCGCTCCAGTATTAACATCAGACTAATTCCTCATGTTCGATGGATGCCAATGCTTTTTCTTCTGCTCGTGGCGGGCGTTTCTGTCCGCGTTCGCGCACATATACAATCTGCTCATCCGGCAAGTCGTCATTCACAAAAGGCCGGAAGCGTTTAAGTGCTTCAGGATCTTCAATGGTGCGTTTCCATTCACAGACATAGGTATCAACAAGCGACTGCATTTGTGCTTCCAGCTCCGATGCAAGTCCCAGCGAATCATTGATCACAACATCCTGCAGATACGACAGACCACCTACCATGTTGTCACGCCATACTGAAGTGCGCTGCAGACGGTCTGCGGTGGCGATGTAGAACATCAGGAAACGGTCGATGTAACGGATCAACGTCGCGTCATCAAGATCAGACGCAAAAAGTTCGGCGTGGCGCGGACGCATGCCACCATTGCCACACACATAAAGATTCCATCCCTTTTCAGTGGCAATGATTCCAACGTCTTTGCTTTGTGCCTCTGCGCATTCACGTGTGCAACCCGACACCGCCATTTTTAGTTTGTGGGGTGAGCGCAGCCCGCGATAGCGCTCTTCAACATAAATGGCCATGCCCACGGAGTCTTGCACACCATAACGACACCAGCTTGAACCAACGCAGGATTTGACAGTGCGTAGCGCTTTTCCGTAGGCGTGACCGGATTCAAATCCAGCGTCTACCAGGTCGCGCCAGATCATCGGCAGTTGATCAACACGCGCACCAAACAAGTCGATACGTTGGCCGCCAGTAATTTTTGTATACAGGTCGTACTGCTGTGCAACCTTGGCCAGCACTTCGAGTTTTTGTGGTGTGATTTCTCCGCCGGGAATACGGGGCACTACTGAGTAGCTGCCGTCTTTCTGCAGATTGGCGAGGAAATTGTCGTTGGTATCCTGCAGACCAACCAGTTTGGGATCGAGTACAAAATCGTTCCAGCATGATGCAAAAATTGACGCTGCGGCAGGTTTACAGATTTCGCAACCATGGCCTTTGCCATGCTGCTGCAACAACTCATCAAAGGTGCGGATTTTGTTAATACGCACCAGGTGATACAGACCCTGTCGTGTGCAAGCAAAGTGTTCACAGATGTGATCGTTGACCGCGATGCCCTGGCGTTTTAATTCCGATTCCAGCACCTGCTTGACCAGGCTGGCGCAACCACCACATGTTGAAGCCGCACGTGTTTCTTTTTTCAGCGCTCCGATGGTAGTGCAACCCGATGTAATAGCCTGGCAGAGGCCTGCCTTACTTACATTGTTACATGAGCAGATTTGCGCGGTGCCGGGCAAAGCATCCACGCCCAGCATGGGTTTGCCTTCTAATGAGGGCAGAATCAAACTGCTGGGGGACTCTGGCAACGGCAAAGCGTTCAACATGTACTGCAGCAGACTGTCGTAGTCGCTGGTGTCACCCACCAATACGGCGCCGAGCAAGGTTTTGCAATCGTCACTGACGATCAGTTTTTTGTAGACCCCTTTCACTCCGTCTTCATACACACAAGTTCTGGCGCCGGGTGACCGTGCCTGCGCATCACCAATGGAGCCGACTTCAACACCCATCAGTTTCAGTTTGGTGCTCATATCTGCACCTGTGAATGCTTCACCGCTTTGCTGGCACAGGTGAGCTGCCAGTTTGCGCGCCATGTCATAACCGGGCGCCACCAGTCCGAATATTTTGTTCTGCCACAATGCAACTTCGCCGATGGCATAAATATCGGGATCAGAAGTCTGGAAATAGTCATTAACAATAACGCCGCCGCGCTCACCAACAGCGAGACCGGCATCACGTGCCAGCGCATCACGCGGGCGGATGCCTGCTGAGAACAGAATCAGATCCGCTTCCAGCTCACCATCAGCAAACACCAACTTGTGCCGGCTCTGATCACCATCAATAATTTTTTGTGTCGATTTGCCGTTATGAACCTGCACACCCAGCGCAGTGATTTTGTTGCGCAATATAGCGCCGCCCTGCTGATCCAGTTGCACGGCCATTAACTGCGGCGCGAATTCCACCACATGCGTTTGCAAACCGAGATCCGATAATGCTTTGGCCGCTTCCAGACCCAACAGACCCCCTCCAATCACAACACCAGTCCGGCAATTGGCCGCATCACGACGGATTGCGTCCAGATCATCCAAGGTCCGATAGACATGGCAGCCGACGCGATCATGCCCTGGTATGGGTGGAACATATGGATAAGAACCTGTCGCCAGTACCAGTGTGTCGTACTTAATGATGGTGCCGCGTGTGCCAAACGCAGTTTTTCGCAGGCAGTCGATGGACTGCACGGCTTCTTCACGCAAGAAACGAATATCATTCTGCTCAAAAAATTCGGGGGCAACCAAAGACAACTCGTCAGCGCTCGCGCCGGAAAAATAACTGCTCAGGTGTACTCGGTCATAGGCGGCGCGGCTTTCTTCGCAGAATACGGTAATGTTGTACACATGCGGCATGCGTGACAGATCTTCTAAAAGACGCTGCCCTACCATGCCGTTTCCGACGATCAGAAGTTGTAGTTTTTTCATCTGTCTCTCCTTGGGAACCTGCCAGACAGCCAATAAAAAAGGCGCTACCTGCACGATGTCATCGTGTGGTGAGCGCCTTTGCCCTGACTGCCTGTTTTCTGTGCTGACCGGCACCTTCATTGGTGATAGTCAATCCTGCGCACTGTTAGCCCAAACGTATCAATCAGCCTATTTTCCGGGATGGCGATACAGAGGGCATTTCAGCTCTTGAAATGCTCAAAGCAAATCTTGTGCCACACGAGAGAATACCCATTGCCTCTGTTAATATACGTATCTGAGTTAGAAACCATCAGCTATTTGTGCCTTCTTTTTGTGCGCAGCGCACCGAAATAAAGCGCAATGCATCTTTGTTGCACCATCCATGTGGTGTCTGTGCGCTCATGCAAAGAGAAGCCTTTACCCCGCCAGATATGGCGCCCTGCACGATTCTGACCACCTATTTTGTATGACTGGCACAGATCATGCATTTCCACTGATGAACCGATTAGTTCTGACTCAACGATGGGCCTCAGAACGATCTTTAGGGCAATGGCGTCCACTTCGCGATCAGGAACTTATTCCGAACCGTGAGTGGGCGTTTTTTTTTGACCAATCTGGAGGATTTACCATGGCCACATGCAAGGACTCACAATTTAAACCGGCCTGCCAGCAAGACCAGAACGCCGTGCTCAAACGCAGGGATTTTCTAAAAACCGCTGGGAGACTTGCCGGTATTGCAGCAGTGAGCGGGGGCCTGGTGCCAGGCATGTCCAGTCGTGCCTTCAGCGCCAGTGATGGCTTGGAAACGCGCAGTGCCAAACTGGGTTTTATTGCGCTGACAGATGCAGCACCTTTGTTTGTGGCCGTTGAAAAAGGCTTCTTTGCCAAACACGGCATGACCGACGTCAGTGTCGAGAAACAATCCTCGTGGGGTACTACTCGTGACAATCTGGTGCTGGGTTCCGCCCGCAACGGAATCGATGGCGCTCATATCCTTTCGCCCATGCCATACCTGATGACCATCGGGGCAATCACTACGAACAACATCCCGACTCCGATGTACATACTCGGCCGTTTGAATGTGGCCGGGCAAGGCATCTCCGTTGCCAACGAGTACCTGGATCTGAAAGTCGGTACTGACACTACGGAGTTTGCAAAAGCCATTGCTGCCAAACGTGCCGGTGGTGCGGAAGTTCGTGCGGCGGTGACTTTCCCGGGCGGCACACACGATTTATGGATGCGCTATTGGCTGGCAGCTGGCGGTATCAATCCAGACAATGACATCGCAACGATCACCGTGCCTCCACCGCAGATGGTGGCCAATATGAAAGTTGGCAGCATGGATACGTTCTGCGTTGGCGCGCCATGGAATGCTCAGCTGATCAACCAGAAGATTGGATACACCGCCGTGACGACCGGTGAAATCTGGCATAACCATCCGGAGAAAGCCTTCGCGATGCGGGCGGAATATGTGGATCAGAATCCCAATGCAAGCAAAGCACTACTCAAAGCAATTCTGGAGGCACAGATCTATTGCGACCAACCCGAGAACAGCGCAGAAGTTGCGGAGATCTGTGCACGTCGCCGATGGATTAACGCGCCTGTAGGTGATCTGCTTGATCGTATGCGTGGCCACTACGACTACGGCACTGGTCGCGTTGTCAGCGATAGTCCGCACAAGATGCGTTTCTGGGATGACAATGCCTCCTATCCATTCAAGAGCCATGATAAATGGTTCCTGACTGAGAATATCCGATGGGGTTATCTGCCTGCAGCCACCGATACCGCCGCTCTGGTTGATAAAGTGAATCGCGAAGAACTTTGGCGACTGGCTGCAGTGGAGCTTGGCGTGAGTAACGCGCAGATTCCTTCCAGCACCTCACGCGGGATCGAAACTTTTTTTGATGGCACCGTGTTCGATCCTGAGAACCCGCAAGCTTATCTGGACAGCCTCGTGATCAAGCGAATGGCCTAATACACCTGGAGTAATGTCATGAAAACTCTGTCAACTGCTGCCACAGAAAATGTGAGTGCGCTGAATCGCCTGAGCATGAATCGTGGCCGCTCAATCTGGCCGCGAATCAGAACATATCTGCTTCAGAACTTTCTGCCACCGCTGGTGATCCTGTGTTTGTTGCTGGGCGTGTGGGAACTGTTGTGCTCAGGGACGGGCGCAACACTGCCGCCACCCAGTCAAGTGATCAGTGAAACCTGGGAACTCATTCTGGACCCGTTCTATGACAACGGTGGTAATGATGTTGGCATGGGCTGGCAGATTCTGGCCAGCCTTGAGCGTGTCGCAGTGGGTTACAGTTTTGCAGTGATTGTTGGCGTTGCATTAGGTGTGTTGGTAGGCCAGTCAACCTGGGCGATGCGTGGCCTGGACCCTGTTTTCCAGGTGCTGCGTACTGTGCCTCCGTTGGCATGGTTACCAATTTCTTTGGCAGGATTTCAGGACAGCAACCCATCTGCAATTTTTGTAATTTTTATCACAGCAATCTGGCCCATTATTATCAACACTTCGGTGGGAATCCGGAATATTCCGGAAGACTACCGCAATGTAGCGCGAGTCCTGCGACTGAACGGTCTTGAATACTTTTACAAAATAATGCTGCCTGCTGCGGCGCCGTATATTTTCTCAGGATTGAGAATTGGTGTGGGTTTGTCCTGGTTGGCAATTGTCGCGGCAGAAATGCTGATTGGCGGCGTGGGGATAGGGTTTTTTATCTGGGATGCCTGGAATGCGTCGCTGATCAGCGACATCATTCTGGCATTGGTTTACGTGGGATTGGTTGGGTTTTTTCTCGACAGGCTGGTAGCCATGCTCGGAAATATCGTGACACGCGGCACCTCAGCGTCCTGAATGCATGCTGGAGTACCCCAGTCTTAACAAAAGGAGAAACTGTTATGAGCTCACATTATCTTTCAATTGAAAATGTCGAGAAGACCTTCGAGAAAGGCAGCGTACGATCACACGTGCTGAGCAACATCAATTTGCACATCGATCAGGGGGAGTATATATCGATTATCGGCCACTCCGGTTGCGGCAAATCAACTGTGCTGAATATTGTCGCCGGTTTGATTGAGCAGTCCTCCGGTGTAGTCATTCTTGATCGCAAGGAGGTGAACGCACCCGGTCCGGATCGCGCACTGGTGTTCCAGAATCACTCGCTGCTGCCGTGGCTGACTGTTTATGAAAATGTGGCGCTTGCGGTAAACAAAGTGGCTGGCAGAAGCAAAACTTCCGCTGAGAGACATGAATGGGTTCTCTATAATCTTGAGCTAGTAAATATGCTCCATGCCTTGCACAAACGGCCGTCGGAAATTTCCGGCGGCATGAAGCAACGTGTTGGTATCGCACGCGCATTGGCCATGCAACCCAAAGTACTGTTGCTGGACGAGCCATTTGGTGCACTGGACGCCTTGACACGAGCGCACCTGCAAGACGAAGTGATGCGTATTCACAGCAACCTGAAAAATACGGTGATGATGATCACACATGATGTGGATGAAGCCGTCTTGTTGTCAGATCGAATCGTGATGATGACCAATGGCCCAAGCGCAAGTATTGGGGAGATTCTATCGATTGATCTGCCACGTCCACGTGACCGCATTGCATTAGCCGACAGACCGCGTTACAACCACTATCGTCAGGAGGTACTACGCTTTCTGTACGAAAAACAACGTAAGCTGGAGCACATCAGCCCCAAACATCCGCCATCTCAAGCACGGAGCGCGCAATCTCTGCCAGGCGGCGGCTCTGGTTCATTGCCATTTGCCTCATCAGCCGATGCGCCTGCTCTTCAGAAAGCGAGCGGTGCTTCATAAGCAGCAACTTGGCACGTTCTATCAGTTTTCGCTCGTCTAAGGCGGTTTTGGCAGCATTGAGTTCTTCACTCATTTGCTGCAGACGCTGAGCCTGAAACTGCAGCAACTCCATCAGAGTGCGCCCCGCTGGCTTGTCCGCCAACACATGGCTGTGATACACAGACGCTGACTGCATGGGCGACAGCGGCGGCAGCTCATTACTCTGGTCCAGCATCTTTATCAGTGTTTCATGATGCGTCAGTCGGTCATGCGCCTCTTTTAACCGCGCTTCACACAACTCCCGTAGACGTTCAGAAAGTCCTTCTTCCACCTCTTTCATCGCATCGATACGACTTGTCGTCAGTACAAACCAACGATTGGCCAATTCAGGATCTGCTTTGATGCACGGTCGTCCGTTGACACCCGCCCGCGAATCTCCCGCGCGCTTTTTTGTCATCTGCACACGCAGCTGTTCAATTTCAATCACCGGAATATGGGCCTGGTAGTCGGTCCAGCGCTGCGCACATTCAAGGTTTGCAAAGCTTTCGAATACCTCGAGGCACCGCTGCTGGCCATCTATCAGGTGATTGATGTGCTCTATGTGCCCATCGTCAAAATATCCGCGAGCGAAACCACTGGCGCCAGCTGCCCGCTCCTGCCCCGCCAGCTCTTTGCCTTGCATAAAATTAAAGAGCGCTACCAGACTGGCAGAAATAGTAGGATCGATGGCCGCGTCAGCAGTTTCAAAAACAATTGCCAATAAACTCTGAACCAGGTTGTTGTAATGTTGTGTCGCCTGTTCCAGTGCCACACTGCGGTAAACAATCTGTTCCCTGAAGCTATTGAGGTCTTTTAAGTTATGAAGCAAAAAAGCAATGCGGTTAAACAGGCGCATACCGCCATGCACACGATGGATCGAGGACTCGACCCGCTGCAAGCATGCATAAAATGCATTTATCGCAGCATCAGTGGCACAGCACAACTGCTGTCGCTCCCGCACAAACTGCGCGCCGCCTGAAGCAAGATAGAGATTGGATGCGCCACGCTCACGTTGCAGGTTGTGCACCAGATTACTGATGGTGGCAACCAGTTCACCTAGTGCAAGAAAGTGTTCAAGATCTTGGGTTTCGCACCGTTTTGATGCAATCAGGTAATCGGTAGCCGTCTGGGCACCGACTTGTGTGTTGTATGCGTGTTCATCCATACTGCTTGTCCATACTGTCTTGCGCCTGCAACAGGCCAGCATCCTGCTGTTTTTAAAGCTGAATTTGCCAATCAATGGCAACGTTGGCCGTTGCTTGTCAACCGGTTCTTGAATACATGGATGCAAGTTGCAGACCAGTTGGCATTTCAGCTACGTACAAGCATTTGGAAACCCGTGTACAGATTGGAAAAAGGTAGTATTGCTTATGGCATCTTTTCGTAAACCCGCTGGATTTTTTGTTTCAGCGGCATTTTTTGTGCTCGTCAGTGTCTGGTCAGCCGCGCTGTCAGCCCAAAACACATTGCCCGCCGGCCTTGATTTAGAGCGGGTGTCGCAACGCACACAACAGATGCCGCGCCTGCACAGCCTGCTGATCAGCCATCAAGGCGAAACCGTTTATGAACAATACTTCGCTGGTAAAAATGCAGCCCAGCCAGCAAACCTGAAATCTGCGTCCAAGAGTATTATTTCCGCATTGGTAGGTCTGGCTGTTCAGCATGGCCAGATCAAAGATATTAACCAGTCAATTGTGGACTTTTTCCCCGAGTACATTGGTACCGAGCTTGAGGACACCGTGCGCAGCATCACGGTGCGTAACCTACTGACCATGCAGGGTGGTCTCGCCAGTACCTCTGGCCGCAACTATGGCCAATGGGTCGCCAGCCGCAATTGGGTCGATGCTGCCTTAAAGAGCCCGATGGTGGCTGAACCAGGCACCGACATGATTTACAGCACCGGCACCACACATCTGCTATCCGCCATTATCGCGCGCGCCAGCGGCATGGACACCAAAGCCTTTGCGCAGCAATATCTGGCCAGCCCAATGGGATTTCGCATGGCGTACTGGAGCCGCGATCCGCAGGGTGTATATTTTGGCGGCAATGATATGGAAATCACCCCACGCCAGATGCTGGCGATAGGTGAGATGTATCTGAATGGCGGCATACATGAGGGTAAACGAATTCTGAGTGAAGACTGGGTGCGTGACTCATACCAGCCGCATGCGGACTCGCCGCGTGGTGAGGGCCGACATTATGGTTATGGCTGGTGGTTGCGCGACATGGCAGATCTGCAGGTGCCCTTGGCATGGGGCTACGGTGGGCAGTTCATTTTTGTGGTGAAGGAATTTGATCTGGTGATTGTCATTACTTCCGATAGCAACCCCGCTCCCGAGCGCGGTCCGCACATGCGCTCTATTTACGATCTGGTGGAGTATGATATTTTGCGTCCTCTACAAATTTCAGCGGGCAGAATGCCTGAGCCCATCGACATTAGTGTTGCGCCTTGAGCGCTGGAATCTCGACGTTAAAACTTTACCAGCATTAAACAACAATAATAAAAAGGAGTTTGTATGAGTATTCATATCCAATCCGCAAGGCTACAAGACAAAGTGGTCATTATCACCGGGGCCACCAGCGGTATCGGTGAAGCCACCGCGCGTATCTTTGCAGCGCACGGCGCAAAGCTGGTCATTGCCGGCCGCTCGCAGGAGCGTGGCGAGGCATTGGCTCAGGAGCTAAAAGCTTTGTATGGCGACCGATTCATGTTCCATCCAGTGAATGTCATGCACGAGCAGGACATGGCAACGCTGGTGGATGCTACGGTTGCACATTTCGGTCGGCTTGACTGTCTGTTTAACAATGCCGGTGCTGGCGAGCGCAGCTCTGTGGAGTCCGTCACTGAAGCAGAATTTGATCGGGTTATGCGACTGTTGGTGGGCAGCGTTGTGTTTGGCATGAAGCACGCCGCTCGTGTCATGAAACTATCAGGGGGCGGCAGCATTATTAACAACGCGAGTATTGCGGCACACCGCCTGCATCAAGGGGGTTATTTATATTCTGGCGCCAAAGCTGCGGTGTCGCACATGACGCGTCTTGCTGGCGTTGAACTGGGCCCCTTCAATATTCGTGTGAATGCCATATCGCCTGGCGCAATTGCAACACCGATATTCTGGGGCGGTTCCTCACGTGCAGAAACCTTAAGCGCCGCAGAAAACGCACAAAAGATGGAAAAGCTTCAGAGCAATCTTGCCAACGCCACCCCCACACCCCGCTCTGGCCTTGCTGATGACATTGCTTATGCGGCCCTGTTCCTTGCCAGTGATGAAGGCAGCTATATCAACTGCCATGACCTGGTTGTCGACGGCGGCCGCATTGCCATGTTTAATGAGCGCAGCTAAGCACTCAGAAAAACGCTTGTACCAGAACTTGAGAAAAATCAGATCAAACAAGGACTTTACATGACGCAATCGCAAGCTTTGTGGCACCCCTCCGCCGAACGCATCGCGGAAGCCGGCATTACCCGTTATCAAGCGTGGCTCAAACAACACAAGGGTCTGGAGTTTGCGCATTACGATGACCTGTGGAGCTGGTCTACCACAGAGATCGAAGACTTTTGGGAAAGCATTTGGCAGTTTGCCGGGGTCATTGCACACAGTCCTTATCAAAGGGTTTTGCTGGAAAGAAAGATGCCGGGTGCGCGCTGGTTTGAAGGCGCAACACTCAACTATGCCGAACATGCCTTGGCGTATGGCATAAACCCCGAAAACAAAAACACACCTGCGCTCATCGCCGACTCAGAAGTACGCGGTCGCTCAGAAATGAGCTGGGGGCAGTTGCGCCAGCAGGTTGGATCAATTGCTGCGACCCTAAAAGATTTGGGGCTGCAGAGCGGCGATCGCGCGGTAGCCTATATGCCAAACATCCCGGAAACAGCGGCCGCCATGTTGGCCGTTACCAGCCTCGGCGGTATCTGGTCATGCGCCGCCCCGGATATGGGTGCTGTGGGTGTCCTTGATCGCTTTCGTCAGATTGCACCTAAAGTGCTGTTCGCCATTGATGGTTATCGATACGGCGGCCGTGACTTTGACCGTCGCGACATTGTGCGCGAACTTGTGCGCCAGTTACCGAGTGTGGAGTCAGTCATTTTCCTGTCTTATCTTGATCCGCGCGCGCAACTCGATATCAGCGATGTTGATCGTACTGTTCGTTTGATCAGCTTTGATAAAGCAATCTCAACCCCGCAAGAACCAGAATTTGTGGCTGTACCATTTTCACATCCGCTATGGATTGTCTATTCATCCGGCACCACTGGCATGCCTAAACCCATTGTTCACGGGCATGGCGGGGTGGTGATCCAGAGTTTTAAAGCAGGCCTGCTGCACGGCGATGCCAAACCCGGTGATAAGACCTTTTGGTTTTCTTCCACCAACTGGATCATGTGGAACTCAACGCTGAACGGCCTGATAAACGGTGTCTCGGTACTGATGTATGACGGCAACCCCGGTTATCCCGATACCAGTACCTTGTGGAAATTTGCGGAGCGCGAACAAGCCAACTCCTTTGGCACCAGCCCGGCGTTTATTGCGCTGTGCGGAAAAACCGGCATCCGGCCTGGCGAACAATTTGATCTGTCGTCATTGCGCTCAGTGGGCTGCACCGGGTCACCGCTACCTGAAGAAGGTTATGAATGGGTGTACACCCATGTCAAACAGGACGTGCGCCTGGGCTGTATTTCCGGAGGCACCGATCCTGGCGCATGTTTCCTGACTACCAGTTCCATATTGCCGATTTATTCCGGCGAAATGCAATGCCGTGAATTGGGCATTGCGACCCATGCGTTTAATGATGAAGGCCAATCTGTGATTGACGAGGTGGGTGAACTGGTCGTCACTCAACCCATGCCGTCCATGCCGCTGTTCTTCTGGGGTGACGAGGATGGTTCGCGTTATTTTGGCAGTTATTTCGAGCAGTTCCCGGGAGTCTGGTGTCATGGCGACTGGCTGCGTTTGATTCCCCGACCCGACGCGGTGGGCGGGATCATCTACGGTCGTTCAGACTCCACCATCAATCGCCATGGCATTCGCATGGGGACCAGCGAGATTTATCGGGTAGTGGAAGAGTTTGAGGATGTGCTGGATTCACTGGTAGTGGATCTGGAGTATCTGAATCGTGAGTCGTTTATGGCTTTATTTATTGTGCTGCGTGATCCCGCTTATGCAGCAGAAACCAGCCCTAAAGGACCCGCCCCTGGTGGCATGGTTGCCGGCAAAGCCTCACTTGATAAGCAGCAAAAAACTGAAAGTGATGCCTTGTATACCGGCGTACCAGAAGCGTTGCGCGCCGCAATCAATCACGCCATCAGGACAAAACTGTCGGCCCGCCATGTGCCGGATGGTATTTTTGCTATCCCGGAAGTGCCGCGCACCCTGTCAGGTAAAAAGCTGGAAATTCCCGTGAAAAAAATTCTGCTGGGTCACGATGTCAAAAAAGCTGTCAATCGCGACTCCATGTCTAATCCGGCGTCCATCGAGTGGTTTATCGACTTTGCTACAGCGCGCGCAAGCTGATAATGTCGGCGTGCGCTGACTTTTAAGGCTTAGTGATCCGCGTTTAGTAATTTTTAAGTTGCCGCGTAAGCGGCTTGGCAAGACCTTTGACCATACTCGCCTGCGCTGGCCGGGGTGTGTATGGTCAATTGTATTTCGGCCGGGGAGAGTTCTTGATGGATGCATTTTTTGTCTCAACTGGCCTGGTCGCGCTTGCTGAAATTGGCGACCGCACACAACTGCTGGCATTTCTGCTGGCGGCCCGTTACAAAAAACCCGCCCCGATTATTCTGGCCATATTACTGGCGACCTTGGCTAACCACGGTTTTGCTGGTTTGTTAGGCACTTGGCTGACCACCATGATGGCACCGGAAACGCTGCGCTGGGTGTTAGGTATCTCATTCCTCGCCATGGCTGTATGGATGCTCAAGCCGGACGAAATCGATGATGCCAAGGCCACCGTCACCCGCTTTGGTGTGTTTGGCACCACCTTTGTCACCTTTTTTATCGCGGAAATCGGCGACAAAACCCAGATAGCAACCGTGGCGTTAGCCGCTCAATACCAAAGCCTGTTCTGGGTAGTGGTTGGCACAACGCTGGGTATGATGATTGCTAATGTGCCGGCCGTGTATGCAGGTGACAAGCTTGCTCACAAACTACCGATTGGTCTGATTCACAAAATTGCGGCGGTAATTTTTGCAGCACTCGGTATTGCCACCCTGTTGGGAATGGGTGAGTCTTTTGGTTTCTGAGGGCGTTTTTAAGCAGCCATTTTTTTACAGGCAAGGCCGATGACAAGCGTCGTACTGCCCATCGATGCCGTGCTGCCTGATATTCAGACAGCGTTGCACAACCACAACCGCGCCCTGTTGGTGGCACAGCCCGGTGCCGGTAAAACTACCCGGGTACCACTGGCGCTGCTGGAAAATACCCCGCCCGGTCAACGTTGGTTATTGCTTGAACCCCGTCGGGTTGCTGCCCGTCTTGCCGCCAGTTTTATGGCTGAACAACTCGGGCAGTCCGTAGGTCAGACCGTGGGTTATCGTGTGCGAGGCGAGTCGCGCGTGAGCGGCGCCACCCGGCTCGAAGTGCTGACCCAAGGCATTCTGACGCGCATGATGCAGGATGACCCCGAACTACGGGGTGTCGCCGGGCTGATTTTTGATGAATTCCACGAACGCAGCTTGGATGCTGATACGGGTTTAGCTCTGGCGCTGGATATCCAGCACGGGTTGCGCGACGATCTCAAAATCCTGGTAATGTCCGCCACGCTCGACACCAACGCCTTGTTATCCGTGCTGGGCGAACACACGCCGTTGATAGATTGCCCTGGGCGTAACTGGCCTGTGAGTACCTACTACCGTTCTGCGAGTGCAGGACAGTCGGGGCCTTCGCGTGAGTACCCGGAGATTCATTTGGCGGGTATCGTGCGCGAAGCGCTGGCTGCCCATGAGGGTCATATTCTGGTGTTCCTGCCTGGTCAGGGGGAAATCAGGCGATTAGAGCAACAACTGCGATCAGGTTTGAGCGACAACATCGAACTGTGCCCACTGCACGGACAAATGCCGCTGGCGGCGCAACAACACGTACTCAAGCCGGCGCCCAACAGTCAACGACGCATCATTCTGTCCACTGCTATCGCCGAGTCCAGCGTCACTGTGCCCGGCGTTCGTATTGTGATTGATGCCGGGCGCGAACGCGTACCCGTTTATCAACCACGCACTGGGCTGAGTCGTCTGGAGACACGCCGGGTCAATCGTGCCAGCGCCGATCAGCGCCGCGGCCGCGCGGGCCGTGAAGCAGAGGGATTCTGTTATCGCGCCTGGTCGGAAGACGCGGTGCTGGCCGCGCATCGCGAACCGGAAATGCTGCAGTCGGATTTGTCACAGTTGGTGTTTGAGCTTTCGCGCTGGGGGGTCACGGAACCCTGCTCTTTAAAATGGATTGACACCCCGCCAGCCGCGGCCGTGATGGCAGGACGGCAGTTGCTGCGCATGTTGGGCCTGATTGACAGCGATAACAAACTGACCACATTGGGGAATCAAAGTGCTCGCTGGCCCACACATCCGCGCCTTGCTGTGATGATGGAGCATGCACGTCGCCATCCGCAGCGCCTTCCCCTGGCATGTTGGCTGGCAGCCTGGCTGGAGGAACAACCGGGTGCCAGTGACATTGATTTAAGCCATGTACTGGCCAGCGCAGATCGCGGTTCTGGCAGTAGTTCTGGTAGCCGTTCACGCGAAAACCCGCAACACTACCGCTGGCAGCAAGCGGCCAAACAATGGGCACAGCGCCTTGATTGCACACTGGATATTCATCAACACACCTTGAATGAGGATCTCGGGCATCTGCTGCTCAGCGCCTACCCGGATCGTCTGGCGCGTGCTCAAAGCGGCGGGCAATTCAAACTTATCAGCGGCGGGCAAGCTTCAGTACCGGAAACCAGCGTACTTGCCTCTTCGGAATATGTGATTGCGGTTGAGCTTGATGCTCAGGCCAGTCAGGCCCGGATTTTCTCAGCAGCAACGATCAGCCCGGGCGTTATCGCCAGTCGCTTCCCCGCTTCACAACAATGGCAGGATCACGCCTACTGGGATGACAAACTGGGGCGTCTGATCGCTGAACAAACGCGGCTGCTTAAACTGGGCGACTATGAACTGGTGCTGGAGCGCCGGGCTCAAAACAAGGGCACAGCGGGGCTGCCAAAAGAGCTGGTGCAGCAGGCCTTGGTTGCCGCGCTGAAGGCGCGTGGCAGCTTCAGCTGGTCGGAAGAAGATCTGCAACTGCTTGGCCGTTTACGCCTGCTGCATCAAACGTTTGGGCAGTCCGGTGATAACACCTGGCCCGATGTGTCAGAACCCGCTTTGCTGATGACAGTTGAGCACTGGCTGGGTCCACATCTGGGCGGCCTGCACCGGCTCGACCAGATCGAGCGTTTGCCGCTGGCAAAATTGCTACTGGAAAGCCTCGACTGGCAACTGCAGCAAGCGCTATCCAAACTTGCTCCCACACACATGCGGGTACCGAGCGGCTCTGACATCCGAATTGATTACGCAGGCGATGAACCCGTATTGGCGGTGAAACTGCAGGAGATGTTTGGCCAGACACACACGCCTGCTATTGTTGATGGACGTGTGCCACTGCTGATTCATTTGTTGTCACCGGCGCGCCGACCGGTGCAGATCACCCGCGATCTGGCTGGGTTCTGGGCCAGCAGCTATTTTGAGGTTCGCAAGGATTTGCGGGGGCGTTATCCCAAACATCCGTGGCCGGAAGATCCCCTGCAGGCGGTGGCGACGGCGCGGGCAAAGCCGCGCAGTTAACCACCTTGCATCTTAGGCAGCACAACAATTGTTGCGGCTTCAATTGCCTGTTGGAGGCGTGAGTCGATTCCGGAACTGATCTGCAGCACGTTGGACTGCGTCCTCAGCCTCTGACCGCAACTCATCCACCGACATGTTGGATAAAGTGGTCGCCAACGCAGTTGCTGCTCGTACTCCCAACTGCGCCAACAAAGGCCGGGCAATCTGCTGTGCCAGTTGCTCTGGCGTCCCTTGCACTGGCGGAATCACTACGTCACCAATGCTCACATTGACCGGCGCGGGTAGCAAATCAGAATTCAAAGTCGCTTGAATGCCACTGATGACCACCTCATTGATCGCCATCACAAGCTGCGCTGACCCCGACGCGGGCGGCGTTGGCGCAGGCGAGGAAGCAAATCGCTCACGCACCACATCCAGATTGGAGCGCGACCCCTGCATCTCATAGAGCACATAGGGGTTCATCGGACGAATACTGTTTATCCGGACAACATCTGTATTCAAGCTGGGCAGATCAATCGCCAGATTCAGCTCGTCAAACCGCAGCATATCAGCACGGCTGAAACCCTCTGGATTTGCAATGCTGAACCCAGACAACGTTGCGGTGCCAGCCATCAAGTCCAGTTTGACAGAATTGACCTTGACCTCAGTTCCCAGCGCATTGGTGCCGGCAACTTCAATGGCGCGGCGTACCAGACTATCGGCATTGTTTATTATCAACATCGCCGCACCAATGATCAGCGCCAGTATCACAAGAATCAGATACAACAATCTGTTCATTTCCCCGCCCTCCTCGTTTTTTGTGCCCGGGTAGTCCAGCTATCGTGTTTTGAACTATGTGCCCACAAATCAGGATGGTCAAGTTGTCGGAGCCATGGTGTGAACTGAAGCAGAGTCTTTGCGCGTACAGATTGATTCAGATAGCATGATCTGCCTGCCAGAACCCTGCTCCAGACAATTAAAGCCAATAACAGGAGAACGCCCATGTGTGACCAGCATACCTTTGAAGAAGATCAGGAATTTTTGAAAAAAAGCGGCCAGTTCACGCGCCGCCAGTTTAATACCTTGACCGCGGGTGCGGCGCTCGCCTTGATGCTGCCGCCAGTGGCGAATGCTCAGGACGTGGTTGAAAGTGATGTGACCATCCAAACCCCTGATGGTGTTGCTGACTGTTATTTTGTGCACCCGGCCAGTGGCCGTCACCCTGCCGTGTTGATATGGCCTGATATTCTGGGTCTGCGCCCGGCCTTTCGCGCGATGGGTAAACGCATGGCACAGGCTGGTTATTCCGTGCTGGTTGTTAACCCCTTCTACCGTAGCGCGCCGTCGCCCGTTGTGCCTGACGGCGCCAGCTTCCAGGACCCGGACATCCGCAGCATTGTGATGCCAATGGCCGGTGCATTAAACGCGCAGACTCACGTCACCGACGCACGCACCTTTGTGGCCTGGCTGGATCAGCAGGCGCCCGTTGATACCGGTCGGAAAATTGGCACTATGGGTTACTGCATGGGCGGCCCGATTGTGATGCGTACGGCCGCGGCTTTGCCTGATCGTATTGGGGCCGGTGGTTCATTCCATGGTGGTGGGCTGAATACAGCTAATGCCGACAGCCCGCACCTCGGCATCCCGAACATGAAAGCGCATATGCTGATTGCCGTTGCACAGAACGACGATGAGCGCGACCCGGAAAGCAAAAATGTGCTGCGTGCGGCATTTGATGCGGCTGGCGTTGAGGCAGAAATTGAAGTGTATGCCGCCATGCATGGCTGGTGTGTGCCTGACTTCCCGATTTACCACGAAGAACTTGCTGAGCGCGCATGGGGCCGCATGCTGGCAATATTTGCGACCGCGCTGTAAGTAACACAGGTGCAATCAGGTAACCCTGAGCAACGCTGCGTTAGCTCGAGTTACCTGATTGATCGTGCTTTTTCATCAAGCCTCTATCGCAAAGACTGGGCGACCCACTGCCTGAACTGCTCTGGCGGTAATGCGCCGGAAACCCGCGCGACTTCGCGGCCCGCTTTAAAAATCATCAAGGTCGGAATACTGCGAATCGCAAATTTCTGCGCAAGTTCTTGTTCAACTTCAGTGTTCACCTTGGCTAGTCGGACGGCCGGTTCCATGGTGCGTGCTGCCGCTTCAAAGACGGGCGCGAATTGTCGACATGGCCCACACCAAGGCGCCCAGAAGTCAACCACCAAAGGCAAATCTGCACTGGCATGTGCACTAAAACTGCTGTTGGATAATTCCAGCGGCGCGCCTTCAAACAAGGGCTGTTTGCAGGCACCGCATTTACCATCATGGGTCAATCGCTGAGCCGGCATCCGGTTCTTGCGGTGGCAGTGTGGACAGCTGACGGTGATCAGGTTTTCGCTCATAGACTTGGCTCCGGGTTATACATTTTACTGCTGCGGTATATGGGGGCGACGCTTTTGGATTTCCAGTTATCCGGTTTATCTTGACAAGGCCACGCTCTCAGTACATTTTCTCGCTCATTCTGTTGGATCGCCTTGAAGGCTTCACGGAAGTTGTAGACACACCATCGTTGCACAGGCGGATAACACCTGTGCCCCAATAAAAAGAGGTTTGTGATGATGAAAAAAACCGTTCGCAATGGCCGACGCGCCCTGACTCTCGGTTTGGCATTTTCTGGTGCACTGTTCGCACTGGCGTCCGGAAACGCACTGGCTCAGCGTGGTGCCATTGGTCCTGCCGAACATGCTGATGTTCCTCCAGTCAATTTCCTGCCTAACCCCTATGAAACACTCCGTAATTGGGGAACGTTGCCGGATAACCGCACCTGGGGATCAGTCAGTGGTGTTCACATTGACATCGACGGCATCCATTTATGGGCTGGCGATCGTTGTGGCGCAAACTCCTGTGCCGGCTCCGCTGTAGATCCCATTGTCAAACTCGACCCTCAAGGCAACGTGGTGCAGAGTTTTGGTGCGAACCTGATCACCTGGCCGCACGGCTTGACCGTTGACCATCAAGGTAATGTGTGGGTGACCGATGCGCGGGCCCCCAATCAGCAGGAAATCACTGCAAACCCTAACGTGTTTATGGGCGGCCATCAGGTTGTAAAATTCAGTCCGCAGGGAGAAGTCTTGCTGACAATAGGAACACCCGGTGAGGCTGGCAATCCTCCCACACATTTGAATGAGCCAAACGCCGTGCTGGTTGCACCTGATGGCCATATCTTTATCGCTGAAAGCCACAGTGGTCAGTTCCTGGATACAGCGGGTGAGGGCGCTTTCAGCCGTATTTCAAAATATGCGCCGGACGGCACGTTTGTGAAGAGCTGGGGTGAGTGGGGTTTTGAGGACGGCGAGATGCGCTCTCCACACGCGTTAGCCATGGATTCTCAAGGCAGGCTGTTTGTCTCCGACCGTGGAAACCGTCGCATCCAGATTTTTGATCAGGATGGTAACCATCTGGATACCTGGTATCAGTTCAGCCGAATCAGCGGCATGTATATCGATGCCAATGATGTGTTGTATGCCATCGATTCGGAGTCTGATGCCAACTATAACCCGGGCTGGCGTAAGGGTCTGCGTATTGGTAGCGCGCGCACTGGGGACGTCTGGTATTACATCCCTGAGCATAACTCTGAGCGGCCAACCGGCATGGGTGGTATAGGTGCTATGGGTGAAGGTGTTGCAGTCGATCGTGATGGCAATGTCTATGCTGGCGAAGTGGGTCCAGTCATGGGGCTGACCAAGTTTATCCCTCGCTTGATTCCGGAAAACTTTCCTCAGCATTGATTGTTTGGATGTCGCCAGGTGACCCTTGTGGGCACCGGGCGATTCCTTCAATGATGACTCTTGTCATCCGGGAGAACCGCGCCGGGGAGCCTGTACGGTAACAGACCGGCCGCTTCCTCTGCTTGTCCAACCGACGCTGCGCAACTCACCTTCGCGGCTGCGCCGCTCAGAGTTCAGACAGTGCTCGCGTTTTTTCGGTCGGACAAGCACAGGAAAAGCGCGGCCTGACTGGTCTGTTACCGTACAGGCTCCCCGGCGCTCTTTCGGCTGCAGTGGCACTGCACGGAGGCCTGCGGCAGAGCGATCTCCGTCGAAGAACGATCAGACGCGCAGCGTCGTTCTGAGACCCAGTCGGTCTGGCGCAGGCCGGCGACGTGACACTCACTCACCCTCGAACAAGATCAAGCACAACCGGCACCATAGAAACCACCAGCAACGCCGCCATCAACCAGTTAAACCGCTGTCGCCAGACATCATCTGCCAGCAAACGCTGAAGCCCCACACCAAATAACAACCATGTCCAGGCACTGGGTACAGACGCGGTCATAAAAATTCCGGTGATATTAAAAACCTGCTGATTGATGTCGGGCCCGGTAGTTGTAAACGCTGCAATCGCGCCCATCGCCATAATCCACGCTTTGGGATTTACCCACTGAAACAACGCGGCCTGAACAAACGTCAGAGGGCGAGCCTTGGGGTCTGCGTGCACGGGCTTTCCACTACCCGCAATTTTCCATGCCAGGTACAACAGGTAGGCAATACCAACCACCGTGATGACATCGTGGATGATCGGGTAGCGCTGAAACACGGTGCCCAGGCCTAACCCGATTGCCAAAAACATCGCCGGAAAACCAATAATGACGCCCATTACCAAAGGAAGACTGCGACGTACACCATAGTTGACACCAGAACTCATCAGCATGACGTTGTTGGGTCCCGGTGTAATTGCCGACGATAAGGCAAACAGAAAAACAGAAATGACAAATTCGGTACTGATGGCCGCGGTACTCTTAAAGTGATGAATTCAATACGGTGATGAACCAAAGATCGTTTGTTGGACAAAAAGCCCGCGCAAACCGGTCTGTGTGTGCACAGGCTGTTTCAGGTAAACTGCCTGTCGATTAAATTATTCACAGCAGTATAGTTGGGAATCTACCTTGGAGAAATGGCTATGAAAAAAGGAATTATTGCTGGTGCGCTGGCATTGGCGGTCAGCTCAGTTTCGTTTGCTCAAACCGCAGGCACGTTTACAGCTGGCCAACCCCTGAGCACCGTCAATGAAGCGGGTGAACCAACCCGGATGTCACCCAATGTTAAAGTGTTCGGGAGCTTTCGGTTTGCAGAGAGCTGTACTTTTGATCCTGCTAAAAACCTGATTCTGGCCATGAATGCCGGTGTTGGTCAGGACATGCAGGAAAATGACGGTTATGTTTCCCTGTTGAATCCGGATGGCAGTGTGCATACCGCCAAGTGGATCGGAAACGACCGTAACGGCCTGGTGTTAAATCAGCCATTGGGCAGTGCCGTTGCAGGTGGCAAATTGTATGTGGCCGACATCGACCACGTGCGCACGTTTGACCTGGCAACCGGCACCCCGGGAGATGCATGGCAGGTTGAAGGTGCCACTGGATTGAACGGCATCGCCGTTGCCTCTGACGGCACTGTTTACGCATCCAATACCCGTGACCCGCAGCGCGTTTACAAAGTAACGCCTACCGGACAGTCGTCTGTTTTCCTGGAAGGGGCGCCTTTGCTGTCACCAAACGGTGTTGCTATCGATAACAGTGGCAATATTGTGGTGGTCAATATCGGCAACAATCACGTCATGACATTTAATGCGGCTGCAGAGCTGATCAATACTGAATTCGCTGCAGAAGGTGGCAACGACGGTGTTGTAGTGCTGGCTGACGGTACAAAAATTGTCAGCAGCGTGCGCTTTGGCAGCATCTCTCGTATTCGTACGGGTCAGAATGCGGAAGTGATTGCGGTGGGCATTCCCAGTGCGGCGTCTATCTGTTACGACTCCATTCAGAATCAGATTGTGATTCCGATGAACAACAACAATGCCATGGGTTTCCTGCCATTGGATTAATTCAGACCGGAGAGTTCGAGGCGGGGGCAGCTGATGTGAACAGCATTATTGCCCCTGTCTTTTTAACAATAGGGCTTCATCTAAAAATCTGCTTTTTTAGCAACTGACTTGGCTTACCGCCACTTGATTTAAATGCGGGCTGAATTTAAAAAATCCAGCACCGCGGCAAAGTTGCCTTCGAACACCACCCTGCCCTCGTGACGCTGCCATTGCCAGTCGTACATAGGATCGTAATAGTCCTGCAGCAAGCGCCTGATCCAGTCTCGATGCAACGATGGATCCCCGACGCGGTGACTATCGATGGCCTGCTCCATCATCTGCGATAGTTCTACATACCGATCGCCGCCCAAACGCTTTTGCACGCGCTTGAGCGAGTCGCGCAAGTCATCAACAAATGCGTCAAATCCAGCGCCATCGTTGCCCAGCTCTTGCTGCCATTCGGCGGTCTTGCGCAAAATGTAATTCAAATATGAATGCTCTGTACGCGACTCAAGATCACTATTCAAACGTACCAACGAAGACCGCGCCATGGCGTCACGCAATACCGGAGGCATTGCACAGCGACCAATCAGTCGGCTCTCATCTTCCAGCACAATAGGTTTATCGGGCGTCGCATGAATGTGCTTTAGCATGGCAATAATCAGACGATTCTCAAAATCAATCTGCGACGGCTGTTCTGTGGCGCGTTTGCCAAAAGCGCTGCCGCGATGATTGGCGAGCGCCTCCAGATCAATAGCACCGGGCACGGCATTGAGAAGTTCTGTTTTAGCGGCACCCGTATGACCTGCCAGCACCAGCAGCTTATTATTGGCGCATATCACCTCCAACTGCTCCAGCAAAAACCGGCGCATGGCTTTGTAACCGCCAATCACCCTCGGATACTCACACGCTGCTTCACGCATCCATTGCTGACAAATCTGCGAACGCAAACCACCACGGAAGCAATACAGATACCCACTGGGGTGCTGCTCCGCAAAGCTTACCCATGACTGCACGCGTTGCGTTTTGACATCGCCGTTGACCAGCTCGTGGCCCAGTCTGATCGCTGCCTGCTGGCCTTGCTCCTTGTAACAGGTGCCAACCTGTTCGCGTTCACGATCGCTCATCAATGGCAGATTGACCGTGTTGGGGAACGCACCTCGATGGAATTCCACGGGAGCACGCGAGTCAATCAGTGGCGTGTCATTCAGAAACAGATTTAAAAAATCGTCAGTGTCTGCGCGCATTTTACACAAGCCGAATACGTTGCTGCTGGCCAGACGCTGGCAGCAAACGGCCAATGGGTCTGATTAAAGCGTCCGCAACACCCGCGTTTGCCAATGCTCTTTCAAAGTCAACGCGCGCGGCAGGTCGCACCGCCATCAACAGGCCGCCAGATGTTTGCGGATCACACAACAAGGCTTTTTGTGCCGCATCCAATAGGCCCAGTTTATGGCCATAACTGTCGAAATTACGGTGGGTTCCACCCGGCACACAACCTTGAGCAATGTAATCTGGCACAGGCGCCAGCACCGGCACCGCTGACAGATCCAGTTCGGCATCCAGACCGCTGCCTTCACACATTTCAAGCAGATGGCCCATCAAAGCAAAACCGGTGACGTCTGTCATGGCGGTGATATCTTTCATAGCCGACAACACCATGCCTGGCGTGTTGAGTTGACACATGACATCGCGAGCCATGAACTCGTGTTCCGGTTTTAACTTGCCTTGCTTTTGCGCGGTGGTCAGTACGCCAACGCCAAGGGGTTTGCTCAGATACAACAGGCATCCGGCTTCCGCTGTATTGTTTTGTTTTAATTGATCTTTGGCTACGATGCCCGTCACCGCCAAACCAAACACCGGCTCCGGGCAGTCAATACTGTGTCCGCCGGCCAGCATAATGCCGGCATCGGAGCAGGCCTGACGCCCACCATCAACAACCTGCGCTGCAATTTCGGCTGGCAATGTGTTTACAGGCCAGCCCAGAATTGCGATGGCCATCAAGGGCCGGCCGCCCATGGCATAAATATCACTGATGGCATTGGTGGCGGCGATGCGACCAAAATCAAAAGCATCATCGGCAATCGGCATAAAAAAGTCGGTGGTGCTCAGGATGACCTGGCCATTGCCAATGTCATACGCCGCCGCGTCATCCTTGCTGCTGTTGCCAACCAACAACAAGGGGTCGGTAAAAAATTCGCGTTGCGAAAGCAAAATCCGATCAAGCACCGCGGGCGCTATTTTGCAACCGCATCCGGCGCCATGACTGTACGCGGTCAGCTTGATGAGCGAGGGTGAGGCTGTTGCTATAGCGTCTGACATAAGTCTTTTACTCGTCGGAGGTATCGTTCACGCGGCATTATAGCGCGCTCTTTAAGCACAGATCCGCTCGAATAGACACGAGGCGGCCGATTGACTATAGTTCTGCGCGTTCCCTCTTTGGATTAAAAGCGGTTTATCGTATGGCGCGCGGCACCTTGTATACCATTTCTGCACCGTCAGGCGCAGGCAAAACCAGTTTGGTGAATGCCCTGCTGGCTCAAGGCGATCCGCATCTGTGTGTGTCCATTTCGCACACCACCCGCGCAAAACGTCCGGGCGAAACCAACGGGGTGAACTATCACTTTGTCGATCGTGAACAGTTTTTAGCGATGCGTGCAGAAGGGACGTTTCTGGAGTCTGCAGAGGTTTTCGGTAATTTGTATGGCACCTCGGCGGTGTGGGTGCAGGCACAGTTGAATAGCGGCATGGACGTCATCCTGGAGATCGACTGGCAAGGGGCGGCGCAGGTAAGTCAGCTCATTGATACTAAAAGTATTTTTATATTGCCGCCGTCCCTGGAAACGCTGCAACAGCGTTTGAACAGTCGTGGCCAGGATGATGAGGAAACTATCAATCGTCGCATGCAACAGGCACGCGATGAGATATCCCACTATGGCGCCGCCGATTATCTGGTCATTAACGACAACTTTGCCTCAGCACTGGAAGACTTGCGTGCCATCGTGCGCGCAGCGCGACTCGAAAGATCGCATCAACTCGATAATCGTGGAGAATTGCTAGCCAGTTTATTGGGCTGAAAGCCACTGAATTCGGCGGCTTTCAGAATTTTCCATGCAAACAATGTATTCTTTCAGTATGATAGCCGGTCTTTTCTGAGGCAGACCTTGCGTATTGACGCGCTTCAGATCACTTTTTTTGATTAATCAGCATACCAAATCAGGTAGATAAGGCAGGATAAGGTTATGGCACGTATTACCGTAGAAGATTGTCTGGGCAAAGTCGACAATCGATTCCAGTTGGTGATGATTTCCAGCAAACGCGCGCGTCAGCTGCAAACCGGTGGCAAAGATGCGCTGGTGCCGGAAGATAATGATAAGCCGACCGTTATTGCACTGCGCGAAATCGCAGAAGGTTTGGTCGACGTCAGCATTTTGAATACACGCTCCACGCCCGTTCGGGAAATCCCGGAAGCGGATCTGGATGCAACGGCGGCCATGATGGGCGCGATTATTGCGGAAATCGAGCCGGAAGCGGCAGATGAGCCCCTTAACGACGACGAGTAATCCTCGCAGGAGTCGGGTGTGGCATTAACAATCGACTCTCTCGCCAGCAGCCTTTCGGGCTACCTGGCAACTGATCAGGTGAATAGTGTTCGCCGCGCTTACTTCTACGCGGAGCAGGCGCACGACGGGCAGTTTCGTCGCAGCGGCGAACCTTACGTTACCCACCCGCTTGCAGTTGCCAACATTCTTTGTGACATGCACATGGACCATCAGAGCCTGATGGCCGCCATGCTGCATGATGTAATTGAAGACACCGGCGTCAGTAAAACGGCCATCAAAGGGCAATTCGGCGATACCGTGGCTGACATGGTTGACGGCGTCAGCAAACTCAACAAGATCACCTTCAGCAGTCACGCCGAAGCCCAAGCCGAGAACTTCCAGAAAATGGCCTTGGCCATGGCGCGTGACCTGCGCGTTATTCTGGTGAAACTTGCCGATCGTCTGCACAACATGCGCACGCTGGATGTGCTCAGCCCTGAAAAACGTCGCCGGATAGCACGTGAAACCCTGGATATATATGCGCCAATCGCCAACCGACTGGGGATGAATGCTGTTCGTGTTGAGTTCGAAGAACTGGGTTTTGCTGCCTTGCATCCCATGCGGGCAAGACGTCTGGATGCGGCCGTCAAAGCGGTCCGTGGCAACCGCAAAGAAATAGTTAAACAGATACAAACGGCCATCGAAGCCTGTCTCGCGCGCGAGGGCCTGCCCGGTCGCACCATTGGTCGCGAAAAACACCTGTATAGCATTTATGAAAAAATGCGCAGTAAACGCAAACCATTTTCCGAGATTATGGACGTTTACGCGTTCCGTATTGTGGTGGATTCCGTTGACACCTGCTACCGGGTGTTAGGCGCAGTACACAACCTGTTCAAACCAGTTCCCGGCAGATTCAAAGACTATATCGCAATCCCCAAGGCAAACGGTTACCAGTCATTGCACACCACCTTGTTTGGCATGCACGGCGTTCCCATCGAGATTCAGATCCGTACGGAAGAAATGGAAGCGATGGCCAACAACGGTATCGCCGCGCACTGGTTATACAAATCGTCCGATGACATTTCCAGCAACGCGCACATCCGTGCAAGGCAATGGGTCAACGGTCTGCTGGAGATGCAGCAGAACGCGGGTAATTCCCTGGAATTTATTGAAAACGTCAAAATTGACCTGTTTCCTGATGAGATTTACGTGTTTACACCCAAAGGTCGCATCATGGAGCTGCCGGCGGGATCAACAGCCGTCGATTTTGCGTACGCAGTACATACTGATGTTGGCAACTCTTGTGTCGCTTGCCGTATCAGCCGCCGATTGGCGCCCTTGAGTGAGCCGTTGGAAAGCGGGCAAACCGTCGAAATTATTACCTCGCCCGGTGCGCAACCCAACCCGGCCTGGCTCAGTTTTGTGGTCTCAGGCAAGGCGCGCAGCAACATCCGTCACTACCTGAAAAATCAGCGACAATCCGAATCTATTGCGCTGGGCCGCCGCCTGTTAAACAAAATCCTGGCCGGATACGGCACTCAAATTGAAAAAATGAGTGCAGAAGACATCAAGCTTGCGCTGGAACAATTGAATGTTGCGGAACTGGATACGCTGTTGAGTGACATCGGGCTGGGCAATCGTATGGCGCATATGGTTGCGCAAAAAATGCTGCCTGAAGCACGGACACCGGACACCCCAAAAAGCGGATCGAAGGACAGTAAACAATCGTCTCTGACCATTCGCGGCTCTGAAGGCATGGTCATGAGTTATGCCAAGTGCTGCTACCCAATTCCGGGCGACCCGATTGTCGGGCATATCAGCTCGGGGCGCGGGATGGTCATACACACCGAGACCTGCAACAACATTGCCGAGTTTCGAAATAGTCCGGAAAAGATCATTCCTGTGCGCTGGGATCCGGAAGTGGATGGCGAGTTTGCCGTTGAGCTACGCGTTGAGTTGGAAAATGAGCGGGGCATTATTGCTAAATTGGCAACCGCCATTACCAGCAAAGAAGCCAATATCGAACGTATCAGTACCGTGGAACGCGACGCGCGCTTCAGCATCGTCAATTTGTTGTTGAACGTGCGCAATCGTATTCATCTGGCGCGCGTCATGAAGCATATACGCCTGATCAAACCGGTCACCAAAGTCGCTCGTGTTAAAAGTAAAAAGCTCAGCAAATCCTCTAAAAGCAGCGTGCCGCTTGAGGGATGACAAATAGCAAACCGAGCGTGAGTGGTTGCTCACCTTTTAAATTTATCTCCTGAAACAAGGTTAACCATGGCAGAAAAATTCGCAATTTCTACACCACATGCGCCCGCTGCCATTGGGCCTTACTCGCAAGCGATTCGCGCCGGGGATACAGTTTACCTGTCTGGTCAAATCCCACTTGACCCTGTCACCATGGAAATTGTTGAGGGCGGCATCGAAGCCCAGGCTCGACGTGTCATGTCGAATATGGCGGCCGTCGCGGCAGAAGCTGGCGGCACGCTGGATAATTGTGTAAAGCTCACTATTTATCTGACCAATCTTGCTGATTTTGGCACCGTGAACGCCGTGATGCAGGAGTTCTTCAAACCGCCTTATCCCGCACGGGCAACCATTCAGATTTCCGCATTGCCAAGACAGTCACAGGTGGAAATCGACGCCATCATGTATTTGCCAGTCGCTGTTTAAGCGAACAGGGGGATCGGGACGTATGCCCGGCAAGCCTGCCTCGCCACAACAGCAACTCAGCACTCTGCCACTCGAGGCCCTGAAGGGTGTCGGGCCAGGCCTGAAACAGCGCCTGGCGATCTTGCACCTCCACAGTGTTCAAGATCTGTTGTTTCATCTTCCGCTGCGTTACCAGGATAGAACCCGCCTTGCTCCAATTGGCCGGGTGTTACTGGGCCAGGACGTTATGCTGGAAGGTGATGTGGTCCACTGCGACATCGAATTTGGCCGCCGACGCAGCCTGGTATGCCGCATCAAAGATGGCACTGGCCTGTTAAGCCTGCGGTTTTTCCATTTCAGTGCGGCACAGAAAAACATGCTGAGCCCGGGAACACGAGTGCGTTGTTTTGGCGAAATCCGTCCCGGGAAAACCGGCTTTGAGATTTACCATCCTGAGTATCAAGTTATCAAACCGGGCGAGACTCCGGCGCTTTCTGACAGTCTGACACCCATTTACCCGGCAACAGAAGGACTGCAACAGACGCGTTTGCGCAACCTGATTGATCAGGCACTGGCGCTCATCACACCCGAATCTCTGCGCGAGTGGATACCACAAGCAGTGCTTGCGCAAGTGATCCGGCAGACGCGGTGGCCAAGTCTTTCCCAGGCTCTGGCCTATTTGCACCATCCCCCCGTAGATGCGCCGGTTCAACAGCTATTTGATGGAGCGCACCCGGCTCAACAACGACTCGCGTTTGAGGAGTTACTGAGTCACCGCCTGTGTCTGCGACGATTGCGCAAACAATCGGCTGTGCAACAGGGGCCGGAAATGCGTGCTCAACATCGGTATCGGACGCAGTTTCTGCATCAATTACCCTTCAAGCTGACCGGCGCCCAGCAAAAAGTCAGTGCAGAAATCAGTGCCGATCTTCAACAACCCAGGCCGATGTTACGCTTGCTGCAGGGAGATGTTGGGTCTGGCAAAACCGTGGTTGCTGCGCTGGCGGCACTGCAAGCCGTCGACAATGAATTTCAGGCTGCCATCATGGCGCCCACTGAATTGTTGGCCGAACAACATTATTTTAACTTCTGCCAATGGCTCGAGCCCTTGGGACTTAAAATCGGATGGTTGAGTGGCAAGGTCAAAGGCAAACAACGGCGCGAAACCCTGGCTGACATAGCCGATGGTTCTGCTCAGCTTGTGGTCGGTACTCATGCGCTGTTTCAGGATGAGGTGGTCTTCCAGCGTCTTGGGCTGGTGATTATTGATGAGCAGCATCGCTTTGGTGTTCACCAAAGACTCGCCCTGCGTGAAAAGGGACTTAATAAGCAAACCCAGCCGCATCAACTGGTGATGACCGCCACCCCTATCCCACGGACCTTGGCGATGAGTGCTTATGCTGACCTTGATGTCAGTATCATTAATGAATTGCCACCTGGGCGCACTCCCGTCAACACTCTCATTATTGCAAACACCCGCAGACCAGAGGTGATTGCCCGTATCCATGCGGCGTGTCAGTCTGGCAGTCAGGCCTACTGGGTTTGTACCTTGATAGAAGAGTCTGAAGCACTTGAATGCCAGGCAGCCGAAGTAACCTGGCAAGCGTTGCAGGCGCAGCTGCCTGATTTGAATATTGGTTTGATCCACGGTCGCTTGAAGCCCGTAGAAAAAGCTTCTGTTATGACGGCATTCAAGAAGGGCGAGCTCCACTTGTTAGTTGCGACCACGGTGATTGAGGTAGGTGTTGACGTCCCAAACGCCAGTTTGATGATTATCGAAAACCCCGAAAGACTGGGTCTGGCGCAGTTGCATCAATTACGTGGCCGGGTCGGCCGCGGCGCAAAGGCCAGCCATTGCCTGCTGTTGTACCAAACGCCCTTATCTCAAGCCGGGAAATTGCGATTAGGCATCATGCGTGATAGTAATGATGGCTTTTATATTGCAGAACAAGATCTTGCGCTGCGCGGGCCCGGGCAGGTTCTGGGCACCCAGCAAACCGGGTTGATGAGCTTTCGCATAGCCGATCTGGTACGTGACGCTGACTTGCTTGATCCGGTAAAATCAGCAGCTGATTACATTGAACACTCCTATCCTTCACACGTTGACCCGCTGGTAGATCGGTGGCTGGGCGACAGGGAACTCTACGGCAATGTCTGAATCCTTTTTAGTAGTGCGTTGTGTACTGGTACAGGACGACTTGGGGATCGCTCAGTGTATTCTGACGGCCGATGCAATGCTGGATCTGAACAGCCTGCAAACACATGCGCAGCGCAAACTGTTGCCCATGTCGCATCAGGATATCGTGAAAGCGTCGCGCAGCCGTCGGCTGACACTGATCACCGGCAGCGAAAATTTTTACTTGCTGCCCACGTTTGTAGATACCAGTCTTGCCGGCAAAGGCAACCTGGTGGTGGATTCTCAAGGCGGCACATTGGGGACGCTGCGCGACACCATTCACAATCAGGGTCAGCATGTGCGTCACCTGGAATTCGCCGTGCCCGCGTCCAAACTGCGGCATGATCTTCCGGACGCCGGGGAAGACACCAAAAGGATTCATGATTCCATCGGCAATTTCACCTCCTTGCGGATCAAACAGCGCCTGGATGAAACGCTGGAAATACCGCCGTTGTCAGCCACTGCTGACCGCATCATGCAACTGCGCGCCAACCCCAACGCCACCGTAAATGAACTCACCAGCATTGTGGAAGCGGATCCTAGCCTTGCCGCGCAGGTAGTGAGCTGGGCGTCGTCGCCTTATTATGCAGCGCCCGGGAAAATCCGCTCGGTGCAAGATGCCATCGTGCGCGTTCTTGGTTTTGATCTGGTGAGCAATCTGGCGGTCGGTCTGATTCTGGGGCGATCGGTTGCATTGCCTAAAGAAGCCGCCGATGGTTTTACGCCTTACTGGCTGCAGGCTGTGTACTGCTCAACCGCGGTTGAAGCACTGGCCCGCCAGATGCCGGTCAGCAAGCGTCCTCGGCAGGGCATGATGTATCTGGCAGGTCTGTTACATAATTTTGGTTATCTGATACTTGCGCATACCTTTCCTCCACATTTTGCGAGCATTTGCCGCTACATGGAGGCCAATCCGGCCATCAGCCATGTTGCACTTGAAAATCATCTGATTGGTATCAGCCGTGAACAGATCAGCGCGTGGCTGATGCAGGCGTGGAATATGCCAGAGGAAGTTTGTATCGCACTGCGTTATCAGCAGGACGGCAGCTATCAAGGGCCTCACGCAGTCTATGCAAACCTGATTTATCTTGCGATGCGTCTGCTGCGCCAGCACGGCATTGGCGATGCGCCACCAGAAGCAGTCCGTGCCGAGTTGTATCAACGCCTCGGCCTTGACATTGCTCGCTGTGAAGAGGCCATTCAAAAGCTGGTCAATTCGACGGACGTGAGATCAATTGCAGATCAAATGGCTCATTAATGCGTCATCCAATTGAAGTGTGGCAACGCCTTCAGGCACTAACTCAGGTTTATTTGATCAAATCTGATCAATGGCTTGCGCGCAGCCTTCCCGTTGCCTATGCGCGCGCGCCCGCCTTTATTCTGCTGACTCGAGCCAACAAACCTATCGGTACTTACTTGCTGCTGTGGCCCACTCTGTCAGCGCTTTGGCTGGCCGCTGGTGGATGGCCTCAGTGGCACTTGATTCTGATTTTTACGCTCGGCACCTGGTTGATGCGATCCGCAGGGTGTTGCATTAATGATTTTGCAGACGCAGGTGTAGACGGCCAGGTAAAACGCACAGAAGGCCGTGCAATTGTCACCGGCCAGGTTTCCCGTCGTGAAGCCGTGATCTGTTTTTTGGTGTTATGCCTGTTGTCCGCCACACTGCTGATGTTTATGAACACAATGACCATGTTGTTGTCCCTTGGCGCTGTTGCACTGACCATGCTTTACCCGTTTATGAAGCGGTACACGCATCTTCCCCAAGTCGTGCTGGGCATGGCATTTTCCTGGGGTATATTGATGGCATTTACCGCACAGACA
Source organism: Pseudohongiella sp. (assembly GCA_030696315.1). GTDB lineage: Bacteria > Pseudomonadota > Gammaproteobacteria > Pseudomonadales > Pseudohongiellaceae > Pseudohongiella. The sequence goes on along the minus strand of JAUYSM010000021.1, from coordinate 191,440 downwards.
GAGGCCTTGCCGCCGATTGCCTGGGTGCTTTACGTCGCCAACTGCCTGTGGACCGTTGCTTATGACACACAATATGCCATGGTTGATCGTGAGTACGACCTGCAAATCGGCGTAAAGTCGACTGCCATCCTGTTTGGTGATGCCGATAAAGTCATGATTGGCATGTTGCAGGGCATGTTTGTGCTTGCATTGCTGCTGGTTGGCCGCTCGCTGGGGCTCAATCTCTGGTATTACCTTGGGGTGTTTGTCGCCAGTGGCTTATTGATTTATCAACAATTTCTTATCCGCGATCGTCAACCCGATGCCTGTTTCAGGGCGTTCCTTAATAATCACTGGGTAGGTCTGGCGGTTTTTGCAGGCGTGGTGCTTGGCGTCTGATGTCAGGCGCATCACAAGACGCGGCAATATGCCACATGGCTGACCTTGAATTGCGCGACTACACTACCTGAGAGTTGATCAAACAGGGTGACACTTGTCATGCAAAAGTTAAAAATCACACATCCTGACTCTGCCAATCGCATAGAAAAGGGCATTGTTCTGGGCTGGGCAGTGCTCGTTGTTATTGTGATTCTGGTTGCTGCCGCATTAGCCCGTTTTATCGTAGGCGATATTTCGGCGCAAGAGTTCGTAACTGAGGAGTTTGCGCGCAACGCAGGCGCTTCCGGCGTCAACGACGATCAGTTTACGTTTACTGACGCTTGGGTACGCGCGACCCCACCTGGCGCAATAACCGCGGCGGCCTATGTGGATATTCGAAATCTCGGCAACGATGATGTTTTACTGGCTGCGCGTTCGGACAAAGCACGTCATGTCGAGATTCATACTACCCAGGAACAATCCGGGATGATGCGGATGTCGCGTCTGGACACGCTGCCCGTACCCGCTGACAGTGTTGTACAGCTGGCCTCCGGTGGACACCACCTTATGTTTATTGATATCCCGGCAACCTTTGTTCCGGGGGAGTCAGTGATTGTCACGCTGGTGTTCGAAAAGGCCGGCGCCCGGGATGTTTTGTTTACTGTAAGGGATGCCCGTTGAGTACCGTATCAAAGTTACTGATTGTTATTGTTTTTTTGGTGGTTGGCAGTGTTGGGGCCATGACTGCCAGACAGGTATTTGTCGTTGATGAATCGACTGACATTCCAGTACCGGAAATCAATGGTTTTGTGCTCCAACAACCACGGGTACTGCCAGAGTTTGCATTGCTGGACGGTCACGCTCGAGCTTTTGCACGGTCAGATTTTGTGGGTGCCTGGTCATTGCTCTATTTCGGATTTACGTACTGTCCTGATATTTGCCCTACGGCGATGGTTGAAATGGCAAAACTGAAAGACCTGCTTGCAGCGTCTCGTCCGGACGTTGCTGTTGAATACTATCTGGTATCTGTTGATCCACAGCGCGACACGCCGGAGCGCATTCAAGAGTATGTGACCTATTTTGATGACAGCTTCAAGGGTTTGACCGGCGACTTGCTTGAGATTGGCAAGTTGGCACAAACCGCGTCAGTCATCCATGTGATCGAACCCTCTGCAGATGGAGCGAGTTACGAAGTGGGCCACTCCTCAACCCTTACCTTGCTGGATCCACAGGGCAATATTCGGGCGATCTTCAAGGAGCCCCTGAGAGCCTCGGCGCTTGCGAACGACATTGATCGTGTGCTGACCTATGTCGAGCATGTTTCCAACGAGATTTAAAGCAAAAGGTCTAGCCCATATGTAGATCAGGTGAGATTTCGTTCCTGAGGCAAATCACTGAGGTACTCAACAAACTCCACCTCAAACCCATCGGGGTCGATGAAGTAAATATTTCTCCTGAACGGCTCGTCCGCACCTAGATTACACGGCTCAAAACCGGCATGGTGCAGCCGATAGACCAGCGCGTCCATATTGGAGATCTCGAATGCGATATGAGCCAACCCGATGGTATTGCTGGTCAACACCCTGTTTTCCCCGGAGCCGTTGTCACTGATCGCGAGGTACGAGTAATCATCCCCAAAATGGATCCATTGTCGAGGCGAGCCATACCAATCTCCAGCGCCTTTCCTGAGAACAGACCAGTGCGGCATCGCTGCCTGATAAAAAGTCAGGGCTCTTGTCAGATCTTTTACAAATATATTCACATGTTCAAACCTTACCATGTCGAACTCTCCTCAAATTGAATAACCGGATGTTGAAAAATGTCAAAAGCATGCTAAAACCTGAACCTTGGTTCAGGTAAAGCAGTGTCATCAAGATTTTTTGAGGAGTCTGAATATGGATCGCCAACTTCTTTCGCCGGGACAGATCGCAGCCCGGACAGGCCTTGCTGTGTCAGCGCTTCACTTTTATGAGCGTAAGGGACTGATCGCCAGCAGTCGCAACACGGGCAATCAACGGCGTTATGGCGCAGACGTCATCCGGCGGGTGTCCGTCATCAAAGCGGCTCAACAGCTCGGGGTCAGTCTCGCAGAAATTCAGCAGGCATTTGAGAGGCTACCCAGACACAAGGCACCCAACAAACGTGATTGGGAGCACCTTGCACAGCGTTGGCATCACCAACTTGAACAACGCATACGGAAACTTCAGTTGCTTAAGGAGTCTCTGACGGGCTGTATCGGATGCGGATGCTTGTCCATGGAAACCTGCCCGCTTTACAACCCGGGAGACATTCTTGGAGAGAGTAATGTGGGTCCCGTCATTCTGGACGCGATGACAAAATAAATTTCAAGCGGGTATAAACGTTAACGCAGCGCCATTGCTGCAATATCGCAGCCCGGTGGGTTGTGGACCGTCATTAAAAATATGACCGTGGTGCCCATCACAACGTGCGCATCGGTATTCTACGGGCGCCCTGAACGCATAAATCATTTTTCGTGTTGTCACGTGTTCGTGGATAACGTCCCAATAACTCGGCCATCCTGTGCGGCTATCGTATTTCCACTCGGATTTAAATAATGGCAGGTCACAGCCCGCGCAAACATAGATACCTGCCCGGTATTCATGATTCAGCTGGCTAGTGCCGGCATATTCGGTTTCAGAGTAGCGCAGCACCGCGTATTGCTCAGGCGTCAACCGCGCGCGCCATTGTTCGTCGGTGAGGCGGAGTTTTTCAATTGCAGTAGAATTGTCGGCAGTAGCCTGCCGAAGGCTGCTTTTCAGCAGAAACACTGTTGCTGCGGTATGACAAAGAAACAGCCTTCTGTTCATGAATTAACCGGAGTTAACCGGGGACGGAGTGATCAAAAAATGATCCCTCCGTCCCCTCCTCAAAAAATTAAAAGAACGCCTGGATGCCGGTCTGTGCGCGACCCAGAATCAGCGCGTGAATGTCCTGCGTGCCTTCGTAGGTGTTTACCACTTCCAGGTTCTGCATGTGACGCATCACCGGGTACTCATCAGAGATGCCGTTACCACCGAGCATATCGCGTGCTTCACGGGCAACTTCCAGTGCCTTCAGGCAGTTGTTGCGTTTGAGCAGGGAGATTGTCGGGATACCCAGCTTGCCTTGGTCTTTAAGACGTGTTGCCTGCAGGCAGCCCAACAACGCCAGGCTGATATCAGTCTGCATCACAGCGAGTTTTTTCTGGATCAGCTGGTTGGCAGCCAGTGGGCGGCCAAACTGTTTACGATCCAGTACGTACTGACGTGCTGCGTGCCAGCAGGTTTCTGCTGCGCCGAGTGCGCCCCAGGCGATGCCCAGACGTGCGGAGTTCAGGCAGCTGAACGGACCTTTTAAACCTTCCACATGCGGCAACATGTTTTCTTCTGGAACAAAAACTTCGTCCATCACAATTTCGCCGGTGACGGACGCACGCAGAGCAAGCTTGCCTTCAATCTTGGGTGCGGACAGGCCGTTCATGCCCTTTTCCAGAATAAAGCCCTTGATGATGCCGTCGTCGTTTTTTGCCCAAACGATAAACACATCCGCAAACGGTGAGTTGCTGATCCAGTTTTTGGCGCCGCTCAGGCTGTATCCGCCTGGCACCGTGCGTGCGCGGGTAACCATACTGCCCGGATCGGAGCCGTGGTCTGGTTCGGTCAGGCCGAAGCAACCAATAAATTCACCTGAGGCCAGTTTAGGAAGAAACTTCTGCTTTTGCTCCTCGCTGCCAAACGCATGTATGGGGTGCATCACCAGGGAGGACTGTACGCTGAACATTGAGCGGTAGCCCGAATCTACGGCTTCCACTTCGCGGGCAATCAGGCCGTAGCTGACGTAGTTGGTGCCGGTGCAACCATAGCCGTCCAGTGCCGGACCCAGCAGGCCCAGCTCACCCATTTCGCGGAAAATCGCCGGGTCAGTCTGCTCTTTACGGTACGCATCTCGCACGCGTGGCAACAACTTTTCCTGACAATACTGACGAGCCGCATCACGGATCATGCGTTCTTCTTCTGTCAGAAGCTCTTCAAACAGAAATGGGTCCTTCCAGTCAAAAGGTGCGTTGTCTGATTTTGCAGACATAATCTACTCCTGGCTAACGTGTCGTGTGTGGGCTGCGTCCCGGGTCAAATTTCTGTTACCGAGCGAAGGCTCAGTAGTTTATCAGCATGCCTGCGCAGGAAAAAGCGCAATTACCAGCAAGCCGGCCGTCGGAATGATGAGAGCGACAAGCTGCTGTCGTTTCTTACGCTTATTTGACAGAGCCAGATTGGTGCCGGGCTGCTATCATACCGGCATGGACGTTTCATACCTTTTAGATTCCCTCAATGACGAGCAACGCCGCGCGGTGGCCGCTCCACCCGCCAGCATGCTGGTGTTGGCCGGCGCTGGCAGCGGCAAAACCCGCGTATTGGTGCATCGAATAGCCTGGCTGATGCTGGTTGAAGGTGTTTCGCCGTTTGGCATCATGGCGGTGACTTTTACCAATAAAGCCGCTCGCGAAATGCGCAGTCGTATCGAAGAGCTGCTTGAGCGGCCTATCGGCGGAATGTGGGTAGGCACCTTTCACGGGCTGGCTCACCGTCTGCTGCGGACACACTGGCGTGAAGCCAATCTGCCAGAGAGTTTTCAGATTCTGGACAGCGATGATCAGCTGCGCCTGATCAAACGTTTGTGCAAAGCCCTGGGCGTCAACGACGAAAAATGGCCGCCTCGCCAGATTCAGTGGTATATCAATGGCCAGAAAGATGAAGGCTTGCGTGCCAGCCACATTGAACATTTTGGTGACGACTACACTCGCACCATGATCACCGTTTACAAGGCCTATGAAGAGGCCTGTCAGCGTGGCGGCATGGTGGACTTTGGTGAAATTCTGCTGCGTGCCCATGAGTTATGGCTGAATAATCCTGAACTTCTGGCGCATTACCAGCAGCGTTTTCAGCATATTCTGGTGGACGAGTTCCAGGATACCAACGCCGTTCAATATGCCTGGTTGCGCGTTCTGGCCGGTCAAAACAGCCATCTGATGGTGGTGGGCGATGACGACCAGTCCATTTATGGTTGGCGTGGCGCCCGCATCGAGAATATTCAGCAGTTCAACACTGACTTTGCCGGTGCACAGATCATCAAGCTTGAGCAGAATTACCGCTCAACATCCACCATTCTGAAAGCCGCTAACAAGTTGATTGGCAACAATCAGGGCCGCCTCGGCAAAGAGCTGTGGACTGACGGGCAGGAAGGCGAGTGTATTTCTTTGTACGAGGCCTTTAACGAGCAGGATGAGGCGCGTTTTATTGTGGATCGTCTGCAAGACTGGATGAACACTGGCCACAAGCTGACGGAAGCTGCGATTTTGTATCGCTCTAACGCACAGTCACGCGAGCTTGAGGAAGCCTTGCTGCGTGTTGCTATGCCCTATCGAATTTACGGCGGCCAGCGCTTTTATGACCGCCTCGAAATCCGCAATGCTCTCGCTTATCTGAGACTGGTAATCAACCGTTTTGATGACACGGCCATGGAGCGAGTCATTAACGTGCCGGTGCGGGGCATAGGTGATCGCACTCTGGATATGCTGCGAGATCTGGCACGCCAGGATGGCAGCTCACTTTGGCAAGCCTGCACAAAAACCATTGATCACAAATTGTTGCCCGCGCGAGCGTCTGCGGCGGTACAAAATTTTATGCGCCTGATCAATGAGATGGATGAAGCCTGCGCCGCCATTGAGCTGGGCGAAAAGGTCGCGCATGTCATCAAACACAGCGGCTTGATCCCTCATCACGAAAAAGAAGGCGGTGAAAAGGCACAGGCTCGCCTGGAAAACCTCGACGAACTGATCACCGCAACACGCAGTTTTGCGGAAGAATGGCGCGGCCTTGAGTCCAGCAATGAGTCCGGCGATGGGCCTGCTCGTGACGCCGATGTGCTTGCGGCGTTTCTGGATCAGGCAGCTCTGGATGCGGGTGAATCCCAGGCATCTGAGTCCGATGATGCCGTGCAGCTGATGACCTTGCACAGCGCGAAGGGCCTGGAGTTTCCTCTGGTGTTTATGGCGGGCATGGAGGAAGGCTTATTTCCGCACAAGATGTCGATGGAAAATCTGAACGGAATCGAGGAAGAACGCCGCTTGTGTTATGTGGGCATCACGCGCGCCATGCAAAAATTGTTTATCACCTGCGCTGAGTCCCGCCGCTTACACGGTGATGTCACCATGTGCCGGCCCTCACGGTTTATACGAGAATTACCCAGGGAGCTTGTTGAACCGGTTCGAATGAAAACAACCATACAGCGACCCATGGTTTCACCCGGGCGACAACCTGCCTATCGATCTGGCGCCGAAGTTCCGGATACCGGCATAACGCTTGGTCAGCGTGTTCGTCATGGCAAATTTGGCGAAGGGATTGTTTTGAACTACGAGGGCAGTGGCCCGAATGCGCGCGTGCAAGTTAACTTCAAAGAAGTGGGCAGTAAATGGTTGGTTCTGTCATACGCACGGCTGGAACCGGTTTAAGCACACAACGCATATAAGCATATGAATAAAAAGCGTTTGCCCCCGAGCGCTTATCCAGTTATAACTGGCCAACAACAATAAGGGAGTCACCTTCATGTCATTTCTGACCGCCACTGGCGTACTCATATTTATCGCCCTGTCATTTGCGCTTTTTAAACTCAAAAAACCGGAAACCAGCCTCGCCAAACAAGTATTTGTTGCATTGATTCTAGGCGTGGTTTTTGGCTTTTTCCTGCAGATCATCCATGGTGGCGATCTTGGCGCCATTTCGCCGACACTGACCTGGACTGATTTGCCTGGTGATGTATATGTTGCGCTGCTGCGTATGATCATCATGCCGTTAGTGCTGGTTACCATGATCGCTGCGGTGGTCAAACTGCATCAGGTTGCCGCTCTTGGGAAAATTGGCGCATCTGTTATTGGCATTCTGGTATTTACCACCATGATTGCGGCATTGGTAGGCATTCTTGTCACCAATGTTTTTGGTTTGAGTGCCGAAGGCATGACGGGCGGAGATCGTGAAAACGCACGCGCCACCGTGCTGGAAACCCGGCAGCAAGTTGTTGCGGATTTAAACCTGGCGCAAGTCATTGTGCGCTTTATTCCAACCAATATTTTTGACGACCTGACTGGTTCGCGAGACACCTCCATTATTGCCGTTGTCATTTTTGGTATGTTGTTTGGACTGGCGGCGTTGCTGGTGAGCCGCGAGAAACCTGAGCATGCTGATCGTATACGGGATTCGACTGACACAATTCAGGCGATCATCATGCGATTGGTGAAACTGGTCATGAGCCTGACCCCCTATGGCATTTTGTCACTGATGACCTATGTGGTTGCCAGCTCAAACGGGTCCGATATCCTGAACCTGATCGGCTTTGTGATTGCGTCTTATGTGGCCATCGCCATTATGTTTGTGGTTCATGGACTTCTCCTTAGCCTGACTGGAAACAATCCAATCGAGTATTTCCGCAAAATCTGGCCGGTACTGACCTTTGCATTTGCAACACGCAGCTCGGCGGCAACCATTCCGCTGAATATAAAAACCCAGGTAGACGAGCTTAAAGTACCTCCCTCGATCGCCAGTCTTTCCGCGTCTTTTGGAGCCACGATTGGTCAGAACGGCTGTGCTGGCATCTATCCCGCCATGCTCGCGGTGATGGCAGCACCTACCGTGGGTATTGATCCTCTGGCACCCGGTTTTATTCTGAGTCTGATTGGCATCATCACAATCAGCTCGTTTGGCGTGGCTGGCGTCGGCGGCGGGGCTACCTTTGCAGCACTCATTGTGTTGCCTGCCATGGGCCTGCCCATCACGCTGGTGGCGCTGCTTATCTCTATAGAGCCGCTGATTGACATGGGCCGAACAGCATTGAATGTCAGCGGCGCGATGACCAGTGGGGTCATCACCAGTACCGTCATCAAGGAAGGAGTCTGAGTCTGAACGACTCAATTTCTTTTGGTATAAAAAAGGGCGCTCCGGCGCCCTTTTTTGTGCATGAGTCCATAGGCTTGCAGCAGCCGTGTCAGGCAAGCTTACACCGGTTTGTTGATCCGTCGGGTACGGCCGTTCTCATCAATTGCAACAAACACAAATAAACCTTCGGCTACTTTCCGCTGCGCCGTTTGAATTAATGAGTTGGATATCCAGACCTCGATATTGATATGCATAGAGCTGCGTCCAATTTCCAGAATCTCCGCATAACAACTCACCACTGATCCAACACTCACCGGTGCCAGAAACTCAACGTTCTTGATCGCTACTGTTGCCGAGCGCCCTCGCGTGACCTGTTTGGTCGCGATTCCCGCTGCCAGGTCCATCTGTGAAACCAGCCATCCGCCAAAAATATCACCGTTGGCATTGGTATCCCTGGGCATCGCCAATGTTTGTAACGCGAGCTCCCCTGTTGGGGTCGGGTCTCTGTCCATGTCATCATCAATCAGGCCCATCAACACACTCCTGTTCAGCTTTTTGTGCTCTAGTGCGATCTATCTTAGCAGTATTCGAAATACAAAGAGCAGCCGTAAACATCAAGTAATTCGCAGCCAGGCCAGGATCAATTGCAGGCTGGTCACCGCCCAGGCGACAGTCACCAACATCATGAACCACGCAAACAAGTGATAACAGCCACGATACAAATTGCGTTGTATTCTCTTGTGCCAGGCTTGTTTGGGATCTGCTTTGGCGGGCACTACCGCAAACAGGTTCAACCCGGAATAGAACTGCAACAACCACAACACCAGTAACACACTCGGAATAAGCCAGTCATCCAGACTCTCCGACGAGGCGAGGGTCACAATCGCAAAAAAAACAGCCGCTGATAGAACCAATGCCACCAGTAAGGGGCGACGCCAAAGCTGATGGCGCAAAGCGAATTTTTCAAACAGTTCCAGCATAAGACTCCGCGGGTTACAATGCCGCCTTTAAAATTTACAACGATCACCTGTCAGGAGACCACATGTCGGACGCCGTGCAAATACCGCTGATTGCTGGGTACAACAAACAAGGCGAAGCCATGGTTGAGCAGGTAAATGCGCTTGTTATTGATGACAAGCGCAAAGAGTTTCGTATCGAAAAGTCGCCCGCGTTTGTCCGTGGCCTCGCTGCAGATGATCGCATTTCTTATCCTACCGACGACAAAGCTGGCTGGGAGTTGTTAGAGCACAGCGGCAATCTTTGTATTCGGGTGTTCAGCAAGCTTAACACAGATGATCTTGACCAGATGCTCACCCCGGAGCTCGAGCTCATTGACGGTAAACTGGACGTGAAGTCCCCGCGTATACTGGTATACACCATTCATGTTTCAATCGGTTTTCAGAAAATTGAAGACACGCTTAATAAAGTACTGGCCGGATTTCCCGATACTGTCTGGTACTATGGCAATGTTTACGACGCAGACGATGGCGTCACGCCCTTGAACTGGTGGTTGGACATCGCTGCCTCCGTTTAGTCACGCCCTTTCTACGAGGCGCTTATGTTGTTGGTTATATCCCCGGCAAAATCATTGGATTTTGAAAACCCTTTGCCGGCTGTTGATACCACTGAACCAGATTTTCTGGACGCCGCATCGACACTCAACCGAGTACTGCGAAAGCTTTCGCCAGAGGACCTATCGTCGCTGATGAGCATCAGCCCAAAGCTCGGGGAATTGAACTTTGAGCGCAATCTCAACTGGTCGCTGCCATTTACACCCACAAATGCCAGGCCGGCCATTTTTGCCTTTACAGGCGATGTCTACGTTGGGCTGGATGTAAAGTCTTTTGGTGCCGATGACCTGGAGTATGCTCAGGCTCACCTTCGGATTTTGTCGGGTCTGTATGGGGTACTGCGCCCTTTGGATCTGATTCAGGCCTATCGTCTTGAAATGGGGACAGCACTCAAACAAGGCAAGCTAAAGTCCTTGTATGCGTTTTGGGGAGAAAAGCTGGCCGCTCATTTGCGCGAGACTCTGAAGTCTCACAGTGAACCTTATCTACTCAACCTGGCATCTACAGAGTATTTTCGAGCGGTGAATGTCAAAGCACTTGGCTACCCGGTAATATCCCCCGTCTTTAAAGATTACAAGAACGGGCAATACAAAATCATCAGCTTTTTTGCCAAGCGCGCACGTGGACTGATGGCATCGTTTGTGATCAAAAATAGAATTGTTTCGCCAGATGAACTCGTGCGGTTTGACCTTGAAGGCTACCAATACAGTTTAAGTGAATCCACACCTGACACTCCGGTGTTTTTACGCAGGCAAGCTTGATATGAAGATTCGGATCCTGCTTTGTGACGATGCCAGTTTTATCAGAGATTTGATAAAAAGAACCTTGAGAAAATTTTTGCCACAAAGCGAAATTACGGAAGCTTCGGATGGAAAGAAGGCGCAGGCTATTCTAAATCGCCAAGCCTTTGATCTCATCCTCAGCGATTGGGAAATGCCCGGGATGAGTGGTGAAGAATTACTTCAATGGGTGCGCTCAGATGAGCGACTCAGTTCAATTCCCTTTATCATGGTCACCAGCCTGGGTGGTAAAGAGCATATCGTCAGAGCCGTGCAAGCAGGTGTCAGTGACTATCTGGGCAAGCCGTTTACCGCTGAAGAGCTGATGCAAAAAGTTCACAAAGCGTTGGTGAAAGCGGGAAAAATTACTGCCCCAAAAGTAGAAACCTCAGCACGCGGAGGGCCTTTCAGTTCTCTGGACATATTCAGTGGTAAAACTGACATTGTCCCCGGAGGATCTGTTGATGCATTGACTGCGCTGGTCAAAACAAAAGAATCCCCTAAGCTGAAAGGCACAGCGATTCTGCATTGGCAGCAAATCGAGTACAAGTGCATGATCAAGTCTGTCAGCATTGAAGATCTGGTGCTGGTGTGCAAACGTGCAGATCAACATCCCGGCGTATTTGAAGAAGTTGACCTGACATTGTCGGCAGGCAACCAGGCCGGAGCAGCAATGCACAACGTCAAAGCATATATCCACAGCTGCGCTGCCATGGAAAAACGACCAGACGCCGAGTTCATGCAAATGCAGCTCCGGTTTTTAGAGCTTACCGATGAACAGCGGCATCAGTTGTCACTGTTGATCGTTGAGCAGATCTGAGTGATTCAAACCGCCTGATTTTTGTACGGTAGCTGCTCGGTCGCCGCAATGATATATGCAGCATTGTGACGTCTTTCCTCGGCACAGTAGTCCCGGATAGCCTTGGAAAATTGAAGGTCCTGAATCCAGTGATACGAACATGTAGTGACCGGTTCAAACCCACGGCGCAATTTGTGTTCACCCTGGGCACCCGCATCAAAACGCTCGAGACCTTCTGCAATACAGATATCGATACCTTGGTAATAACAGGTTTCAAAATGTAAATTCTGATAATCCTGCTCACAACCCCAGTAACGCCCGTAAAGCGCGTTTTGATCTTTCAGAAACATGGCGCCTGCAACATAGCTGTCGCGCTTTTCATGGCTGACCATGATCAAGAATATCTGATCCGGCAGTAAAGCATGAACGCGCGAAAAAAATTCTCGTGTGAGGTAACCGTATCGGCCGCGCACTTGATAGGTGTTTTGATAGAAAACATAAAACTGATCCCAGATCTCCGGCGTCAGATCCTTGCCTGTCAGCCGCTCAAAACGGAATCCCTGCCCCGACACATCGTTACGCTCTTTTTTCAGATTCTTGCGTTTGCGTGAACTGCAGCTTGCGAGAAAATCGTCAAAGTCTCGGTAGTTTTTATTGCGCCAGTGGAATTGCGTGGCTTCACGTCGGATCAAGCTGCTGGCATCCAAAGCCTCAGCGCTCGAATTGTCTGGGAAAAGAACATGCCATGAGCTGGCACCTGTTTTTGCAGCAAAACCCGTGATCGCCTCCATGAATATCGGCATCAACTCCGCTCGACGATTTGGATCAGCCGTCAGAATTCTTGCTGACTGACTTGGAGTAAACGGTATTGCCGTTAGCAATTTAGGGTAGTACAAACGGCCATGCCTCTGATAGGCATCTGCCCATGCCCAGTCGAAGACATATTCGCCGTATGAGTGGTGCTTGATATAAAGCGGCATGGCAGCTATCAGTTGCCCCTGCTGAAAAACAGCCACATGACACGGTTCCCATCCCGTTTCGACGCACACCGACCTGCTTTGTTCCAGCGCCAGTAAAAACCCGTGCTGAAGAAACGGGCTTTGGTCTACTACCAAGGCGTTCCACGTGTTTGCGTCAAGGTCACTGATTGCCAGTCCCAGTTTAATTTCCAGCCTTGTTTCAGGGTTCACTACGGTTGTTTTCAAGCCAGAATTCCCAGAGACATTTAGATTTCAAGGTTTAATATGATGAGAACGAACATTGTTTAGCAACAGAAACCCACTTTTATCGTCTCCGGTTCACTTTTTTAACTTGGCACATGGTGGAGATCGTTAACAGCTTCCTGTTATATTCGTACGGTGTAGTGTAACGGGATCAGGCAGATGGAAGCACAGAATCTGATTATAAAGATCAAGGAACGACGCGATCAGTTGCGAAAATCCGAACGCAAAGTAGCTGACTTTGTGCTGGACCATGCCCAGGCGGTGCTGGGTATGCGCATTGTGGATGTGGCCGCAGGTGCTGATGTCAGCGAACCAACTGTGGTGCGCTTTTGCCATGCGCTGGATGTAGACGGGTTTCAGGCATTCAAACTGCAACTGGCCCAGCATCTGGGAGCCAGCAGTAACTACTCGCAGTTTTCCGTTGATGATACCGACACCGTCGCGGATTTGAGCCACAAGGTTTTTGATTCAACCATCGGCTCTTTGTTAACAATTCGTGATGAGCTCGATCCCCTCGCACTTGAACAGGCGATTGCTGCGATTAATCGCGCCAAACGTGTTGAGTTTTATGGGTTTGGGGCATCTGGATCTGTTGCCTCTGATGCGCAGCACAAGTTCTTCCGACTGCAACTATCGAGCGCTGCCTACACTGACCCGCATATTCAACATATGTCAGCCATTTCTCTTAGCGCGCAGGATGTTGTGGTGGCCATCTCGCAGTCTGGCCGCACCAAGGCGCTGATTCAAAGCGTTGAGTTGGCGCTTGATGCCGGAGCAATTGTGATTGGTCTTGCACCTCAAGATACACCGTTGAGCAAACTCAGCACCATTCCGATATTTGTGAACATGGAGGAAGACCTGCAGGTGTTCACACCAGTATCGTCACGAATTGCGCATTTATTGGTCATTGATGTGCTGGCGATGGGTGTTGCCCGTCTTCGCAAAGATCTGCTTAAGGATTATCTGAAACGAATCAACAAAAGTCTGAAAGTGCTTCGCACACCCAAAGCCGATCTGACAGGCTGACCGACTCCAGAGCGGCGAAGCTCGATATTTAGTGACCCGGCGTTTGATATCCAGCCATGAATTTAATCATCAGCTCTGCCAACTCGGGGCCATGCGTTTCCTGCAGAAAGTGTCCAGCTCCCCGTATCGTAACGTGTGGCTGAGTCAATGCCCCCGGGATACGCCGTTGAAACGCAGTATCGCCGCCAGCAGTAATTGGGTCACCATCACTGAATGCTGTGATAAACGGTTTTTGCCATTGTTCAAGTACTATCCAGGCGTGAGCATTGAGCCTTAACTCTGAGGGCACCAGCTTGGGCATTATGTGAGGTCCTGCCTTGTATCTAGCATCCGGAAAAGGCGCGTCGTAAGCATCAATAATTGATTGGCGCTGTGGGTCAGCTTCCGCAATATCAACAGCGACAACCTTGCCCACCGGCATATCATCTACTGACTGAGAATAAGCCGCCCATTTGAGAAATGACGGTTGAGACTGTAATTGCTCCCAGGTCACACTGCCCTGCCACCACAAGCCTGCCAAAAAGAGCGGATAACCTATCAACCCTCGAATGCCTGTCGCCCCTGGTAATCCCGTGTTCGCGGCGACCACGCCTGCAAATCGATCGGGCATGTCGGCAACTACGCGCAATCCTATGAGGCCACCCCAGTCTTGAATAAACAGAGTAATGTCTTCTAGCTGCAGCTGCTCAATAAGCGTTTTAATGTGTTCAACATGGCCACTATGGCTGTGAGCAGATTGCAGTGCTGGTTTGTCAGATTTTCCAAACCCTATTAAATCGGGAGCAATAACACGGTAACCCGCCTCGGCCAATATTGGAATCATCTTTCTGTAAAGATAGCTCCAGGAAGGCTCTCCATGAAGTAACAAGACCACTTTTGCATGCTTGGGGCCCTCGTCAACAAAGTGCATTCTCAGGTTTTCGATCTGCAGGTAATTTGGTTCGAAGGGGTAATCTTTTAATGCTAGGAAGCTTTCATCAGGCGTTCTAAAAATGCCAGGAGAAACTTCATTGGCAACTGCTGCTCCGGAAAAAAGCGCTGTAAATAGGGACGCCATCGCACCAAAGAGTTTGCTTTTACTAAAGGTTGGGTTGTTCAATTTTATATCCCTGTTTGAGAGGTGCGGACTATTTAGCTCAGATTGTCAATTTGGCCAGTAGATATGCTCGTCGTCTGGCCGTTCGATTTCACCAAGAGGCTTATCTATGCTGACAGGCATCTCCACTACTGATGGCCACATTGGATCTGGCAATTCTGCATTGTGCTCATCAAGCAGTCGCACTAGTTCCTGGACTTTGTCCGGATAGTTTGACGACAATTCCGTTTGCTCTGTTGGGTCATTATCAAGATTGAACAGCCATACCCTGTCTGGTCGGGAAGAGCGCTGCAGCTTCCAACCTCCTGAAATAACAACTTGATAGTGCCCGCTGCGCCAGAACAAGGCATCGTGCGGGTCTCCTGCCAGCTCACCGTTTATATAGGGCAATAGATTTACACCATCTATTATTCTGTCTTGTGGTAACTGCGCACCGGCTGCGCTGACAAGTGTCGGCAGCAAATCAGTATGATGTGTGAGGGGTGAAAATTCCGAACCAGCCGCTATGCTTGCTGGCCATTTGATAAAAAACGGCACCCGAATGCCACCGCCAAAGAACGTTGTTTTCCAACCCCGATACGGCTGGTTAATGTTGGGTAGCCCGAGATAATGCGCGCCACCATTGTCTGATGTAAAAATGACAATGGTGTTTTCCTCCAGCCCATTTTCCCGCAACGCATCCATGACTTGTCCAACACCTCGATCCAGTGCTTTTATCATCGCTGCGTAAACGCGCTCGGTATGATTGCTGATGTGATCTAACGCATCATAGTCGGACTTTAAGGCTTGCAAGGGTGAGTGTGGCGCCCAATGCGCCAGATATAAAAAGAATGGATGATTTTTGTTAGTTTTTATTGCGCTGATTGCTTCTCTGGTCAGGTAGTCAGTCAAGTATCCGTCAGCTGCAAACTTGTCGCCCTCGTTGTAATTCATTGAATACCGTGCCACAGACCAGAAAAACTTATCGATAGGATCAAAGTCCTGACGGGCATTTATGACGTCCGGATGATCAACTGGCAGATATAACAACCCGGCAAGATTCAGACTTTCATCGAAACCTTGGCCGGTTGGTTCAGACCCATTGGTACTGCCCAGATGCCATTTGCCGATATGCAGTGTTTTATACCCCTCAGCTTTGAGCAAATCTGCAATAGTGTGCTCACTTTGTGGCATGCCCATACTGTTGAAGTCATTTTGGTAGATGCCAGGTTCACCAAGGTGACTGATCAGGGGGCGCCGGAAATCGGCTTCAATATTTCTGTCTAGCCGGGCTGTAATATCAGCCATTCCATTGGGCAGTGGCGTAAACTCGAAACCAAACCGGGTCGCATATCGCCCAGTTAACAGCGCCGCCCTGGATGGCGCGCAAACTGCGCTGGAGGACATTCCCTGGCTGAGGGCAACACCTTGGCTTGCGATGGCGTCGATATTGGGCGTGGGAACAGTGCCATTGGCAACTCCTCCACCATAAAAGCTGATGTCATTCCAGCCAAGGTCATCTGCAACAATCAGTACGATGTTAGGCTGACTGCTTTGCCGGGAGCTATCTGGTCCTGGTTGCCATACGACCGGCTGGTTTGGTCCGGTCGGTGATCTTAGATCGATGAGTAAGCCCGGCAGATAGATAATCCAACGATCGATGGTTAACCATGCGGCTAAGGGCACGGCGAGCAGGGTCATGAGGACTATTGACACCTTTTTCAGTCGTGTCATGAATGCTTATCTCCGGTGAATGAGACTGATGGTGCTACAATAAGGCTCGCAGTCACTAATTATCCACGAGTATAATTTTGGTAGATTGTGCTGTCCACATTTCATTTACTTTGACACACCCATGACAGATATCCAAAAAACGAAATCACGTGTTGGTCGACCCGTAAACGCTAACCCGGAGTTCCAGCGCGAAAACATTCTGCGAGCAGCGTTGGCGGAGTTTTCTCATAATGGCTTCTCGGGCGCCTCTGTGCGTACGATCGCCCAAGAAGCGGGCGTTGCGCACGGACTCATCCGTCATTATTTTCTAAGCAAAGATGAGCTGTTCCGATCTGCGGCGGACTTCCTGTTTGGTCAAATCAAGGAAGCACTGGTCAAATCGGCAAAACTTGATTCTTCATCGGATCCGGTGCAACGACTTCAGTTTCAAATTCGCTCGTTTGTTCACCTGTCTGCTGAATTGCCTTTTATGGCAGCTTTTTTGATGCAGGCCGGGCTTAATGGTGGCGAACATTTCTCGTATGTTATTGATAAATACGTGAAGCCCTTGCAAGAGCTATCGCTGGCCCCTTTTCGGGAAGCTGTCGCTCAAGGCCTCATGGTAGATTTTGAGCCCGACTTCTTGTTTTTGATTGCAACACACGCAGCAACAGCACCGTTTGCAAACAGTGCTGTCAAAAAGGCGGTGGTCGGTGACTATTCAGCTGATACTGCCAAGATAGACCGGTATGCTGATACGCTGATCAGCGTGCTTCTGCACGGGTGTCTCAAAAACAAGGCGTAACGACCCGATGGGAGTTGTCTACACAGACATCACCATCAGGCCGCTTGCTACTCTACTGTTACCGACTTTGCCAGATTTCTGGGATGGTCGACATCTGTGCCCTTAAGAATCGCCACGTGGTAGGACAGCAATTGCAGTGGTATCGTGTACAGAATGGGTGCTAAGACATCCGGCACCGGCGGTAATCTGATCAGCTGGTAATCCCCCTCGTCGTCAAAACCGGCGGACTCATCTGCGATTACAAACAACTTTCCGCCACGCGCACTGACCTCTGCGAGATTACCCTTGAGCTTGCCGAGCAGCTCGTCATTGGGTGCAACGGCAATGACGGGCATCTTGTCATCGACCAATGCAAGCGGGCCATGTTTAAGCTCGCCGGCGGGATAGGCTTCGGCATGGATATACGAAATTTCCTTGAGCTTCAAAGCGCCTTCTTTAGCTACCGGGTATTGGATACCCCGACCCAAAAACAGCGCATGGTGCTTGTCCGCCAGGTTAATGGACAGCTTTTGGATGGCCTTGTCTTGTTTTAAGACCTGGTTGATGAGCTCGGGTAAGCGATGAAGATCTTTAACATACTGTTCCTCATCCGCTGCACTCATGCCATTTCGGCGGCCAAGAACCAGTGCCAGTAATAACAGTGCGGTCAGTTGTGTGGTAAATGCTTTGGTCGATGCCACACCAATCTCTCGACCAGCGATTGTTAGCAAAGAAAAATCGGACTCTCTAACCAACGAGCTGGTAGCCACGTTACAGATCGCCAGCCTTCCAACATAAGCAGACTCTGACGCATATCTCAGGGCCGCGAGGGTATCCGCTGTTTCACCTGATTGGGAGATGGTAACGAACAAGCAGCCCGGTTGAACGATAATATTCCGGTAACGGTAGTCGCTGGCAATATCCACCTGGCACGGCATCTTGGCGATGTTTTCCAGCCAATATTTGGTAATCATGCCCGCATGAAAACTGGTTCCGCAGGCAACTATCTGAACATTGGTCACTTGGTCAAAAATTGCTTTGGCTTTGATCCCAAAGGCCTCTTCCAACACATGTTTGTCACTGATACGCCCGCTCAAAGTGTTTTTTATTGCTTTGGCCTGCTCATAAATTTCTTTGAGCATAAAGTGGCCGTACTCACCTTTTTCAATTTCATCAATTTCACTTTGAATGCGTGTTGTTTGCCGCTCAACCGGTGTGTCACCCGAAAATATTCTGATGCTGTCCAGGCTGATCTCTGCAACGTCTCCTTCTTCCAGATAGATAAAGCGATCGGTCACCTGACCAAGCGCAAGCGGATCTGAAGCAATAAAGTTTTCGCCTATGCCAACGCCAATGACTAATGGGCTGCCACTTCTGGCAACCACAATTTTTTCTGGTTCACTTTTCCGGATAACACAAAGGCCGTAGGCTCCGTGTAGGCGAGGTACTATTCTCTGAACAGCGGTCAGTGTGTCCAAATTGTTTTTTGTGCACTCCTGATGGAGCATATGCACAACAACTTCGGTATCCGTGTCGGATAAAAACACATAACCATCGGCAATCAAATCCTTGCGCAATTGCTCATGGTTTTCGATGATGCCATTATGCACAAGCGCGAATTCATTCAAGGATACATGCGGGTGCGCATTACGCTCGCTGGGGACACCATGTGTTGCCCAACGGGTATGTGCGATACCTGTTTTTCCGCGAACCGGTTGGGCTGCGATTTTGTCTACCAGCTCTTTTACCTTTCCGACTGCACGCACCGTATCGATTTGAACTGTTTTTTCGTTGATAACTGCAAGACCGGCTGAATCATACCCTCGATACTCGAGTCGCTTCAGTCCTTCCAGAAGAATACCGATCACATCACGTTGTGCGACTGCCCCTACTATTCCACACATGATTACTTGTCCTTTATTCCGTCTTTATCTTGGCAGGTCGTTTCCAGCCACTGATATTTTTTTGTTTACCCCGGGCGACTGCCAGATCTTGATCTGGCACATCGGATGTTATAACTGAACCAGCACCAATAGTTGCGTTTGTTCCCACGGTTACAGGTGCAACCAGCGCGGTGTTTGATCCAACAAAAACGCCATCCTTGATGGTGGTTTTAAACTTGTTTACACCATCATAGTTGCAGGTAATAGTGCCAGCTCCAACATTGACCAAGGCGCCGAGTTCGGCGTCCCCTACATAACTTAGATGACTGACCTTGCTACCCAAACCAATGGTTGATTTTTTGATCTCGACAAAATTGCCTATTTTAGCGCCTTCTTTCAATACCGTTCCGGGTCGCAACCGCGCAAATGGTCCAACGCTGCAATCGGCTTGAACAACAACATTTTCCAGATGGCTATTCGCTAAAATATGGCAGTCGTCACCTATTTCGCAATTTGCAATCACTACGTTTGGACCAATGGTGACTCGATTACCAAGACGATTTTTACCTTCAAAAATAACGTTCACGTCGATGCACGTATCGCGACCAATGTGTAATTCCCCGCGGATATCCAGACGAGCGGTGTCTGCGATGGTGACGCCGCTTTTTGCCAGCTCTCGCGCCTTTCTCAGTTGGTAACTGCGCTCAAGCTCTGTGAGTTGCAATCGGTCGTTGATTCCTTGAACCTCATCGGCGTCGCTGGTTTGTATATTGCCCACTACGACACCACTGGCATGAGCAATCGCTACCGCATCCGTAAGGTAATATTCTTTTTGGGCGTTATCGGTAGTCAGCTGACCCAGCCATTGTTTCAGCATGGTGGCCTTAAAAGCCATGATACCCGTATTAATTTCGCTGATTTCACGCTGCTCGTCACTGGCGTCTTTTTCTTCAACAATCGCGATTATCTGCTGATTGGCGTCTCGAATGATACGCCCCAGACCAAACGGTTTCGGAGTATTCAATGTCAGAACCGCTATGCCGGACTCAGATGCCTTTGTGACCAGGCTTAGAAGGCTTTCCGGCTTGATAAGCGGGACGTCCCCATAAAGCACCAAAACCATTGCATCGTCATTTATGGATGGCGCAGCCTGCATGACGGCATGGCCAGTACCAAGCTGTTCTGTTTGCTCTACCCAATGCAGCGCTTGTGCATGGCGGCTATCAACATAGTGTTGTTTGATCAAATCAGACTGAAAGCCAGTAACCAAATGTATGTTTTGTGGATCAAGCGAGGCAACGGTATCCAGCACATGCGTAAGCATGGGTTTCCCTGCCAGGGAATGCAGTACTTTGGGAATATCGGAATACATACGGGTTCCCTTCCCCGCTGCCAACACCACTACATCTGTTTGCATAGATACACCCGAAAATTAGTCCATAAAAAAAGGGCAGCTATCAGGCTACCCTTTTTTAACGCGCTTTTCACTGAAAAATTTTTACTTTCGCAGTTGCTTGAGGGCACGTAGTTGAGCAACAGCTTCCGCCAATTGAACCGCCGCTCGAGAGTACTCGAATTCAGCATCTTTGTTGGCAATCGCCTTCTGTACATCTTCTATCGCTTGCTGAGCAGCTGCTTCATCAAGATCCGAAGCACGCTGTGCAGTATCCGCTAAAACGGTGACTGTACTGCTTTGCACTTCAAGATAACCACCTGAAACGTAGTAAATCTCTTCTGTGCCGCCACTCAGGACACAACGCACCGGGCCAGGGATCAGTTCGGTCAACAAGGGTGCATGTCCGTAGACAACACCAAGGTCACCGAGTGTGCCGGTCGCAACAACCATTTCGACCATGCCGGAAAAAATCTGTTTTTCGGCACTTACGATGTCACACTGCATTGTCATCGCCATATTATTACTCTCTGGTTTCTTGTGCGTCTGGCTGTTTACTTGAGTTTTGCTGCTTTTTCGACAGCTTCTTCAATGGTGCCGACCATGTTAAAGGCTTGCTCTGGAATGTGATCGTAATCTCCAGCCAGGATTCCTTTAAAACCAGCAATTGTGTCTTTTAATGAAACGTATTTGCCAGGGGTATTGGTAAATACCTCTGCCACAAAGAATGGCTGTGACAGGAAGCGTTGGATCTTACGTGCACGGGCAACGATTTGTTTGTCTTCTTCTGACAACTCGTCCATACCCAGAATCGCGATAATGTCTTTCAGTTCTTTGTAACGCTGCAGTACTGACTGCACACCACGTGCAACGTCATAGTGATCCTGACCAATAACCAACGGATCCAACTGACGAGAAGTGGAGTCCAGCGGGTCGATCGCAGGATAAATACCCAGCTCGGCGATTGAACGAGACAATACAACTGTTGCGTCCAAGTGAGCAAAGGTGGTTGCCGGTGACGGGTCAGTCAAGTCGTCCGCCGGTACGTATACCGCCTGGATTGACGTGATGGATCCAGTCTTTGTGGACGTAATACGTTCTTGCAGTACACCCATCTCCTCCGCCAGCGTTGGCTGGTAACCTACCGCTGACGGCATACGGCCCAACAGTGCTGATACTTCTGTACCGGCCAATGTGTAACGGTAGATGTTGTCTACGAAGAACAGTACGTCACGGCCTTCGTCACGGAATTTTTCAGCCATAGTCAGACCCGTCAGTGCTACACGCAGACGGTTTCCTGGTGGCTCGTTCATCTGACCGTAAACCATTGCTACTTTTGATTCTGGCAGGTTTTCCAGATTGATTACGCCGGACTCCGCCATTTCGTGATAGAAGTCGTTACCTTCACGAGTACGCTCACCTACACCGGCGAATACTGACAGACCGCTGTGTGCCTTTGCGATGTTGTTGATCAGTTCCATCATGTTTACGGTTTTACCTACACCCGCACCACCGAACAGACCTACTTTACCGCCTTTGGCGAACGGGCAGATCAGGTCGATAACCTTGATGCCGGTTTCCAGCAGTTCGTTGGACGCTGACAGCTCATCGTAAGCTGGCGCTTTACGGTGAATCGGCATGCGTTCTTCTTCACCGATCGGACCACGTTCGTCAATCGGGTTACCCAGAACATCCATGATACGGCCCAGTGTTTCTCTACCCACTGGAACAGAAACCGGTGCATTGGTGTTAGTCACAACCAGCCCACGACGCAGTCCTTCCGTGCTTCCCATCGCGATGGTACGCACAACGCCGTCACCCAGCTGCTGCTGAACTTCGAGTGTAATTTTGCCGCCTTCGACGGACAGTGCACTGTATACACGAGGTACTTCTTCCCGCGGGAATTGTACGTCGATTACTGCACCGATAATTTGTACGATACGACCGCTACTCATGTCCGGTTCCTCTTCAAGTATTCCTGATCTTCAATCTGGTTAAATTCAATGTCTGCCGTGAGCACTTAAACCGCGGCCGCACCGCTAACAATCTCTGAAAGCTCTTGTGTGATAGACGCCTGGCGCGCTTTGTTGTAAATAAGGCCAAGTTTTTCTATCAGTTCTCCGGCGTTTTCTGTTGCGTTTTTCATGGCAAGCATTCGAGCAGCTTGCTCACAGGCTATATTCTCAACAACTCCTTGATATACCTGTGTTTCAATAAATCGGTTCAGCAAACCATCCAACAAGGATTCTGGCTGGGGCTCGTAGATATAGTCCCAATGGTGCTTTAACGATTTATCTTCAGACGGTTGCAAAGGCAGAAGTTGTGATACGACCGGCTTTTGAGTCATGGTATTCACAAAGGTGTTATTGACCAGATACAAACGATCAATCTCGCCCGCTGTGAACTTGTCTAACATTACTTTGACCGCGCCAATCACCTGGCTCAGCTCGGGCGCATCGCCCAATCCTCTGATCGACGCAACCACTTTTCCACCATAGCTATTAAAAAACGTTGCTGCCTTGGCGCCTACTGCACAGAATTCAACACCGACGTCTTTTTTTCGCCAGGCTGCAATCTCTTTTACAGCCGCTTTGAACGCATTGATGTTCAGACCGCCGCACAAGCCGCGATCTGAAGACACCACAATGTACGCAACGCGCTTTACTTCACGCGTGGTGAAATACACGTGCCGATATTCAGGATTCGCGTTCGCCACGTGACCAATCACATTACGGATATGCGTGGCGTAGGGTTTACCCAACGCCATGCGCTCCTGAGATTTACGCATCTTGGACGCAGAAACCATTTCCATGGCACTGGTTATTTTCCGCGTGTTATTGATGCTGGAGATCTTGCCACGAATCTCTTTACCACCAGCCATAATTCACCGCCTACCAAAAATTACCAGGACTGGGTTTTACCAGGTTTGTGTTGCTTTGAACTGCTGAATCAGCGCCTTGAACTTCGAGGCGATATCATCGTTGTAGTCCGGCTTGGCGTTCACACTGGCCAACAGCTCAGCGTTCTGGCTCTTGGCGTAGGACAGCAGCGCCTTTTCAAATGCAACCACTTTGGCAAGTTCCACGTCTTTCAGGAAGCCTTCGTTGGCAGCGAACAGAACTAGTGCCATTTCAGCAACTGACATCGGTGAGTACTGACCTTGTTTCATCAGCTCGGTTACGCGCTGACCGTGCTCCAACTGCGCACGAGTGGCCTCGTCCAGATCGGACGCGAATTGCGCGAATGCTGCCAGTTCACGGTACTGAGCCAGAGCAATACGAATACCACCACCCAGTTTCTTGATGATCTTGGTCTGAGCTGCACCACCTACACGCGATACTGACAGACCCGCGTTGATCGCAGGACGAATACCGGCGTTAAACAGGTTGGTTTCCAGGAAGATCTGACCGTCGGTGATAGAGATCACGTTAGTCGGAACGAACGCAGAAACGTCACCCGCCTGAGTTTCAATAATAGGCAGAGCGGTCAATGAGCCAGTCTGGCCTTTTACTTCACCGTTAGTGAATTGCTCAACGTAATCCGCGCTTACGCGTGATGCACGCTCCAGCAGACGTGAGTGCAAATAGAACACGTCGCCAGGATAAGCTTCACGGCCCGGCGGACGACGCAGCAACAGAGAAATCTGACGGTAAGCCCAAGCCTGTTTGGTCAGGTCGTCATAAATGATCAGGGCATCCTGACCGCGGTCGCGGTAGTACTCACCCATTGAGCAGCCTGAGTAAGGTGCCAGATATTGCATGGATGCAGGATCTGAAGCGCTCGCCGCCACTACAATGGTGTATTCCATTGCGCCGTGCTCTTCAAGTTTGCTTACCACGTTAGCGATAGATGATTGCTTCTGGCCAATTGCAACATATACGCACTTAACGCCTTTGCCTTTCTGGTTGATGATGGCGTCAATTGCAACAGCAGTTTTACCAACCTGGCGGTCACCGATGATCAACTCACGCTGGCCACGACCAATCGGTACCATCGCGTCGATCGCTTTCAGACCGGTTTGTACCGGTTGATCAACAGACTTACGTGCAATTACCCCAGGAGCAACTTTCTCAACCGGGGATGTCAGTTTGGCATTGATTGCGCCTTTGCCGTCGATGGGGTTACCCAGCGCGTCAATAACACGGCCTTCAAGCTCAGGACCTACCGGAACTTCCAGAATACGGCTGGTGCAACGGCAAGACTGGCCTTCCGCCAGTCCCTTGTAGTCACCCAGTACCACGGCACCTACGGAGTCGCGCTCCAGGTTGAGTGCCATACCGAAAAGTCCACCTTCGAATTCGATCATCTCACCGTACATAACGTCGGCAAGGCCGTGAATACGAACGATACCGTCAGAAACGCTGACAATGGTACCTTCGTTTTTCGCTTGCACAGATACGTCAAGACTGTCGATTCTTTGTTTAATAATTTCACTGATTTCTGACGGATTCAGTTGTTGCATGCTTTTTCCCTCATTCCCAGATGGTCTAGGAACTCAATGATTCGGCTAATTTGTTCAGTTTTCCTCGAACGGAGTTGTCGATAACAGTATCTCCTGCTCGAATGACTACGCCCCCGATAAGCTGCTTGTTCACTGTGCTGTGCAGCTTGACTGTGCGGTCCAGACGCTTTTCCAGCGCAGCGGTCAAACTTTTAACCACCGCATCACTGAGTGCATACGCCGTAGAAACTTCGACGTCGATGCTTTTTTCGCGAGCGTCTTTCAGCGCGTCAAAAAGTTCTGATATCTGAGGAAGCAAGGCAAGCCGGCGATTTTCAGCCAGCAACCTGACCATGTTGCTGCCTTTGCTCGAGACAGAGTCTCCGCAAACAAACAACAGTGCGTCAGACTGCTTTTCAGCAGTCAGGGCCGGGCTTTTCAACAGTTCGCTGATTTTTGCCTGCGACGTTACTGCCGCTAGCGTATTCAGCATATGTGACCATTGAGCCAGGGCGTTATCTGCCGCAGCGACTTCAAAAGCTGCGTTTGCGTAAGGCCGCGCTAATGTTATTGACTCTGCCATCGTATGTTCGCCTATAACTCAGAAGCGAGTTTTTTAACAAGCTCTTCGTTTGCTGCCTGATCAACGGATGTCTCCAGGATCTTCTCAGCGCCGGCAATCACAATAGCAGCAACTTGCGCACGCAACGCTTCGCGGGCCCGCTGAACTTCCATTTCGATTTCCGCTCTGGCGCCTGCGATCAAGCGCTGACCTTCGTCACGGGCTTTATCTTTGGCTTCATCAACTATCTGGCTGGCACGTTTGTTCGCCATATCGATAATTTCAGCACTTTTGACCTTTGCTTCGCGAAGCTCATCAGCCGCTTTGTTCTGCGCCAGATTCAAGTCGCGCTGAGCTCGGTCAGCAGCTTCCAAACCATCAGCAATCTTTTTCTGACGCTCTGACAATGCAGTAATGATTGGAGGCCAAACATACTTCAGACAGAACCAGACAAAGACAGCAAACGCTATCGATTGGCCGATAATGGTTGCATTTAGATTCATGGTGTTACCTCTGCGTTAGTTATCCGCTGGCTTGAAAATCGATTCAAGCGTTTGGTTAACCGAGGAAAGGATTTGCGAAGATCACCAGGAAAGACACACCCACGCCGATGATCGAGATTACGTCGACGAAACCAGCAACCAGGAAGAACTGTACTTGCAGTTTTGGTGCAAGTTCTGGCTGACGTGCTGAGCTTTCAATCAGCTTGCCACCCAGATTGCCGAATGCAACCGCTGTACCAGCACCGCAAAGACCAAAAATGAGGGCGATTGCGATAACAGAAAATGCCTGAATAGTTTCCATTTTTTTCTCCAAGATTTAACAAAAGGTCTAACAATAAAAGGTTAAGGGTTTAGTGAGCCTCGGGCTTCGAGTGTGCCTGGTTCAGATAGACAATTGTCAGCATCATGAACAGATACGCTTGCAAGGTGATGATGAGGATGTGGAACACCGCCCATGCAAAATGCAGTGGCAGCTGATAAAAGCCAACCATCGCAATCACCATGAAGATCATTTCGCCAGCGAACATGTTGCCGTAAAGTCGCAGCGCCAGAGATACCGGCTTGGCAAGAAAACTGGGGATTTCCATTATGAGGTTTAGCGGTAGCGCCCATTTTCCAAAAGGATGGAAGGCGAATTCACCAAGGAACCCTCCCATGCCTTTGATTTTGATGCTGTAGTAGATAACCAGTATGAACACGCTGATAGAGAAGCCGGCGGTAATATTCAGGTCTGTTGTTGGAACAGCTTTGAAATAAAGATGGCTGTCCTGTGCAACTACCTGGGCCAACAGAGGGATCCAGTCAACAGGAACCAGATCCATGAGGTTCATCATGAAGATCCAGCAGAATATGGTAAGCGCCAGTGGGCCGATCAATTCATTGCGCGCAAAAAACGTGCTTTTTACGGTGGTTTGAACCATCTCGATAATAAATTCGACTGCGTTTTGCAACTGACTCGGTATGCCTGACGTGGCACGACGGCTTACGAAATAGAACAAGCCCATAAAAATCACGCCCAACAACAAGGACATGAGCATGGAGTCGACGTTTATCGCCCAGAAACCCATCGCGTCAGCTTCTTCAACAGAGTGAGCGATTCCCCAGCTACCGTCGGCTTTTTGGCCGAATCTGAGAAAACCAAGGTGGTGGGCAATGTATTCTGTGCCACTTTCGTATTCAGGCATTGTGAAGCCTGTTGAATTTGCATCTGCCATGAGTAGATAGTTTTCTTGTCAGTTTGCCGATTTTACGGGTTGTACCGGTCAGGTTTGCTTATGCGGACAAACACAAGCACGCCTGTTATGTGTACCAGAACAAATCCTGAAAATAATGCCACTATATTCAGTGGGTTAACAAAGATAAAACATAATGCAAAGCCCGCACTTACCGACACCAGCTTTAATACTTGGCCGGTGTATAACTCTTTAACAATTTTTTGTGCCGCCCTGGCGCCCCGGTATTTAAAAACACGACTCGCAAACAACGCGCCGGGTAAAGCTGAAAGCAAACCACCGATCAGTAATGAATACGCACTGACCCAGCCTGACAGCATTAATACGGCGAGTGACGCGGCCAATATCAACATCAACTGGTAGGCAGTAACTTTATATATGGGAGGAGCTTTTATACTTGACATCGATTCGATTTGTCGTCAAAAGCTCTCTTGTTATTGGCATCCATTCCCTTTTCGAGGTGCGCATTATATGGATTAAATGCCAGCCGATCAACACGATATTGCTCACTGTTTACTTGATATGAGCAAGTATTCCGTCTAATTCGTCCAAGCTGTTGTACCTGAGTGTTACCTTGCCAGATCCTTTGCTTGAATGTTGAATCTCCACCTTTGCACCAATGCGTTCCGAAAGTGACTCTTCCAGCCGGCTGATATCCGGATCTGTTCGACTAGTTTCTTGTTTTTCAGCGGGTTTTGTATCTAACAACTTACGAACCATTGCCTCTGTTTGCCGGACAGACAAACCTTTGCCGGCAACTGCTTTGGATGCTTCGCTTTGTTGTTCTGGTTGCAATCCTAACAAAGCTTTAGCATGGCCCATCTCGATATCGCCACGTTCAAGCATTAATCGTACGTCATGATTTAACGACATCAATCGAAGAAGATTAGTCACCGTCGTTCTTGATTTACCTACGGCTTCTGCCACCTCTTGTTGAGTAAGGCTGAACTCTTCTTGCAGCCTTTTTAGCGCCATTGCCTCTTCAATCGGGTTGAGATTTTCTCTCTGAATATTTTCTATCAGCGCCATTGCGATTGCTGACTCATCACCAACCAGTCGAATGACCGCAGGAATGGTATCCAACCCAGCTATCTGAGTGGCGCGCCATCTTCTTTCCCCGGCGATAATTTCAAATCGGTCGCCGTGAACAGGTCGCACGACTATCGGCTGCATTACGCCTTGAACCCTTATTGAGTCCGCAAGCTCTTGCAAAGCTTCTTCATGCATATCTGTTCGAGGTTGGTATTTCCCTCTTTGAATCAAATCTATTGGAAGGTGCCTTAGTTCACTGTCTACAAGCCCATTGGAGGAGGTATCCGAGGCTGCCAGCGCTTGTGCTTCATTGGCTTTGGCCGCAATGCCACCAAGAAGCTTATCCAGACCCCGACCTAGTTTTTTCTTTCCTGACATGGTGTTGCCTTGTATAAATCTATATTTTTAAGCGCCAGCGCGCTGTTCTTGACGCCTGATCATCTCGCCAGCCAACGCAAGATACGCCAGCGCGCCTCGAGATTGTCGGTCATATTGCAAAACGGGCAAGCCATAACTTGGAGCCTCTGCCAGCCTGACATTTCTTGGCACAACGGTCCTGTATACCCGATCACCAAAATGAGTGAATAATTGTCCGGATACCTCAACTGTAAGTTTGTTGCGAGGATCATACATGGTGCGCAAAATGCCTTCTATCTTCAAATCGGGATTGTGCGTCGCACTGATAGCTGAAATGGTATCAACCAGTGCAGATAGGCCCTCCAAAGCGTAGTACTCACATTGCATTGGAATGATGACCCCTTGTGCCGCTACCAGAGCATTCAGCGTCAACATGTTGAGAGAAGGAGGGCAATCGATAACAATAAAGTCATATCGGTCAGCAATAGACAGCAATATGTTTTTAAGTATTCTCTCTCTGTGACTCATATCCAGAAGCTCTATCTCAGCAGCGACCAGATCTCCGTTGGCTGGCAACATATCAAAACCAGCTTCAGGTGCTGTTACTCTGGCATCGTCAAAACTGCACTCACCCATCAACAGGTCATAGATAGAGAATTCAAGGTCTGCCTTGTCAACCCCACTTCCCATGGTGGCGTTTCCCTGTGGGTCCATATCAACCAGCAGAATTCGACGTTTTGTTGCCTGTAATGACGCAGCCAGATTGACAGAAGTTGTTGTTTTGCCCACTCCACCTTTTTGATTGGCTATAGCGATAATTCGTGTCACCTGATCCACCTGAGCTATGTCACTACCTGTTGCCGGCATTGAGTTTCTGTTTTTTTAGCGTTTTTTAGCAAGTTCTATGAAGTGTCTTGCTCCATCTAAATCAGGAATTTGCAGTTCGTGTGATCGGACAATTTGCCAACTGCCAGGCAGTTCAGCAATTTCCTCTGCGGGAAATTGCCCCTTCATTGCAATCAGACGGGTGTTTGCATCAGCAACCTTTTCACAACCTGATGCAAAGTCTACAAGGGATGCAAACGCTCGGCTCACGACAATATCAACTTGCCGGTTACTTTGGTAGTTTTCGATGCGCGAGTTTGCAACCTCAACATTTTTTATACCCAGCTCGAGGCAGGCCTGAAATACAAATCGTGTTTTTTTCCCGTTACTATCCAAAAGCAGGAAATCAGTATCTGGCATACAAATCGCCAGCGGGATTCCTGGAAGGCCTGGTCCTGTCCCAACATCGAGCACGGTAAAGGGTTTTGTTGGCGCAGTTAGCCTATGTTCACGCAGCAAAGGCATCAAACTCAAACTGTCTAGTAGGTGCCGAGACAGCATTTCCGCAGGGTTACGTACCGCTGACAGGTTAAACGCTTTGTTCCACTTGTTGAGCAAAGCAAGAAACTGTAGCAAAGAACTGATTTCCGTGTCTGAAAGAACAACACCAAGAAATCCGGCCCCCTGCTTCAATTGTTTTGAGTACTGATTAAAGTCCAGCGCTGTTTCTGACATATCAAGCAGTTTTCTGTGCTCTGACAGACTGATATTTTTTCAAATAAATCAATAACAAAGAAACGGCAGCTGGCGTTATTCCAGGAATTCTGGAAGCCTTGGCTATCGAATCTGGTCTGGCTTTCAGCAGCTTCTGTTTGAGTTCGTTGGAAAGACCCTCAATGTGCTGATAGTCAAAATCCTCTGGCAAGGCAGTATTTTCCTGTCGTTTGAGTTTCTGAATATCCTCTTCTTGTCTATTTATATATCCTTGATATTTAAGCTGAATTTCAATTTGTTCAGACACCAGAGGATCAATCTCTGGCAATTCGGCCGATGTTCCTTTCAAAGCTTCTTCCATCTGCTTGTAATTAACATCCGGACGTGAAAGCAGGTCTGCGAGGCTATATTCTCGTGTGATCGGTTTTTCCAATAATGGGTTCAAAGCATCAGCTCTATCAGTGCTGGGCTGAACCCACATGGTTTTTATTCGTTGTAACTCTGTGGTGATACTGACTTGTTTAGTGCAGAAAGCACTCCATCGAATATCATCGACCAGTCCTAAATCACGGCCGATGGCCGTCAGGCGCAGATCAGCGTTATCTTCCCTGAGCAGCAAGCGGTATTCTGCGCGACTTGTAAACATACGATACGGTTCATTGGTACCTAAACTTATCAAATCGTCAACTAATACACCAATGTAGGCCTGGTCCCGACGGGGACACCAACTGTCGAGTTCTTTAGCTGCCAGTGCTGCGTTGATACCTGCCAACAAACCTTGCGCAGCTGCTTCTTCATAACCGGTTGTGCCATTGATCTGGCCAGCGAAATACAAGCCTTTGATAAATTTGGTTTCCAAAGAGAAACGTAAATCTCTGGGGTCAAAATAATCGTACTCAATAGCATAACCTGGCCTGGTTATATGGGCTTTTTCGAAGCCTTTTATCTGTCGCACCAGTTCAATCTGCACATCAAACGGCAGACTTGTAGAGATGCCATTGGGATAAAGCTCATGTGTCGATAACCCTTCTGGTTCAACAAAAATCTGATGTGAGGTTTTGTCTGAAAACCGCATGACTTTGTCTTCAATAGACGGGCAATAACGCGGCCCCAAACCTTCAATAACCCCGGTATACATGGGTGAGCGATCTAATCCACCACGGATGATGTCATGTACTTTTTCGTTGGTGTTTGTGATGTAACATGGCACTTGACGGGGATGATCATCAACTTTTCCAAGAAAAGACATCACAGGCAGAGGTGTATCGCCTAACTGCTCCAGCATCACAGAAAAATCAACTGAGCGAGCATCAATACGAGGCGGTGTTCCGGTTTTCAGACGACCAACATTAAACGGCAGTTCTCGCAAACGTTGTGCAAGTTTGATTGATGGTGGATCCCCGGCCCTGCCACCTGCTGAATTTTCTAATCCTATGTGGATTTTTCCGCCAAGAAACGTTCCTGTTGTTAAAACCACCTGTGGCGCAAAAAAACGTACGCCCATTTGAGTTATTACACCAGCAACTTTGTCCTGTTCAATAATCAAATCGTCAGCTGCTTGTTGAAAAATATCCAGATTTTCTTGATTTTCCAGCATGTTGCGAACAGCAGCCTTATACAAAGCTCGATCCGCCTGCGCCCTGGTGGCTCTTACAGCTGGTCCTTTGCTGCTGTTCAAAATTCTAAATTGAATACCTGCAAGATCGGCTGCCTTAGCCATAGCGCCACCCAAGGCATCAATTTCTCTGACCAGATGACTTTTGCCAATACCACCAATGGCCGGATTACAAGACATCTGACCGAGAGTTTCGATGTTATGGGTCAGCAATAGCGTTTTCACTCCCATACGGGCAGCGGCTAACGCTGCCTCAGTGCCAGCATGCCCACCACCAACAACAATCACGTCATAACGCTTGGCATAGTCCATAACAGAACTTCTTAAAAATAAAAGGGTTTTTCAAAGGTGCTCAAGTATAAGCGCTGATAGCGAAAATTGAAGTCTTTATCCTGAAAATATCCACAAGTAGGGTTTATGTCTTTTTAGTAATCATTAAATTAGTATTTTTATAAGAATATAGATAAATACTTAATGATGTTATTACTAATAGTAAACACTTTTTCTGTAGATAAGGTGTTTTTTGTTATATAAAACAAAGATATATAGCCGGTATAAACCAGTGGAGAAGCTATTGTGAAGCTGCTGTAAACCTGATTGCATGCTGTGTATAGAAGCTTCAGTTGTCCACAGGCGAAAAAGAGGCTCTTTTTTATAAAAAAGTTATACACAGATAAGTGCCATTTATGCACAGTTTTTGATCATGTTGAACACAGCTACTTTCCAACACAAAAACTGGAAAAAATCTTGCCTAGTAGGTCATCTGTAGAAAACTTGCCTGTTATTTCACCTAAGTATTGATGGGCATGCCGTAAATCTTCAGCCACCAGCTCGGCTGCACTGTGTTGATCAAGCTGGATAGCGGCTTGAACCAGACACGCTCTGGCCTGAGTTAAAGCTTCAAGATGACGTCGCCTGGCAATGAAACCACCCTCTCTGGTAGCCTGAAAGCCCATACAATCTTTTAGATACTGCTTTAACAGCTCTATTCCAGATGATTGTTTGGCAGATATTCTGATGATAGTAGGGTCTGAGGGTTTGCGTGCTGGAATGCAGACACAATCTTCGCCGGTAAGATCAGCTTTATTTTGAATAATAGTAACTCTTGATATATCAACGCAAAGGCCTAACTCTCCGAATCCAGGAGCAGATAGGTAGTCGGTCAAATTTGTTTGATCTACTTTTTCTTTGCTTGAATCTATCATCAACAGGACGCGGTCAGCGTTTTTGACAGCTAGCAAGGCTCTTCGAATACCCTCCTGCTCGACTATATCTGTGCTGAGTCTTAAGCCCGCCGTATCAGTGATGTGTAAAGGCATACCGTCCAAGTTGATTTGCTCACTGAGGATGTCGCGAGTTGTTCCTTCAATCTCAGTGACGATTGCAGAGTCTTTGCCGGCAAGTGCGTTGAGTAGGCTGGATTTACCTGCATTTGGTTTACCAGCTATGACGACGGACATGCCTTCCTTGATTAAGGCACCCTGCTTTGCCTGGGCGAGGATGTTGTCCAATTGCTCTGTAATATTAGCGAGCTTTTCAGAAATACGGCCCTCGCTCAGAAAGTCTATTTCTTCATCTGTGAAGTCAATCGCCGCTTCAAGATAGACTCTGAGATGGACTATTGAATCCGCCAGGTTATCAATAAGACGAGAGAACTCTCCTTGCAATGTGCGTATAGCGCTTCTTGCCGCTTCTCTAGAACTGCTATCGATCAGATCGGCAATAGCCTCTGCTTGAGTCAAGTCGATTTTGTCATTTAGAAATGCTCGCTCTGTGAACTCCCCTGGCCTGGCTATACGTGCTCCTGCCGCCAAGACAGCCTGCAAGAGGCTATCGAGAACAAAGTATCCACCATGACCCTGTAATTCCAGTACATCTTCACCAGTGAAAGAATGAGGGCCAGGGAAATACAGCGCGATGCCTTGGTCAATAATTTCAGAAGTTGTTTCGAAAAAAGGACAGTAATGTGCGTAGCGAGGTTTTGGCTTAAAGCGAAGTATTTTCTGAGCAATCAGGGCCGCTATCGGCCCTGATATTCGTATTATACCTACGCCGCTTCTACCCGGCGGCGTGGTGATGGCGCAGATCGTATCCGTATCGGATGCTGTCAGCGTAAGTATAGACATAGAGGTAATCAGCTTTTGGCTGCTTCCTTCGCGGCGTATTCAGCATCGATATTGCGAGTGATATACCACTGTTGTGCAATACCAAGAACGCTGTTGGCCAGCCAGTAAAGTACCAGTCCTGCTGGAAACCAAAGGAAGAACACGGTCATCACAACGGGCATGAACTTCATGATTTTAGCTTGCATTGGGTCTTGTGGTGTAGGGTTCAGCATGAACTGAACATACATTGAGGCACCCATAAGCAGTGGTAAAACGAAGTAGGGGTCCATAACGGACAAGTCGTTTATCCACAGTAGCCATGGCGCATGTCGAAGCTCAACACTTTCAAGCAGTACCCAATACAACGCAATGAATACAGGCATTTGCACTAACATCGGCAGGCAGCCGCCAAATGGATTTATCTTCTCTTTTTTGTATAACTCCATAGTGGCTTTCTGGAGTTTCATCTTATCGTCGCCATATCGCTCTTTCAGTTGATTCATTTTTGGCATAACGCGACGCATATTTGCCATGGAGCGATAACTGGTTGCTGACAACTTGAAGAAAACACCTTTTACCAAGACAGTAAGTAGCAGGATAGACCAACCATAATTCCCAACAAAATCATTAATTTGAGTCAATAGCCAGTAGATCGGAGATGCAACAAACCATAACCAGCCATAGTCGATGGTTCTATCCAACCAAGGTGCAATTTCTTTTAATCGATACTGATCCTTAGGCCCAGCATAAAAACCTATTTCTTGTGAGGCACTTGTTCCTGGCGCTACGGTAAATTCAGACGTAGTAAAACCCCCGATGTACTCGTTGAGGTTATTACGGCGGAAAGAGAATGAATTCCTGGTTGTCGATGGTGGAACTAGCACGGAGATAAAATAGTGTTGGCTTAGAGCTACCCATCCTCCATCCATATCATGTGAAGGAGCAGTATCACCGATATCAGCAAAAGGTATTTTTATATAGTTGTCATTTGGCGACGTTGTGGAAAAACCGAGAAAACTGGCCATGCCAAAACCACTGGCCTGGGTAGGATCACCGTAAGTACCGCGTTTTATTTGACCAAATAAATTGGCACTCCACGGAGCATCTGTATTGTTATTTACGTTGTAGCTGATATTAATCAGATAATCACTGCGCTGGAAACTGAAACGTTTGATTACCGTTACGCCGGTGCTGTCTGTGTAGCTTAGGTCTACTTGCAGTAGATTTTGGCCATCAACCATTTCAAAATTTGTAGAAGTGGCGGTGTACAGTGGCCGTTGAGCACTATCTATACCGTTTCTGCCAATAAGACCACTTTGAGCAACGTAAGTGCGGTTGGCAGAGTTTTCCAGCAGAACAAACGGCTCATCTGGGTTTTCCAGACGTGTAAGGTGATCAGGTAGAGATACAAAAACAATGTCTCCGCCAGAACGATCAATCGTGACATTAAGAACATCGGTTCTCACGCTAACCAGGGTACTGCCATCGCTTATCGATGATTCTGCAATAGATGATCCAGGGACATTAACAACAGGAATATCCTGCAGGGTTGTTGTGGCAATGTTTGTTGCAGGGATGTCACTAGTAGACTCAAGCGTGGGGGCAGCTTGAGTTGCAGAAACGGGTGTTACTGGAGGATAGTCTTCTTGCCATGCAAGCAACAATAGGTAACTTACGACAGCCAGAGCAGCCAAAATTGTGTACTTGATATAGTCCATGTGCAGT
Source organism: Pseudohongiella sp. (assembly GCA_030696315.1). Lineage (GTDB taxonomy): Bacteria > Pseudomonadota > Gammaproteobacteria > Pseudomonadales > Pseudohongiellaceae > Pseudohongiella. Next base: position 155,801 of record JAUYSM010000021.1, on the reverse strand, counting down.
TACTACTTTTGGTTTATCGACGTTTCTACGTCAGAGTGGATTTGACTGCCTGGCACTGGATCAAATCCTCCTTCATGCCAAGGGTGACAGCGAAGAATTCTTTTTCCACCAAGACAGCAGCCCTTTAATACGCCATGTAGCTCAATAGCTTCTTGAGTATAATGCGAGCACGAGGGGAAAAAGCGGCATTGATTGCCAATTAACAGACTCAGAGTGAGCTGGTATAAAGAAATTGTCTTGATTGCAAATTTGGCCAGCATGTTGACTTACCTGTTATCTAGCAGTCAGGCGCTTACGTCTTCGGATAAGATCTTGCCATAATTTTTCGACTAAAGTGGCAAACGCCTTGTTGTCCAAAACATCTGCTCCGGACCGAGCCAGAATAACGATATCCAGTTCAATGAGCAATTGTTGATGCAATCGAAAAGACTCTCGTAAGAGTCGTTTTACTCTGTTGCGTTGGACAGCTTGTCGAATATGTTTTTTTGCAATAACCAAACCCAATCGCGGAGTCTCATAACCACTGGTAGTGGCAAGAATCAACAATTGGGGACTGGATACTTTAAATTCGGCCTTCCCAAAAACCGCCTTGTAGTCTGAGGCAGTTAGAAGCCGCAGTTTCCGGCCAAAGCTTTGATCGGTCACTGGCGACTTTAAGGAGCTATCAGGCAGTCAGCTTTGCACGACCGCGCGAACGACGACGCTTGATCACTAAACGACCGCCACGTGTTGCCATGCGCGCACGGAATCCATGAGTTCGTGCACGCTTGATCAAGCTGGGCTGAAAGGTTCTTTTCATAATAACTGTCCAAAGTGAAACGTATATTGTTGAAACTTTATTTTCTGCAACCAACAAAATTTACTGTGTTGATCTATATGGCAGAAAATTTAAGGAGCGCGAATTCTAGATGGTTTGGTCGGGTTATGCAAGGATTCAAAGAGTCTTTTGAGTGTGATCGTAAGCTTTAAAGTCACCCGGAAACATAATTTTAATATACCTGTTTAGTAACAAGTTATGCACAGCTTATTCAGTTTCAAAGCAAGAGTAACATGGCTAAAACCATCATTGAATTCTATCGGAAAATCTGTGCATAAGTATTTTAACTAATTGTAATATATATAAAAAAATCAAAGCAAAGTTGCTATAAAAAAATGTGATTCTGTGTGGATAAGTCAGCGCGCCCACGTTATGATCTTTCCTCATTCAACTAAGTTCGTCTTAATAATAAAAGACTACAGGGCAGTGTAAAGTCGTGCTTTTGGCTAATTGGCAACGGTGTGTTGATCACCTGAGGGAAGAGTTACCCTCACAGCAATTCAATACTTGGATTCGACCTTTGCAAGCAGAATTTTCTGCAGAGGGCTTGACCTTGTTCGCTCCAAACAGATTTGTTCAGGATTGGGTAAAAGACAAATTTTATTCAAGAATTTGCGAGCTTGTTCAGCGACAAGCCGGCGGAGAGTCGTTTGACGTGTTTCTAGAGGTAGGAAAGAAACACGTTGAGGAGGCCGCACCGCAGAAAAACCTGAGTGCTAACCCCCAGCCTTTGGCTCCGGAGGCTAGAGTAGCGCCAGATCGGGTAGATCAACCATTGTCGATTAAACGATTGGATGGAGACGCCTTAAGGCCCCCTTATTCATTTACTGAAAAAGACACTCGCTCCCATGAAGGCACGGACTCGATGCCACAATCAGTACCGTCGTCCTCAAGGCGCGGTAATGCCCGTAGTATGGAACTTATCATAGAAGGAAAGCTTCGCCACAAAGGATCACTCAATCCTGAGAATACCTTTGACAATTTTATAGAAGGAAAATCAAACCAACTTGCAAGGGCTGCAGCAATTCAGGTTGCTGATAATCCTGGCGGGGCATATAACCCCTTATTTATATATGGTGGCGTTGGTTTAGGTAAAACGCACTTGATGCATGCGATAGGAAATCACATGCTTGCCAGAAAGCCAAATGCCAGAGTTGTTTACTTGCACTCTGAAACCTTTGTAGCGACGATGGTCACCGCCCTACAGCTGAATGCTATAAATGAATTTAAGAGATACTATCGCTCCGTTGATGCACTTTTGATCGATGATATTCAATTTTTCGCAGGCAAAGAGCGCTCTCAGGAAGAGTTTTTCCACACGTTTAATGCCTTGCTGGAGGGTGGACAGCAGATTATTCTGACAAGCGACAAGTATCATAAAGAAATCAATGGGTTGGAAGAGAGGCTCAAGTCAAGGTTCGGTTGGGGACTTAGTGTTGCAGTGGAGCCACCGGAATTAGAGACACGCGCGGCTATCCTGATAAACAAAGCGGCACAGAGTAATATAGACCTACCTGGTGATGCGGCCATGTTTATAGCGCAACGATTGCGGTCCCATGTCAGGGAGTTAGAGGGTGCTTTAAAGAAAGTTATTATTCATGCGAATTTCGTAGGCAAGCGAATTGATCTTGATTTGGTAAGAGAGGCTCTTAGGGACCTGTTTGCTATACACGAAAAGTTGGTTTCCATTGATAATATTCAAAGAACAGTAGCGGAGTACTATAAGATAAAGATGGCTGATATGCTGTCGAAACGAAGGAATAGATCTGTAGCAAGACCTCGACAAGTAGCTATGTCGTTAGCAAAAGAGCTGACTAATCATAGTTTGCCAGAAATAGGTGATGCGTTTGGTGGTAGAGACCACACCACCGTGTTGCATGCGTGCAAGCAGATTAAGAAGCTCAGGGGTATCTCGCAAGATCTGGCAGAGGACTATAATAACTTGTTGAGAGCGCTGGCAACCTGATCATGTTTTGACATGATGTCGCTCCAATTTGGGGATCGGTGCTTCGCTAGCTACCGGTTGTGTTCAATTTAGTATTGAATTTTTTGAGATCGAACTATGCAATTTTCTATTTCCAGGGAAGCAATTTTAAAGCCTTTACAGTTGGCCTCAGGTGTTGTGGAGAGAAGACATACCTTGCCGGTTTTGGCGAATGTATTGCTTAACCTGAAAGACGATTTCCTGGAAATTACCGGCACTGACTTAGAGGTAGAGTTGTTGGGTCGCGTAAGAGTGAATGCAGGATCTCTTCCCGGAGAGATTACCGTACCAGGAAGAAAGCTAATGGATATATGCAAATCTTTAGCTGATGGGTCGGTTTTAACGTTATCCGTTGAGGATGGGAAATGCTTGGTTAAATCAGGACGAAGTCGATTTACTTTGGCAACTCTCCCTGCCACAGACTTCCCCGTAACCGTAGATGAGGCTGGTACCCATGAGCTGCAGATAGATCGCATTGAGCTTAAAAGGCTGATCGATTCATGCGCATTTGCGATGGCACAGCAAGATGTTCGGTATTATTTGAATGGTATGCTGTTTGAACTTGGCAAATCCTGGTTCAGGGTTGTTGCCACAGACGGCCATAGACTCGCGATGCATACAACAGGTATTGAAACCGGCGTAACAGACACTTTGCAAGTGATCGTACCTCGCAAAGGTGTTTTAGAGTTGTCACGATTGCTGGCAGAGCCAGGTGAAGGCAGTTTGTCCCTGGTGTTTTGCGCGGGTCATATCCGGGCCAGGCTTGAGGACTTTACGTTCACATCAAAGCTCGTTGATGGGAAGTTCCCAGATTATCAAAGGGTGCTGCCAAAGGGTGGGAATAAGTTTGTATTTGGCGAAAGAAGCAGTCTTAAGACAGCGTTTAGTAGAGCGTCTATTTTATCTAACGAGAAGTATCGCGGCGTCCATTTGATACTCGCTACGGACGAGTTGAAAGTTGTAGCAAACAATCCGGAACAAGAAGAGGCAGAGGACCAAATATCTGTTGAGTACCAAGGGGAGTCTTTGGAAATAGGCTTTAATGTTAGCTACCTTATGGATGTATTAAACGTATTGGACAGCGATAAAGTTAAGTTTACCTTGTCGGATTCTAATAGCAGCGCTCTGGTAGAGGCTGTATCACCTTCTGAAGCTGTCTATGTAGTCATGCCAATGCGTCTTTGATGTTTAAGCGCTTAAGTGGTCTTTGCTTGACCTTTTCGGGTCTGCACCGATGGCAATAATTTCCCGATTGAAGGTTGATAACTTCAGGAATCTTCAAAATGTGGACCTGGAGTTGAACCCACGCTTCAACATATTTTTTGGAGATAATGGGAGCGGGAAAACGAGTTTGCTTGAGGCAATTCATGTCTTGAGTGTTGGCAAGTCCTTTAGAACCAGCAAAGTTGAGCCTTTGCTGGCTGAGACAGCGACGGAATTTTTCCTTTATTCTGAGCTTGATACGGGAGACCGTATCGGCCTACAGCGAGCATCATCTTCGCACCCTACCCTTCGGTTGAATACAAACCCCCAATCCAGTTGGAAAGAGGTCGCTACTCTATTGCCCGTTCAAGTAATAAACTCGGATGTTTTTTTATTGGTGGATGGTGGTGCAAGCGTAAGAAGGAGATTTCTTGATTGGGCATTGTTCCACGTGGAACACTCTTACCTTATTTGTTGGAGAAACTATAGGAAGATTATCCAGCAACGAAATGCACTGTTGAAACAAAGCCCAACAGATCTGTTAGCCCAGTTAAAAGTTTGGGATAGTGAGTTGTCTAAAGTTGGGGAAGAGATAAATAGGCACAGGAAAGTGCTAATCTCAGAGTATGTTCCTTTTTTAATGTCCACACTTTCCGAATTTTTCCCGGGCACACTCAACGGTCTAGAGATTCAATACAAAAAAGGCTGGCTCCCTGGAATAGACTTAGCTCAAGCCCTCAGTGAATCAAAAGGCAAAGATATCAAATACAGAGCTACGTCATGTGGGCCACATAGGGCAGAAATATTGATAACGTCGAAGGGCAGTCATATCGCGGAGACCTTCAGCAGGGGTCAGATTAAACTAGTTGCCTGTGCGCTAAAAATATCAATGAGCAAATATATGGAGAATAAAAAACTATGTCAGGGCAACCAAAGTTATTCAACAGTGTTTCTTATAGACGACCTGGCTTCCGAACTTGATCAGACAAGTTGCGCCTCCGTGCTAAAGGCTTTAAAAGAGAATAAAGATCAATGTATTTTCACTTCAATATCACAAGAGGCCTTTTCTTTCCTTGCAGAATTAACAGGCACATCAGGTAAGTTCCACGTGGAACATGGTAAAATATACGCTGTTAAGCCAGCAGTCTAATCGGAGAAATTTATGACTACGGAATCAACCTACGACTCATCGAGTATCAAGGTTCTAAAAGGACTGGATGCCGTTCGAAAAAGACCTGGCATGTATATTGGAGACACCGAAGACGGAACAGGTTTGCATCATATGGTTTTCGAGTTAGTAGATAACTCGATTGATGAAGCGTTGGCGGGCCATTGTGATGAGATCTCGGTAATAGTGCATGTGGGAGAAGGCGTTTCAGTTACTGATAACGGCAGAGGAATCCCAACAGATATGCATGCGGAAGGAGTGTCTGCAGCCGAAGTTATAATGACCGTGCTTCACGCGGGAGGAAAGTTTGACGACAATAGTTATAAAGTTTCCGGAGGTTTGCATGGAGTCGGTGTATCTGTCGTAAACGCTCTTTCTGAAGATCTCAAGTTAACAATCAGACGCGGTGGAAAAGTTCACGAGCAATTTTACAAGCACGGCGTTCCGCAAGCACCATTGGCTGTAGTAGGCGAAACCAACGCAACCGGGACAGAAACATTTTTCAAACCCTCCCCGCTTACTTTCAAAAACATCGAATTCCACTACGATATTCTTGCTAAAAAACTAAGAGAGCTGGCCTTTCTTAATGCTGGAGTCACAATCCATCTTAAAGATGAGCGCTCTGGAAAGGAAGATACCTACCGCTACGATGGCGGGCTAAGGGCGTTTGTCGAGTATCTCAACACCAACAAAACACCTATAAATAAAATATTCCATTTCATCGCACAGCGCGAAGAAGACGGTATTTGCGTAGAGATTGCGATGCAGTGGAATGACACATACCAAGAAAATGTCTTCCCATACACAAACAATATTCCTCAACGAGACGGTGGTACACACATCGCGGGGTTTAGGGGCGCCCTTACCAGGGTATTAAAAACCTATATTGATAAAGAGGTCGCTGCAAAAAAAGGCAAAGAAGTCGCCACTACAGGTGATGACGCAAGAGAAGGCTTAACAGCAGTAATTTCCGTGAAGGTCCCAGACCCCAAGTTTTCATCTCAAACAAAAGATAAACTTGTGTCATCAGAAGTAAAAACAGCGGTTGAACAAGAAATGGTCAGCCACTTCACCGACTTCTTGCTCGAAAACCCACTTGAAGCAAAACAAATAGTTAGCAAAATGATCGATGCAGCTCGCGCCCGAGAGGCCGCCAGAAAGGCCAGAGAGATGACTCGAAGGAAGGGAGCACTTGATATGGCTGGACTGCCAGGAAAACTCGCAGACTGCCAGGAAAAAGATCCCGCATTATCAGAACTCTATATAGTGGAGGGAGACTCTGCAGGAGGATCCGCCAAACAAGGGCGCAACAGAAAAAATCAGGCTATTCTGCCGCTAAAAGGCAAAATTCTAAATGTTGAAAAGGCTCGCTTCGACAAAATGCTCAGTTCTGCTGAAATTGGAACTTTGATAAAAGCGCTAGGCTGCGGTATCGGTAAAGATGACTTTTCAGTCGCACATCTTAGGTACCACCGAATTATCATTATGACCGACGCCGATGTCGACGGGTCACATATCCGTACACTGCTTTTAACTTTCTTCTTCAGACAAATGCGTGAGTTGGTAGAAAGAGGATATATATACATAGCTCAGCCGCCGCTTTATAAAATTAGGAAAGGCAAAAACGAACAATATTTGAAAGATGACGACGAATTAGCCAAGTACCAAACGCAAGTCGCACTCGACGGCTCTAGTTTACATGTAAATGCGGAAGCGCCTGCTATCACGGGTGAGACATTAGAAGCCATGGTGAGACAGTACAACAGCACCTATGCAATGATAAAAAGGCTGCAACGACTGTATCCATCAGAGATTCTTGAGGCGATGATTTTTGTTACGCCGATACGCGATGATTTCACTGAGGAAAATACTAATAGTTGGGTAAGTACGCTCTCTGACGAATTAGTCAGGCAGCATCCGAAATCAGCACCTGCTTATGTTTTGGGAAGTTACAAAGATCCTGAGCGTAATATATTCCTGCCCATCGTGACGCATGCATTACACGGTTTAAACAGGGAATTTAAATTCAATAAAGACTTTTTTAACTCCGGGGAATACAGGGCGCTCATTAAACTTGGTGAAATGCTACAGGGTCTTATCGAGCCAGGTGCTTTTGTCAAACGTGGAGAAAAAGTACAAGAAATCAACAGCTTTAGCCAGGCCCTTGAATGGCTGACAGAAGATGCAATGAAAGGGCACTATCTGCAGCGCTATAAAGGATTGGGAGAGATGAATCCTGAGCAGCTTTGGGAAACGACAATGGATCCAGAGGGCCGTAGAATGCTGCAGGTAACCATCGAAGATGCAATTGGTGCAGACCAATTATTTACAACCCTGATGGGCGATCAAGTTGACCCGCGACGAGAGTTTATTGAGTCAAACGCGCTTGCTGTCCAAAATCTGGATATCTGATTGATACTAGATTAACCGGTAAGCCACAAACATAATCGTTTGTGGTTTACCCGGTAGCGGTAGAAAACAACTAAGCAATACCGACAAAGTGTTTGTTTGCCGCAACCCACTCTTCAAATTCCGCAGCTAACTCTTTTGCAGACTTTCCGTCAGGGTGCAGCGGTTTGCCAATTACAACAAGTATGGTCCCTGGCGTTTTTAGTTGTGTACCTGCAGGCCAAAACAGACCAGCATTGTGCAACACAGGCAATGCCGGCGTTGATGTCGCAACTGCAAGTTGAGCCCCTCCTCTCGAAAATTTACCCAAACTTCCTGCCGCAGCTCTGGTTCCCTCAGGGAAAACTAAAATCGACAAGCCCTGTTTGATACGTTGAGCACCCTGTGTAAGAAGTGATCTGCCGGCTTCTCTTGGCTTACTTCTGTCTATCGCTATGGGGTTCTGCAGTCTCATAGCCCATCCCCAAAAAGGGATGTCCAATAACTCTTTTTTCAATATTGGGCATGCAGGTGTAAAAAGCTGATAAAGGAAAATGGTTTCCCACGCGCTCTGATGATTGCTCATTACCACAACGGGATAAGCAGGAATATTTTCCAAGCCTTCAACACGATAGCTGACACCACAGGTTATCCTTAACCACCACAACACCAGTTTGCACCACACCGAATATAGGTAAAATCTCTTTAGAGGAGGAAGTAACCAAAAAACAAGAATAACAGAGACGGAAATGACAAATGTGAGCAAAGCATAACCAATTGAGAATAATACAGATCGCGCTTTTATCATTTTGCCGCACCAGTCTTCAATTGGGCATCAACAAATGCCGCGAGATCCGGGTAAACACGTGTATTGCGCAACTCTGTTGGCAAGCCTTCTGATAAAGTAAGCTGACCTTTGCCAGTTAAAACAAGCACGGGTTCGCACCCAGCGGTTTGGGCGGCAATAAGATCTCTTAAGCTGTCACCCACGTATGGTGCTCTCTCCAAATTAACCTCAAACTCAGTCGCTATTTTTTTTAACAAACCAGGTTTAGGTTTCCTGCAGTCGCAATTGTCATTTGGTCCATGCGGACAATAAACAATGCCCTCAATAAACCCACCGCCCTCTTCAATGTTAGCAATCAGAAACTGATGAATATTTGCCAAATCAATTTCATCTAACAGACCTCGAGCAATTCCAGACTGATTACTAGCAATAAAAACCTTGTAACCACCACGGGTCAGGCGTGATATGGCTTCCACAGTACCCGGGATGAGATGACACTCTTCTACGGTTTTTATGAATGAGTCCGAATCCTCATTGATGACGCCATCTCTGTCTAAAACTACAATCTTTGACATCAGTTTGTATGCAAACAAGAAATATCAGCTACTCTCAAAAACAGTAGCCGAAGTTGATTGAGCAGTGCCAATCGATTGTCCCTGAGTTTTGCATCATCAACCATAACAAGTACATTCTCGAAAAAATCATCTACAAAAGGCCTGAGAACGGACAACCTTTCTAATCCAATTGCGTAATCAGCGTTGTCGAATAAGGGCCCTACTTCAGCACTCAGTTGAATGATTTTTTCTGCGAGTACCTTTTCAGAGGGCTCGATCAGAATACTGACATCAAAAGTATCAGGTATGACACCCAGGTGCTTATTTAGAATATTTGATACCCGCTTGTTGGCGGCAGAAAGTGAAGCGCTTTCTGACAACTGACTGAAGCGATTGACGGCAGATACCCTATTTGCAAAATCCAACGGCTTGGTAGGTTTGAGCTCCATAACTGATTGGAAGACCTCTGCTTTAATACCTTCTCCCAGATACCATGCGCGGAACCGCTCCAACATAAAACCAAGAACATCTGCCTGGGTATTAGAGGCTACTACTACACCTTGCTGCTCATACAGTCTTAAAGAACTATTGATTGCAGATGACAAATCGAGATTTATAGATTTCTCTACCAGTATCCGTAGCACGCCCAGAGCGGCCCTGCGCAGCGCAAAAGGATCCTTTGAACCGGTTGGAGGCTGTCCTATCGCAAAAAGCCCGCAAATGGTGTCTATCTTTTCAGCCACCGCCAGGACTGCACCAGATAAACTTGACGGTAGTGAGTCACCCGCAAATTTGGGTAAATATTGCTCGGTAATAGCCAGAGAAACAGCCTCCGTTTCGCCATCATGACGAGCATAATAGCTACCCATGATTCCCTGTAGCTCAGGGAACTCTGAGACCATGTTGGTCAATAGGTCACATTTAGCTAGGAGCGCCGCACGCTTACTGACGTCGACATCACCGCCATAACATTCTGCAATACAAGCGCTCAACTCTGCGACACGACGGGACTTTTGCTCAACAGTTCCGAGTTGTTGTTGGAAAACAATGTTGCCCAGTAACGGCAATCGTGAAGCAAGTGAAGTCTTTCTGTCTGAATTAAAAAAGAACGCTGCATCTGCCAATCTGGGTCTGATCACGCGCTCATTTCCAGCAATTACCTGAGCGGGGTCTTTACTCTCAATATTAGCAACAGCGATGAAGTTTGGAAGCATTTTTCCTTTATTATCAGTGACATAAAATGTCTTTTGATGATTTTTCATCGAGGAAATCAAGGCTTCAGCAGGCACCGCCAGAAAGTGCTCGTCAAATTTGCCAGTCAAGGCTACTGGCCACTCAACCATACTGGTCACTTCTTCCAATAGATCTTCATCAATATGAACCAGCGCTTGAATTTTTGCGCCTTGCTCGAGTATCAGCTCTCGGACCCGGGCTTTTCTCTGCTCATAATCTGCTATGACAAATCCGGTATTCAAAAGCAGGGATTCGTATTCCGAAGGATGGGCAATTGATATTGGAGTGTCACACTGAAAACGATGACCTCTTGTTACACGACCGCTGCGAATGCCAAAAAGTTCTGTTTCCAGAACCGTCTCGCCAAATAACATCACGAGCCAATAAACAGGGCGAACAAATTCATCACGTGTACTGCCCCAGCGCATTTTTCGAGGAATAGGCAACTTCTGAAGTGAGCTCATAACGATACCAGGCAACAACGTGCTGGTTTCCTCGCCTTTCTTGACAGCACGAAAGACCAATTTTTCGGTACCGTCCTTTTGAGCGTGCTCAATTAATGAAAGCTCTACGCCACAAGAACGAGCAAATCCAAGTGCAGCGGGCGTCGGGCGCCCATCTTTGTCAAATGCGGCCGAAACAGCCGGACCGGTTCGCTCAATGTTGCTGTCTGCTTGAGAGGTTGCGAGCCCTTCTACTCTTGCGGCAAGCCGTCTTGGGCTGGTAAAAGCTTTGACGTCTTTGAAAGAAAGACCTGCCGCGCTCAAACCTGAAATCAGACCAGCAATAAAGGCGTCGGAAAGCCCCTTTAACGCTTTGGGAGGAAGCTCAGCACAGCCTACTTCAACTAAAAAATCTTTTACGCTCATGGTATTAACGGTACTTGCCGCCTGCTTTTAATAATTAAGGATTTAATGCTGCCAGACGCATTGCTTCGGGTGCCAGCGGAAAGCCCAATTTGCGTCTGCTTTCGTAGTAAGCCTCTGCGACTTGTCTCGACAAAGCCCTGACCCGAAGAATAAACCGCTGTCGCTCAGTAACAGATATAGCTTGACGTGCATCGAGTAGATTAAAAAAGTGCGACGCTTTTAATACCTGTTCATATGCGGGTAGCGCTAGACCCAAATTTATCAGCTGGGTACATTGCATTTCACAATCATCAAAATATCGGAACAAGGCCTCAACATTTGCATGCTCAAAATTGTAAGCCGACATTTCAACTTCGTTCTGATGAAATACATCTCCATATGTCACTACACCATCCGGGCCTTCAGCCCATACCAGGTCATACAAACTATCGACGCCTTGGAGATACATCGCAATGCGCTCCAAACCGTAAGTGATCTCACCACTCACCGGAAAGCATTCAAGACCCCCGACCTGTTGAAAATAAGTAAATTGCGTTACTTCCATACCGTTGAGCCAAACCTCCCATCCCAGGCCCCAGGCACCGAGAGTAGGGGATTCCCAATTGTCCTCAACAAAGCGAATATCGTGAACCTGAGGATCAATACCCAGGTGCCGCAACGATGCAATATAAAGATCCTGTATATCAGGAGGGGAAGGCTTCAGAAGCACTTGAAATTGGTAATAGTGTTGGAGGCGATTTGGGTTTTCGCCATATCGACCGTCAGTGGGGCGTCTGCTGGGTTGAACATAAGCAGTTCGCCAGCTCTCCGGGCCAATTGCGCGCAGGAATGTCGCCGGATGAAATGTTCCTGCCCCAACTTCCAGATCCAGCGGTTGTAGCACAACACAGCCCTGCTTCGCCCAGAAACTTTGTAGAGCTAGAATAAGACCTTGAAATGTTTTTACATCAACAGCCGCAGGTGTTTGCAATGCCAAGACTCACCTCAATATTATGCGCATGATTGGCATAAACAGTCGAAAAGGCGCAATTATGCGGGATTAGGCTGTTAATATCCACTGCGCTAGAATGACCCGATACAGTTGAAAACAGTCTGAGAGAACGCATGATAGACACCTTAAAAACGTTTTTTATAGCAAGTATTTTGAGGATGATGTCCTGGGTTCCCTTGAGATTACTGCACAAGTTTGCAGATTTAATGGCGCGTCTGGTGTTTGCCTTACCCACGGAAACCCGTCGCATTACATTGATTAACCTTAAGCTGGTCTTCCCGTCCCTATCCGAGTCTGAAAGACGTAATCTGGCGCTACAAAGTATTAAAGAAACATTCAAAGCGGCTTTTGAATTGGGCCACATATGGTATGGGAGCATAGAGTATGTGCTCAGTTTGGTGAAAGATGTGCAAGGACTCGATCTTGTCAAAGCAGCCCAATCCTCAGGGCGAGGGATAATATTTGCCGCACCACATCTTGGTAATTGGGAGTTATTGGGTGTGTATATCTCCAGTCTTGGCCCAATGACGACGCTGTATAAGCCCCCAAAGATCAAAGGACTTGATCGGCTCATCATGAGATCAAGATCAAGAACCGGGGCTGAGCTTGTACCGACAAATCGACACGGGGTTGTGAGTTTGACCCGAGCGTTACAGAAAGGAGGTGTAACGGGAATTTTGCCCGATCAGCAGCCTCGCAATGACGGAGGTGTTTTTGCGCCATTTTTTGGTACACAAGCATTTACCATGACGCTCTTACCCAAATTGGCTGCAAAAACGAATGCCTTTGTAATATTTGCGTATGCCAAACGACGCGCAAATGGACAGGGTTTTGAAATTGCGTTTATCCCGGGGGATCCAGATATCTGCAACCCGGACCCTGTGCTGGCAGCAACGGCATTAAACCGATCAGTAGAGGAATGTGTTGGCGCAGCTCCCGCCCAGTATCAATGGGAGTATAAAAGGTTCAAAAAGCGACCAGATGACTCGCCAGCGCAAATATACTGAAGCAAGCCCACTCTAGCGTCGCCAGAACATCGGCATAAACAAAACCAGTAAGGTAAAAATCTCAAGGCGCCCTAGCAACATGGCCAGGCAAAGCACCCATTTTGCCGGGTCTGAAATATCGGCATAGTTTGCTGCAACGCCTTCCAGGCCGGGTCCTAAATTATTCAAACAGGCACCGACGGCGCTGAATGCAGTCAACACATCCATGCCCATTGCCAGCAAAACTATCAATAACACAAGATAAACAAGCACATACACAGCAAAGAATCCCCACACAGACTCAATGATGCGATCTGGAACCATATTCCTGCCAAGCTTTACTGTAATAACAGCATTGGGATGTATAAGCCGCTGAATTTCGCGAAAACCCTGTTTGAAAATTAGCAGGATGCGAATCACTTTCATACCACCACCCGTTGACCCAGCACAGGCACCAACTATTGAGGCGTAGATCAATAGGTAAGGCAGTGCATAGGGCCACGCACTGAAATCAGCCGTTGCAAAACCAGTTGTTGTGGTAATCGAAACAGTCTGGAACAAACCATGAATAAAGGCATCTTTCAGGTCGTACGTTTCTGTCAGATACAGCACAACGATCGTAAATACCGCCAGCACAAACAGGATGACTGCGTAAAATCGTGTTTCTGGGTCCTTCAAATACTGTGAGATGCTGCGATGTCGCCAGGCTGTAAAGTGCAGTGCAAAATTCATCCCAGCTAGAAACATAAAAAAGACTGCGATCAAATTGATGGTGTCGCTGTCAAAATACCCGATACTGTTGTCGTGAGTTGAAAAACCACCAATAGCAACGGTGGCAAAGCTGTGACAGATGGCATCAAATAAACTCATGCCCGCCGCCCAGTATGCCAGTGCACAAATTACTGTAAGGCCCAGGTAGATATACCAAAGCGCTTTTGCCGTTTCCGCCAGCCTTGGCACCAGATTGTCATTTTTGACTGGCCCGGGACTTTCCGCCCGGTACAGCTGCATACCTCCGATACCCAGCATCGGCAGCACCGCAACCGCGAGTGCAACAATACCCATGCCGCCCAGCCATTGCAGTTGCTGGCGATAAAACAGTATGGAGCGAGGCATGGCATCCAGCCCGGTCAGCACCGTCGCACCCGTCGTAGTCAATCCAGAAAAGGATTCGAAAACTGCATCGGTAATGGTCATCCCCATGTCGGGAGAAAACAGGAATGGCAATGCTCCGAAGGTGCTGAGAACGGTCCAGAACATGGTTACCACCAGAAATCCGTCGCGTGTCCGCATCTCCTGCTTTGATCGCCACGTCAGAATCCACAGACTCAGCCCAGTCCCAAAGGTCAGCATCAGTGCAAATACAAAGGATGAAACTTCCTCATCGCGGTAAATCAAAGACACCAGCATAGATGGCAAATAAGCCAACAAGCTGAACAGCATCAGCAGCACGCCCAGGATTCGAGACACAACAGATAAGTGCATGTTGTTGGTTTATTCCACTGTTATGACAGGCTTGCCTGCAGCGTTAAAAGAAAGTAAATCCCACAGCAAACAGGCGCTCTACTTCAGGGATGCGTTTTTTGTCAGTCAAGAACAGAATCACGTGATCTTCAGGTTCGATAACAATGTCGTCGTGAGCGATCAGGACCTCATTGTTTCTTACAATTGCACCGATTGTTGTGCCAGCGGGCAAGTCAATATCTTCAATAGCGCGCCCCACTACTTTGGAGGAATGGCTATCGCCATGTGCAATAGCTTCAAGCGCCTCAGCGGCTCCGCGGCGCAGGGAATGCACATTGACAATATCTCCCCGACGCACATGCGTCAGCAGGCTACCGATCGAAGCTTGTTGAGGCGAAATCGCAATGTCTATCTCACCGCCTTGAACAAGGTCTACATAAGCGGGGTTATTAATCAGGCACATTACCTTACGAGCCCCCAAGCGTTTGGCCAGCATCGAGGACATAATATTGGCCTCATCATCATTGGTCAGGGCCAAAAACACATCGGTATCCTCAATCCCCTCTTCAAGCAGCAATTGTTTATCGGAGGACATGCCATTTAATACGATAGCGCGATTCAGATATTCCGAAAGAAACGCACATCGCTCGGCATTATATTCAATGACTTTTACTTGATAACGTTGTTCAAGTGCTTCGGCCAGACGCATGCCAATATTGCCACCACCAGCAATTATAAGGCGTTTGTAAGGTTTATCGAGGCGGCGCAGTTCTCCGATGACCGCTCTAATATTTTTTGCAGCCGCAATAAAAAACACCTCATCGTCGGCTTCAATCACTGTTGAACCCTCAGGTGTAATGGCGCGGTTACGTCGGAATATCGCTGCGACCCGGGCATCAACATTGGGCATGTGTTCGCGTAAAAAACGGATTTCCTGACCTACCAACGGGCCGCCGTAGTACGCACGAACCGCAACCAGTTGTGCGTTCCCATCCGCAAAATCAAGCACCTGCAGCGACCCGGGTAGCTCAATCAATCGTTTTATGTAGTTAGAGACCAGCAATTCAGGACTGATAACAACATCGAGGGGAATTGCTTCATTACAGAAGAGATCTTCTTGTGCGATGTAGGAGGCAGAGCGAAGGCGGCAGATCTTCTTGGGAGTTTTAAAAATCGAGTACGCTATCTGGCAGGCGACCATGTTGACTTCGTCGTTTTCGGTCACCGCGATGATCATATCAGCGTCATCGGCGCCGGCTGCTCTAAGAATGTCCGGATGCGAAGGCCAGCCCTGAGCAATACCCACATCCAGCCGATCTTTAAGCTCCCGCAACTTGTTGGCGTCCGGGTCTACCACAGTTATGTCGTTTGCCTCGCTGGACAGATTTTCTGCCAGAGAAATACCGACCTGGTTACAACCCAGAATTATTATTTTCATCTAGTCGATCTGGCTCCTACGACGGCATTGTCACGAAATTATCCGCCCATCAAGACGGGCTTACAAGCCTGCATGGCAGTTTAAGTGGCTGAGGCTCGTTTCTGCAGCAATGCAAAGTAGAAACCGTCAGTGCTGTTGTCGGTAGGCAGAAGTTGTTTTCCATTTGCACACAAAATACCCCAGTCGCCCGAGATCCCTTGTAGTTCAGCATCTTTTGTTCTATCAATAAAGGATCCTATCTGGCGGCTGTTTTCCTCAGGCAAAATTGAGCAGGTCGAATAGACCATCAAGCCACCGGGTCTTAGACACGTCCACAAACGATCCAGCAGCTGAGCCTGTAACTCGGTCAGACGCTTAACATCCAGCGCTGTCCTGAGGATTTTGATATCGGGTTGACGCCGGATGATCCCCGTCGCTGAACAAGGGGCGTCCAGCAAAATTCGATCAAAAGGTTCACCATCCCACCAGTCGTCAAGTTTTGTTGCATCAGCACCAATCACCTTTACCCGATCACTGGATAACTGCAATCGATCAAGATTTTCTCGCAACCTGCCTAGTCGACGCGCTTCAATGTCCAACGCAATAATTTCGCTTAGATGGGGTTCGGTTTCCAGCAAATGGCAGGTTTTGCCTCCCGGAGCCGCGCATGCATCAAGAATTCGTTGTCCTTTACCAGGCAGCATCAGCGAAGGCAGAAGCTGAGACGCCTCATCTTGTACGCTGACAAAGCCCGCTTCGAAACCAGGAAGAATATCGACTGAACAGGGTACGCTGAGGTAAATTGCACTCGACGTTATTGACCCCGCTACCGCGGTGATGCCCGCATCAGCAAGCAGTTCCAGATAATGCTCACGCGAGCAGCGTCGAAGATTAACCCGCAAGCACATAGGGGGGTGAGAGTTACCCGCAGACAAAATATGCTCCCAGTTGTCTGGCCAGTTGGCTTTGAGCGTCGTCACCAGCCAGGCCGGATAAGCGAAACGGGAAGCGTCATCGGGGTAGTCAATCTGACCTGCAGCACAGGAGCCTTGATATTTACGCAAGACAGCATTAACCAGCGCCTTGGCCCACGGTTTTTTAAGCAAAACGCAGGCATTCACGGTTTCGTTGATACAGACATAGTCAGGGATACGCATGCGGGATAACTGATACATCCCTAGAATTAACAAGCAATGGATATCAGAATCTTTGCTCTTTAGAGGCTTGTCGACGAGCTTTTCGAGCGAGTAATTAAGCTGGAAGTACCATCGACAAGCGCCGTAACAAAGCTCTTTTAACAAGGCAATTGATCCAGCATTACTTGAAGAAGAACTGAGACGGGGAAGTTGAGTGGCTAACGACCCTTTTTGTGACAACAGTGCAGATATAACCAAGGCAGCAGATGCGCGAACACCTGCGGGCTGGTCAAGAGAAATGGCCTTCATGGACTTTCCTGCTGGCTGAAGACAGCGCCTTCAATCAACAAGGGATTGTGGGCATTCAGCAGGTCTTTTACGCTCACAGGATTTTTACCCGGCAGTTGTAACACATCAATCTCAAGCACACCGATTCCACACGACACCTGCATACAAGCGCCGCTGCCGCTGATCAGTTTAAGTATTGTGCCAGGCTGCGCACTATTAATTCCGGTTGCTGGCTTCGCGCGCAGAATTCGTACACGTTGTCCGTTTAAAAACGAATAGGCAGGATTTCTTCCGATGCCTGCGCGAACAAGCAGATCTATTTGTGTTGATGTGGCCTCCCAGTTAATCAACGCTTCTGATTTGTCCAGTTTTTTGGCGTAGGTACTGAGATGGTGATTTTGTTCCTGGGCGGTTGATTGCAGTGTATCCAGATGTTTCAGGGTGTGTAGTAAACCGCTGCAACCCAGCTCTGCCAGTTTGTTTTCAATGGTTTCTCTGTTATCAGCGGTCGATATAGGGGTTTTGACCACATGAAGCATTTTTCCAGTATCGAGCCCCGCATCCATTTGCATGATTGTGACACCCGTTTCGGCATCGCCAGCAAGGAGCGCTCTTTCAATCGGAGCAGCGCCTCGCCAACGCGGCAAAATAGAGGCGTGCACATTGATACACCCACGTGCAGGAATGTCGAGGACTGCTTGCGGCAATAACAATCCGTAAGCCACCACTACCATCAAATCTGCGCCAAGTGATGCCAGTTCATGCTGCGCTTCAGTTGTTTTCAGATTTATGGGTTGGAACACCGGAATGTTGTGTTCTGAAGCCAGCTGTTTCACTGGGCTGGCCTGAAGATTTTTACCGCGACCGGCGGCCCGGTCTGGCTGCGTGTAGACAGCAAGAATATTGTGCCCGGCGTCTATCAAAGCTTTCAGGTGCCGGGCAGCAAAAACGGGTGTACCTGCAAAAATAATACCTAACGAGGGCATAAAGTTGATCCAGTGGGGAGGGGCTGGCCATCATTCTTCGCTGGCCAGTTTATGTGCCTTTTCCAGTTTGCTGCGAATGCGTTGCCGCTTGAGAGTACTCAGATAATCCACAAACAACTTGCCATTCAAGTGATCCATTTCATGTTGAATACAGGTCGCCAGCAGTCCGTCAGTGATAATCTCAAACGGCTCACCCATGCGATTGATGGCGTTGATTTTGACTTTGCTTGGGCGACTTACCGTCTCGTAAAAGCCAGGCACAGAAAGACAGCCCTCATCGTACTCGCACAACTCTGGATCCAACACGTTTATCCGCGGATTGATAAAAACCAGCGGCTCGCTTCGATCCTCTGAGATGTCAATCACGATGAGCTGTTTGTGAACATTAACCTGTGTCGCCGCCAAGCCAATTCCAGGGGCTTCATACATCGTTTCAAACATGTCATCAATCAGAGCGCGGAGTTGATCGTCCACCTGCTCTACCGGCTTTGCTATTGTTCTTAGCCTCACGTCGGGGAATTCAAGTATCTCAAGTTTAGCCATTATGCCCTCCGATAGAAGCAACTTCGTCAAGCATCAGCCCTTTTGCTGTGCCATAACCTCATGAGATCGGTGGCTAAAGAGCAAACATGTTCCACCTGATTTTAACGGGCGCAGTATATCACAGCAAAAAACCTCCGGCCTTCTGCCGGATTGAAGACAAGGATGCCGCACAAATGACCTATGATGAAAACCGATTCATTTTGAGTTTGTTTTTTACAAAGGGCGTGAGCTCAGCCTTTCTAAGGCAACTGTTGGAAAGCACCGCCAGAACGGGCGAAACAATTGTAAGAGGCATCGGCGAACTGGCTGGATTTTGTAGCTCTCCCTCCGAGCTTTTGGCAGTAAAGTTAGCACAGTCACCCGGGAAAGAGGTGTGTTCTCGCCTCGACCAGACATTCCAATGGCTGCAAGAGCCAAACAACAATATTGTGTTTGCTTCCGATTTGGTTTACCCCGCGTTGTTGCGAGAGATATCGGACTACCCTCCCGTGCTGTTTGTGAAAGGGAATGTCGACATTTTACGCAGGCCAATGTTGGCGATAGTCGGCAGTCGTAGTTGCTCTGCATACGGTCGATCGGTTGCCTACAAATTGTCAGCAGCGCTGGCCGATAAAGGTTTTGTTATCTGTAGCGGCTTGGCATCCGGGATTGATACACAGGCGCATCTGGCTGCACTTGACAGCAAAGGCACGACCGTTGCTGTGCTCGGCAATGGTTTGCATAGCGTTTACCCAGGTTCCAATCAGTCCTTGGCGAACAGGATCGTGAGCTCGGGTGTCCCCGAAGCCGGCGCGATAATTTCAGAGCTGCCTTTAGATGCAGGGCCGGTAGCGCAACACTTTCCTCAACGCAACAGAATTATCTCCGGCTTGAGCCTCGGGGTGTGTGTCGTTGAGGCGAATATGCGCAGCGGGTCTTTGATTACTGCGCGTCTGGCGCTGGAGCAGAATCGAGAGATATTCTCCGTACCCGGCTCAATAAATAGTCCCGGAAGCAGAGGGTGTCACAAATTGCTTCGTCAAGGCGCTATTTTGACGGAAAATGCGCAGGACATTTTTGAGCATATCCAGTTCATTTGTCAGGCTCAGCTCACTATGTGTTATCCGCAATTTCAGATGGTAAGCACTGAGCACAATGCCTCAAAAGATGTTGCAATTCACAATAGCAACTTCCCGGCCGGATGCGATCTTCTATACCGGGAATTGTGTGAGGATGGCATCAGCATTGAGACGCTCATGTTGAGAACCGGGCAGGATGTAGGGTTCATCAGCGAAAAATTGTTGCTGATGGAGGTCAATGGCTTTGTAGCACACAGCGGTGGATTGTGGCGGCGCATACAGCCAAATGAATAAAAGCGAGTTGAGGATAATGCATGGAAAAATTGGCAGCAAGAATTGCCGCATACAGACTGATGCGGGGCGGTGTAATTGCCTATCCAACGGAAGCGGTCTGGGGTTTGGGGTGTGATCCGGAAAACGAACAAGCCTGTCTTGAGTTGCTTCAGATCAAACAGAGACCAATCCAAAAAGGTATGATACTGATCGCTGGCTGTATCGAGGATTTTGAAACGATATTGGCAGTGTTACCACCTGATCAGTATAGACGTTTGGAGTTGGGGTGGCAGCAACAGCATAAAACGGGCGCAGTTACCTTTCTGGTGCCCGACATCCTTGACCAGGTGCCATACTGGATTAAAGGCAGCCACTCATCAGTGGCACTGAGGGTGAGTGATCATCCGGTGGTGCGATCGTTGTGTAAGGAGTTTGGTGGGCCGTTAGTTTCTACATCAGCCAATAAGTCGGGAAAGCTCCCTGCCAGATCCAAGGTTATAGTAGAAAAATATTTTGGTTCACAGTTGGATTTTATTGTGCCGGGGCAGTTGGGTGGGGCAAGTAATCCGTCGAAGATTATCGATTTTTCCACAGGACAGCTTGTTCGTGCGTCATAAAGGAGTTGAATAATGTCAGACAGTAATTCTGGTAAAAGCACTAACACAGACGTAAATGCAGATCAGGTAAGGGATTTTCTGCTGAGTTTGCAGAACAGCATTTGTTCAAGCCTCGAGAGTGTCGATGGTAAGGGAAAGTTTCGTGAAGACTCCTGGCAACGTGATCAGGGCGGTAGCGGAATCACTCGTGTTATCAGTGATGGTAATGTTTTTGAAAAAGGCGGCGTAAATTTCTCACATGTTTTTGGCAATAATTTGCCGCCCTCTGCATCAGCGACTCGTCCTGAAATGGCGGGTCGAAGTTTTCAAGCGATGGGCGTATCTCTTGTCATACATCCGGGCAACCCGTTAGTGCCTACATCCCATGCTAATTTCCGGTTTTTTATTGCCGAAAAGCCTGGTGAAGCACCTGTATGGTGGTTTGGTGGTGGTTATGATTTAACGCCGTATTATGGAAACGAAGATGATTGTCACCACTGGCATCAGGTTGCCAAGTTATCTTGTGAACCATTTGGTAAGGAGCTGTATCCTCGATTCAAAAAAGAGTGTGACGAGTATTTTTACCTCCCGCACCGCAAAGAGCCTCGCGGGATTGGCGGCTTGTTTTTTGATGACTTTAACGAATTGGGTTTTGAAAAAAGCTTTGCAATGGTAAAGAGTATTGCCAGCAGTTATGTCGATGCCTACTGTCCTATTGTTGAAGCCAGAAAAGCATTGCCGTTTACCGAGCAACAAAAGCAGTTTCAACGATACCGCCGTGGACGTTACGTCGAATTCAATCTGGTTTATGATCGTGGGACACTGTTTGGTCTGCAGTCCGGCTTGGGTCGCGTAGAATCTATTCTTATGTCATTGCCACCGGAAGTTCGATGGGTATATGACTGGCATCCTGAACAAGGGACTGAAGAAGCGCGTCTTTACTCGGATTTCTTGCGGGCGCGTGATTGGGTCTGAATTTTTTAAGGTCTTCTGATGGATCATTATGCAGTTGTAGGTTTTCCTGTAAAACATAGTAAGTCCCCTTTTATTCATGCCATGTTTGCTGAACAAACCGGGCAATTGCTGCAGTATGATCGTATCGAAATTGAGCCGTCAGGGTTTGATCGCGCGGTTAAAGACTTTTTTGAAGCGGGCGGTTGTGGACTAAACATAACCGTCCCGCACAAGGAAAGTGCTTGGCGCCTGGTGGACTGGCATGCATTAAATGCCGAAAAAGCTGGGGCGGTGAACACGATTTATAAGTTGCCAGATGGTCGCCTTGCGGGCGACAACACAGACGGCATAGGTTTGGTGCGAGACATTGAGCACAATCACGCAACACGGTTAGCTGAATCAGTTGTTTTAATTCTGGGGGCAGGTGGTGCCGTTCGAGGTCTATTGCCGCGCCTGATAAAGGCGGACCCAGCTCGTATTATTATTGCAAACAGAACGCTGGCAAGAGCAGAGGACTTGCGAGCACTGTTTGCCGGTGAGTTTGAAATTGAAATTCGTAGCAACCATCAGTTGGATGATCTTCAACCCAACTGGATAATCAATGGCAGCTCTGCTGGTTTGAGCGGAGAAATGCCTTCGCTTCCCCCAGCTTTGATCGGTTCAGCCACGAATTGCTACGACATGGTCTATGCCCCGGGCGGAACGGTATTTCAACAATGGGCCAAATCGCTGGGCGCTGTGCGAGCGCTGGATGGTACCGGCATGCTTGTCGAGCAAGCAGCTGAATCGTTTTACTTATGGCGGGGTATCCGCCCTGATACTGCGCCTGTCCTCTCAGCCTTGAGGCGAATGCTTGAGCTATGACAATTGCTTTTATAGGTGTGTTTGCGCCAGGTAGCGGTCTTTTAACTCGCGATATTTACCCGCTGAATAAAGGAAGAAGAATTTTTCCTGTTCAGACAGTTCCCGAATTTTTTTGACCGGGGACCCTACGTACAGGAATCCACTTTCGAGCCGTTTGCCAGGCGGCACAAGACTGCCTCCCCCAATAACAACCTCAGACTCCACAACTGCGCCATCCATGACAATTGTGCCCATACCGATCAGAACGCGACTTTGAATTGTGCAGCCGTGCAGCATCACTTTGTGCCCAACGGTGACATCATCACCAACAACACAAGGAAAACCGCCGGGATTAAATGGACCATCGTGGGTAACATGAAGAACGGCGCCGTCCTGTATGCTGCTTCTTGCCCCAATTCTGATTTGATGGATATCCCCTCGAATAGTGGCCATCGGCCAGACTGAGGAATCAGTGCCTATATGAACATCCCCTATGACAACGGCACTGTTGTGAACAAAAACACCGGCCGACAGCAAAGGAGTAATTTGCTCAAAGGTTTCTATAGCCATTTTTATTCCTGTTGAGCGACAAGCTCATTTTGTGATCACTGATGGTAAGATAAATGCTATTAATTTTTCCAGATACGTCGGAGGCCATCATCAATGTTGTCTGCCAAAACTGACATAAACCCGTTGTTGCAGTTTGATAGTCTGCCAGAATTTCATGCAATACGCGCTGAACATATAAGGCCTGCTGTTGTTCAAGTGCTGGAGGAGAACCGCCAACAACTTGAATCTCTGCTGAGCGACACAAAGGACGATCAACTTCCGGATTGGCGCGGGCTTATCGATGTGCTCGACGAAATGGATGATCGACTTGGCAAAGTTTGGTCGGCAGCGAGTCACTTGAATGCTGTCTGCAATACTGCCGAAATCAGAGAAGCGTACAACAGCGCACAACCGTTGATAACTCAATACTATGCCGATATGGGCCAGAATAAGCATCTCTACCAACGTGTGCTGGCACTGGAAAGCCGTGCAGATGAGCTAGAGCTGGATGGCTCACAACGCAAGATCCTGTCAGACAGTTTATTGGACTTCAGATTGGCAGGTGTCAGCCTGCCCGAGGAACAGAAGCGAGACTATACGCGAATACAAACACGGCTTAGTGAGCTTTCCAACACATTTGGAAACAATGTATTGGATGCCACCAGGGACTGGAGTCTCAATATTGAAGATGTCAGCGAATTGTCTGGGATTCCAGCGCTCAGTTTGCAATCTATGGCGGTGGCAGCAGGCCAAAAAGGGCTTGCAGGCTACTTACTGACACTTGATTTTCCATGCTACCACGCAGTGATGACATACGCGGACAATCGCAAGTTACGTGAGACGGTCTATCAAGCGTACACAACACGAGCTTCTTCTAATGGTCGGGCGGAATGGGACAATCACGATATCATCATTGAAATTCTGAAGTTGCGGCAAGAGATGTCAGCATTGCTAGGTTTCAGAAACTATGCAGAACTTTCGGTTCAGCGCAAAATGGCTAAATCTGTGGATCAGGTAAACAATTTCTTGTCGGATTTGATCAGTTTTAGCTTGCCAGCTGCCAAACGCGAGTTTGAAGAACTGCAAGATTATGCAAACAATGTCTTTGATATCGCAGAACTTGCAGCATGGGATGTTTCTTATTTCAGCGAAAAGTTAAGAAAACAGAATTACGATATCTCGCAGGAAGAGTTAAGAGCCTGGTTTCCGCTGGAGCAGGTTCGCCGTGGGCTGTTTGCCATAATAGAAACACTTTACGGCATCAAGGTTGAGCGCAATACACATGCCCAGGTCTGGCACACAGACGTCGAGTTTTATGACCTGATCAAGCATGGTGAGGTGATAGCCAGTTTTTATGTTGACCTGTTTACCCGAGAGGGCAAGCGTGGCGGTGCGTGGATGGCTTCTTGTCGGACACGACGTATGAGACCAGCACACGCAAGTACCTCACGCCTTCAGATTCCGGTCGCCTACCTCGTTTGCAATTTTGCCCCGCCATCTGGAGATACTCCCGCGTTGCTGACTCATAACGATGTCACCACATTGTTTCATGAGTTTGGTCACGGATTGCATCATATGTTGACTCGTGAAAACTATCTGCAGAGCTCTGGTATCGCTGGAGTCGCTTGGGACGCCGTCGAGCTGCCAAGCCAGTTGATGGAAAACTGGTGTTGGGATACGGAATCTATCGGCATGATTTCCGGACACTTTGAGACTGGCGAAAAACTACCGGCTGCAATGCTCAAAAAAATGCTGGCAGCCCGAAATTTCCAGTCCGGTATGAGAAGTGTGCGCCAACTTGAGTTTGCACATTTTGACTTTTCTCTGCACCAGGCGCGATGTGTAGACGACAGTGATTTTGTTGATGAGGCTTTACGAAAAACCAGAGCGTTGACATCTGTATACTCAGTGCCGGCTTATAATCGTTTTCAGAATAGTTTTTCGCACATTTTTGCTGGAGGTTATGCCGCTGGATATTACAGCTACAAATGGGCTGAAGTGCTCTCAGCGGACGTGTTTTCCAGATTTGAAAGTGTGGGAGTGTTGAGCCCAGAGATGGGCAGCCAATTTCTTGACAAGATATTGTCGAAAGGTGGTGGTGCGGAAGCGCTGCAGCTCTTCACTGACTTTATGGGGCGAGAGCCGGATATCTCAGCTTTACTCAAACAAGAAGGGCTCAGAGCGCATTGAGAAATATAAAAAAATTGATCTACCTCATGTTTTTAACAAGAGTGGGCTATTAGACTTGCACAAACGCATTTTGACAGCGTGCTTCCGTTTCTTTTTTGTAACTGAATCAATGTGCTCAGATACGATGGTAATGTAGAAACAAGTTTTGTTATAATCGCGTCGCTTTAAATTACACCCGACTACCCAGCCAACCACCTAAATAAGGCAATACACGCTTATTTTAGTGACTGCTAAAGACTTCACCGCAAGCACTTTTAGCTTGAGCAAAGGTCAAACCAGCAGGCTATCCTGATGGGCACGGTAATTTAAGCTGCTGCACCCGGGTCTAGTTCTCGGGTCTAGTAAAACAATAAACCTAAGAAAGTTAGTAAAACTGCCTTTATCTTACTACTACGGAGACACGGCGAATGTTGTCGAAAGCAAAGCTGTGGTTAAGCCTTGCGCTCAGTACTCTGCTTTTCTGGAGTGCGGGTCTGCATGCAGCCTGGGACTTGAACATGCCCAGGGGCGTAACCCAAATGAGTCGAGATACTTATGACCTTCATATGACGATTTTCTGGTGGGTTGTAGCCATCGGTGTGGTCGTATTTGGAGCCATGTTGTGGTCCATCATCAATCACAGAAAATCAAAGGGTGTCAAACCGGCAACCTTCCATGAAAGTACCAAGGTCGAGATCGTCTGGACCCTGATTCCTTTCCTGATACTGATTGCAATGGCTATTCCTGCAACACGCGTATTGACAGCCGCCTATGACACCACAGAATCTGAGCTTGATGTGCAGATCATTGGTTATCAGTGGCGGTGGGAATATCGCTACATGCGCGACAATATGGACGAGGAAGAAGTTTCTTTCTTCAGCGTTCTCGCAACTTCGCGCGAGGAGATTAATAACGGGGTGGAGAAGACCGAGAACTACTTGCTCGAAGTCGATCGTCCTCTCGTAATACCGACAAATACTAAAGTCCGGTTCCTGATGACCTCTGCCGATGTAATACATGCTTGGTGGGTGCCTGACTTTGCAATCAAAAAGGACACAATTCCAGGTTTCATCAATGAGACATGGGTAATTGTGGAAGAACCGGGTATTTATCGTGGGCAGTGTGCAGAACTCTGTGGCATGGAGCACGGCTTTATGCCAATCGAAGTGCACGCCCTTGCGCCAGCTGATTTCCAGGCTTGGTACGAGGAGCAGCAGGCAGGAGTCCGGCAGATTCGTGAACTGGCAGCTGCTGAGATGACAATGGCAGATGCCATGGCACAAGGTGAGCAGATCTACAACCGAAACTGCGTGGCTTGTCACCAGCCTGGCGGTGTTGGCATGCCACCAGTGTTCCCCGCTCTGGTTGGCAGCGCAAAAGCGATCGGCGATACCGCCGTTACTATGGATACACTGGTAAACGGTGTTCCCGGTACCGCTATGGCCGCATATGGCCGTCAACTGAATCCGATTGAGCTGGCAGCGATCATTACTTACGTACGAAATGGCTTCGGCAATAGTGCGGGTGATGTGGTTCAACCGGCTGATGTCAACGCCTACATACAAGAAGGACAGTAATAACCATGAGCGCAGCACACGATCATCATCACGGCCCAGCTAAAGGCTTATCGCGATGGTTGTATACGACCAACCATAAAGATATCGGCTCACTTTACCTGTGGTTCAGCTTTGCAATGTTCCTGCTCGGCGGCACATTCGCCTTGGTCATTCGCGCTGAGCTGTTTCAGCCAGGACTACAGTTTGTAGAGCCAAACTTTTTCAACCAGATGACGACCATGCATGGTCTCGTCATGGTCTTCGGTGCAGTTATGCCTGCCTTTGTGGGTTTAGCTAACTGGATGATACCGCTCATGATTGGTGCGCCTGACATGGCACTGCCAAGAATGAACAACTGGAGTTTCTGGATCCTGCCATTTGCGTTCGCAATGATGGTATCCACGATGTTTATGGAAGGCGGCGGCCCCAACTTTGGTTGGACGTTCTATGCGCCTCTGTCAACGACCTATGCTCCGCCGTCAACGACGTTTTTTATATTTGCAGTACACATCATGGGTGCCTCATCCATCATGGGTTCTATAAATGTAATTGCAACGATTCTGAACATGCGTGCACCAGGCATGACGTTGATGAAGATGCCATTGTTCGTATGGACCTGGCTAATTACTGCTTACTTGTTGATTGCAGTAATGCCTGTTCTGGCTGGCGTGGTCACCATGATGCTGTTTGATATTCACTTCGGCACCAGCTTCTTTAATGCAGCGGGTGGTGGAGATCCAGTTCTGTTCCAGCATCTGTTCTGGTTCTTCGGACATCCTGAAGTTAACATCATGATTCTGCATGCGTTTGGCGTTGTTTCTGCGATCATCCCGACATTTGCACGCAAACGGCTGTTTGGTTATGACTCAATGGTTTATGCAACGGCATCGATCGCGTTCCTGTCATTTATTGTGTGGGCTCACCACATGTTCACAGTTGGTATGCCTTTGGCAGGTCAGCTGTTCTTCATGTATGCAACCATGCTGATTGCAGTTCCAACAGGTGTAAAAGTTTTCAACTGGGTAGCTACCATGTTCCGCGGTGCTATGACCTTTGAGACACCTATGTTGTTTGCGATAGCGTTTGTCGTTTTGTTTACTATCGGTGGATTCACGGGTGTCATGTTGGCAATTACGCCAGTCGACTTCCAGTACCATGACACGTACTTTGTGGTTGCACACTTCCACTACGTGCTTGTCCCTGGCGCAGTATTCTCCATCATGGCTGCCACCTACTACTGGCTGCCAAAGTGGACTGGATATATGTACGACGAAACACTTGGCAAGCTGCACTTCTGGCTGTCGTTTATTGGTGTAAACCTGTTGTTCTTCCCACAGCACTTCCTGGGTCTGGCGGGCATGCCACGTCGTATCCCGGACTATGCCCTGCAGTTTGCCAACTTTAACTGGATCTCCAGTGTTGGTGGCTTCCTGTTTGGTTTCTCACAATTGATTCTGCTCTTTGTAGTTATCAAGTGTGTTAAAGGCGGTAAAAAGGCAACCGACCAAGTTTGGGAAGGCGCCCAGGGTCTGGAGTGGACTGTTCCATCACCAGCTCCTTACCACACGTTTGAGACGCCACCAGATCCGAAATTGATCCACGCTCAGTAATTCTGATTGCGTAGTGAAAGAATCTGGGAAAATTGTGATAGATGACGTACCGGAGTAAATGTCATGAGTAACGATGTAGCACCACGTAATAACAAGACTGTAGTTCGTAAATTGTTGTTAGCGGTTGTGGGGATGTTCGCTTTTGGTTTTGCTCTGGTACCGCTCTACGATGTTATTTGTGACCTGACTGGGTTAAACGGGAAAACTGGCGGTCGTGTTGCTGAGGCTGAAGCAGGATTGTTATTAGACGAACAACGTCAAATTACAGTTCAGTTTATGGCGCATCATAACGCTGAGATGGGATGGGCATTTGAGCCATCAGTAGCCCAGATTACGGTAAAACCAGGTGAAGTAAATGTTGTCAGTTATCGGGTGACAAACCCAAGGACAACGGTGATGGTAGGCCAGGCAATTCCGAGTGTTGCGCCTAATGCCGCCGCCGCTCACCTGAACAAAATTGAGTGTTTTTGTTTTGAAGAGCAATTATTGCAACCCGGTGAATCCGCAGACATGCCTATTCGCTTTTTTGTCGATCCGGAGATTCCCGCCAGTATCACAAAACTCACGTTATCGTACACGTTGTATGACATAACTGAGAAAAGCAATAAAGCTCAGGCAGTTGCGATTCGGTAATTAAGAATAAAATCGTTATTTTTGGAGAAATAAGATGGCCAGCGGAAGCTCGCAAAGTGCTTATTATGTACCGGAACAAACCAAGTATCCGTTTTTTGCCTCTATTGGTTTGGCATTAACAGTATTTGGGCTCGGGAATGTATTAAACGATATTGCTGCAGGTAATAGTGTTACAACTTCAACCTGGATCGCAATTGTCGGATTTTTGATCCTGGCGACAATTTTGTTTAATTGGTTCGCCACAGTAATTCGTGAAAATCATGCAGGTATGAATAGCGATCAGCTCAAGCGCTCTTACGTTTGGGGAATGATGTGGTTCATTTTCTCTGAGGTCATGTTTTTTGCTGCATTTTTTGGCGCGTTGTTTTACGTGCGTCAATTGTCAGTGCCGTGGATTGGCGGAGAAGGCGCAAAAGGCATCACAGGTGATGTTTTGTGGCCAGAGTTTCAGGCTGCATGGCCCCTGCTTGCTAACCCTGATTCCAGTGTGTTTATTAACCCGCATGATGGCTTGAATGTTAAAGAGTGGAGTGTAAGCTTCCTGTCGGGTTACCTTCCCTTCTGGAACACGGTCATCCTGATTACATCATCAGTAACACTGCACTATGCTCACGTCGCTCTGAAAGCAGAAAACCGTGCGCGTCTGATTCAGTGGATGGTCGTAACAGTCGCATTGGGTTTGATCTTCCTCGTTCTTCAAGTGCTTGAATATCGTGAAGCCTACGGACATTACGGCATCACCTTGAATTCAGGTATCTACGGGTCAACTTTCTTCCTGCTGACGGGTTTCCACGGCTTCCACGTTACACTGGGAACCTTCATGCTGATCGTCATGTTGCTGCGTTGCATGAAAGGTCACTTCAAACCCGATGACCACTTTGGTTTTGAGGCTGCTGCCTGGTACTGGCACTTTGTTGACGTGGTATGGGTAGGTCTGTTTATATTTGTTTACTGCCTGTAACTGATTGCGTAAAAAGTAACGGCTCGCAGTGCGCGGGCCGTTACTTTTTAGAGTTCTATTATAAGAAAATCAGAATGATGCCCCTAAGATTCTGCGTTTCAATTCCAAGGGGTCTGCATAGTTAATTCTCCGGTTGAAAAACCGTAGAATACACAAATCATTAAAATAACAGCTAAAGTTACTCTAACGCCTAATGCGTACATCACTCGCTTGGAGCGGCCCTTGTCTTTGTAGAAAAATACAAAACCCGTAATAAGAGAAACTACGATAGCGGCTAGTAAAAACACGATCAGCGTTCTTAACATGATTGGCCCTGCCAATTATCCAAAACAGCATGATAGCAGAACCCAGAAGGACACTGCACTTTGCGAGACACAGGAAAACAGGGCTTCCGATACCAATTCAAGTTTGATTGGCGAATGACATTATTTACGCTTTTTTTCCTTCCGTTATTAATAAGTCTGGGCTTCTGGCAACTGAACAGAGAGCAACAAAAAATTGCTGCAGAAGGTCTGTATGAGCAGCGACTACTCACGGAAGCTGTAGATGTTGCCAGCATAGATTGGAACAAAAGTGATCTAAACTGGGTCTCTGTCAGCGCAACCGGCTTTTTTGACAAAGAACGTCATCTGTTGCTGGATAATCGAATACACAATTCGGTCGTTGGCTACGAAGTCATAACCCCATTTTTCTCGGGTGACAATGTGCTTTTGATTAACAGAGGTTGGATTGCACAAGGTCCATCCCGACAGTCCCTGCCCGCTGTAGAGGCCAGCGACAATATCACAACAATCAGTGGTCACATCTATGTCCCGGATGGTTCATTGATGATGCTTGGATCAGAGGAATCCTCTACTGAGAATTGGCCAAAGGTTATTCAGAAAATAGATTTCCAATACATAAGCGGAGTTTTGGATGAAAGTCTGCTCCCTCATGTCATCAGGCTTGATGAAAACTCACCAGGAGTGCTTCAAACAAACTGGTCAGCAATCAATATGAGACCAGAAGTGCACAAGGCATACGCAGTGCAGTGGTTTATCATGGCGCTGGTTTTACTCATTCTTTATTTATTTTTTAGTATTAGAAAATCGGAGAGATAGAATGCAAGACACGACTCGAAACAAGCTTAAGTTGGCGTTTTTGCTTTTTATCGCCTTTGTACCGATCACACTGGCTACAATCACGTATCGCAATGCAGTAGAAAATGGTGGTTTTGGCAGCACAGTAAATAAAGGCAATTTAATTCTTCCGCCAGCTGACATTACTGATCTCACGATGACAGACGCCTCAGGCTCTCCTCTATTCAAGAGCTTTGAGGAAGTTATTGCAGAAATTGAGAACGATGATGATTATGTGCCTCAACCGTGGTTGATGGTTTTTGTCACAGCAAAAGCGTGCGACGCGGTTTGTCAGGAGAGAATACATTTACTGCGTCAAATGCATATCACTTTGAATGAAGATATGCCACGTGTACGTCGCTACTATCTCAATGCAACGGGAGTGGCGCTACCCCAGGAAACGGCAGATTTTTTTAGACAAGAATTTCCAAGTATGGGTATAGCTCAAGGCACTAAAGAAAAAATTATCGAGAATTTTGCCAAGGCAAATGTGATTCTTGATATGGAAAACAATAACTACGTATTTTTTGTCGATCCAGTTGGCAATGTGATGATGTACTACGAACCCCATCATCCCATTCAGGATATCAAATCGGATCTTGAAAAACTGTTGGGTCTTTCGAGCCTCGGTTAGCTTTGATAGAGATACGCACGTCAAGATTTACGTGCGTATCACAAACAAGCGCTAGTGGCTGACGTGCCCAGGGGCTGCAAAAGGATCATGGCCCAGATACTGTACTCGTGCGGACTCAGTGTAGTTACCTTCGATAGCCATCAAGAGAATGAGCAAAAGCAATATCGAAGGCGGTCCTAAAATGGTGAGTGCTAGCGCCATTCTTTCCCACACCACGTGCATAAAAATCGCCATGATAAAACCGGCTTTCAGCGCCATAAACAGCAGCACCAAGGTCCAGCGTAAGGGACCTTGGACATGCAGATAATCGACCATGTAGCTGAACAAACTAAGTACAAAAAGCAGAATCCAGACTTTTAAATAAATGCCTAAGGGATGTTGCTGACCGCTTGCTGACGACATACATTTGCCTCCAAATTAGAATCGCATTCAGGTATCTACAATAAGTAGAAAAATGCAAAGATAAATACCCAGACGAGATCGACAAAGTGCCAATAAAGGCCAGTAATCTCGACTATTTCATAACCTTTCTTTTCATAGTCCCCTCGCCATACCTTCCGCGCAACCACCAACAGGTAAATAACACCTGCAGATACATGGAGGCCGTGAAAACCGGTAACCATATAAAACACAGATCCAAACTGCGGGGCACCCCAAGGGTTTCCCCACGGTCTGACGCCATAACCAATGAGTTTTGACCATTCGAAAGCCTGCATGCCCACAAAAGTCGCACCTAAAGCGGCAGTTGCTATCATCAACAGAACTGTTTTTTTACGATCCCGGCGATAACCATAATTGACTGCAAGCGCCATTGTTCCGCTACTGGTAATCAAAACAAATGTCATCAAGGCTATCAAAATGAGTGGGATGGGATCACTGCCAAAAAAAGACAATGCAAATACTTCTGTTGCAAGCGGCCAAGGATCTGTCGTGGAAACACGCACAGTCATATAGCCCACCAGGAAGCACGAAAAAATAAACGTATCGCTTACCAGGAAAATCCACATCATGGCCTTTCCCCAAGGCACATGATAAGTCTGCTTATCTGTCGACCAGTCTTTGACGAGTCCGTTTAGACCCTCTTGACTGTGTTCTGCTTCATCCATCGTACTTGAATGGCTCATAATCTATTCCCAATTAACAAGCATCAAAATTTGTAAGCATTTAAGTGTTGGCTAAAACAAAAAACAGACCAATCCAGACCACCAAAAGGAAGTGCCAATAAATCGCGCAAAGATTGATAGTCTGCCGAAAGTGTTCTGACGTGGACCCTTGAATCAGGCTGATTGCGGATTTGCTCCAAACCCATAAACCACCCAACAGGTGCGCGACATGCACACTGGTTAACAGATAAAAAAATGAATTCGCCGGATTACTACGAACACCCTGCCCCGTTTCTGCTAGTAATCCCCAGACTTGATACTGCCCAAAAACAAACGCTACAGCCAGCAAACCGCCAATACCAAAAGACAATCCAGCCCTGCTTACAACGCTAATCGTTGATTGTTTTCTGGAAAAAACCACCGCTGATTGCAAACATACACTGCTTAAAATAAGAAGCGTCGTATTGGCCCAGACTTGTGTGGGTATGCTCATGGGCACCCAGTCACCTATGCCCATTCGGATGTAATAAGAAACCAACAGCAGCGAAAAAATGACGCTGGCAATAATCATGAACACCGTTAATGCGAGGCGTTCATTGCTCACTGCAAATACTGGTTTATTTTCTATTCCGTCAGGCAATCCAACTTGATCCCACGGTTTATTGGTGACATCACGATAAAGGCTCATGAGTGCCCTCCTGCCGTATGATGAGTTTTTTCGTACTCTTCACCGGGTTCATTTTGTGGAATGAAGTCTTGTTTGTGCCCGGGCACACTGTAGTCGTAAGCCCAGCGGTAGACGGAAGGAAGTTCCTCACCCCAGTTTCCATGTTTTGGCGGGGTGTCAGGCGTCTGCCACTCAAGTGTTGTTGCGCCCCACGGGTTGCCTGATGCTCTTTCGCCGTTACGAAGGCTCCAGAAAACATTTACAAAAAACAGGATCTGGGCAATCGCTACAAAAATAGCGGCAAGCGTTATATTGGCATTGAGTGCTTGAGCAGAGGCCGGCACAAAATCTGTACTCCCCATCTCGAAGTAGCGACGGGGCATGCCGAGGAATCCAAGGTAGTGCATTGGTAGATAAATAGCGTAGGTGCCAAGGAATGTGCACCAGAAATGCACTTTGCCGAGAGTCTCGTTGAACATTCGACCGGTGACTTTGGGGTACCAGTGATACAGAGCAGCAAACAGCACCAATACGGGAGATACACCCATGACCATGTGAAAGTGCGCTACAACAAAGTAAGTATCCGCGAGTGGGATATCAATGATCACATTGCCAAGGAATAAACCAGTTAACCCGCCATGTACGAAGGTAAATATAAAGCCAATGGCGAACAGCATCGGTGTATTTAGTCTGATATTCCCTTGCCAGAGAGTTAACACCCAGTTGTAGACTTTTAAGGCAGTAGGGACAGCGATAATCAGGGTCGTGGTGGCAAAGAAAAACCCAAAGTATGGATTCATGCCACTGACATACATGTGGTGAGCCCAAACCATAAAGCTCAGACCACCGATTGCAATAATTGCCCACACCATCATGCGATAACCAAAAATGTTCTTTCGCGCATGTGTAGAAATAACATCCGAGACAAGTCCGAATGCTGGCAATGCGACGATGTAAACTTCTGGGTGACCAAAAAACCAGAACAAGTGCTGGAACAATATCGGACTGCCGCCGTCATAACTGGATTGCTCTCCCAGTTCCATCATGGCAGGCATAAAGAAACTCGTGCCCAATATTAGGTCAAACCCAAGCATGATAGCGCTGACCAGCAGTGCCGGAAATGCGAACAAACCCAGGACTGTCGCTGTAAATATTCCCCATATCGAGAGCGGAAGTCGCATCAGCGTCAAGCCGCGCGTGCGTGCCTGCAAAATAGTAGTGACATAATTAAGACCACCCATGGTGAATGCCACTATAAAAATGCCCAGCGAGATCAGCATAAAAAGTATGCCGCCCTCATAGCCAGGCGTGCCCATCGAAATCGATTGCGGCGCATACAAGGTCCAGCCGGCACCGGTAGGTCCTCCCGGAATAAAGAAGCTGGCCAACAGAACCAGTACCGAGAGCAGGTAAAACCAGAAACTCAACATGTTGAGGAACGGGAACACCATGTCTCTTGTTCCACACATCAGCGGTATCAGGTAATTGCCGAAGCCACCTAGGAATAGCGCGGTCAGCAGATAAATCACCATAATCATGCCGTGCATGGTAACGGCCTGATAATAAAAGGCAGGATCGATAAAACTGAAGGTATCAGGGAAGCCGAGCTGGAGGCGCATAATAATCGACAGGCCCAAGGCAATCAGGCCTACAAAAATTGCAACTCCTCCGTATTGGATCGCAATAACCTTGTGATCCTGGCTCCATATGTATTTTGTTACAAAAGTCTGCGGATCATGCAATGCGTGAGCATCATCCTGGTCGGCTAAAGGTACATAAGCCATTTGTTGTTCCTCCGGGCCTTCTAACGAAGCGAGTTGATATAGGTGATTACGTCATCTTGTTGTTGTTGTGTACGCATGGCCTTGACCATGGAAACCATCTGATAACCGTAGTCATCTCCATCGTGATCACCACGAATCCCGGTTCGGTAGTTGCTCAGTTGATGCGCCAGATACCAGTCATCCATCCCGGCCAGTGCAGGCGCATCCGTCGCCCAGCTTCCTTTTCCGTCGCTGCCGTGACATGCCGCACAGTTAGCTTCATAGATCCGCATGCCTCTGGCCGCATCTCCTTCAGGCAAAGTTACGGCTGCATTGGTTTGCGGAA
The DNA here is from genome assembly GCA_030696315.1 of Pseudohongiella sp. GTDB lineage: Bacteria > Pseudomonadota > Gammaproteobacteria > Pseudomonadales > Pseudohongiellaceae > Pseudohongiella. The sequence continues at coordinate 120,154 of JAUYSM010000021.1, read as the reverse complement.
GGTTTGAAATGTAAGCAGAGACGTTTCGGCGCGCTTGATCGGAATTGACCATGTTGGCCATGGGGGCCATCATCTGGCCAAAGCTATCTTCAGGGTTTCTGCCGCGCACGCCTTCTTGGTAATAACGCAGTTGTCTTTCTATATACCATGGTTGAAGTCCAGCCAGTTTTGGCGCATTCATTGCCCGGTTGCCTTCCCCGTTTGCTCCATGGCAACTGGCACAGACTGCATATTGTTGCTGGCCCGCGTTTGTATCTGCCGCAACAAGCTGCTGTGTATCAGCAAATGTAGCCTGAGCATTCAACCAGTTCTGGAAATCCGCAGGCTCCATGACCTCAACAGTAGCCCGCATGATGTGATGGCCCAGGCCGCAATATTGTTCACATAGAATTTCGAAGGAGCCGGTGCGAGTCGGGGTCAACCACAGATATGACACCATCCCGGGAACCATATCCATCTTCACTCTGAACTGAGGCACGGTGTAGTTGTGCAAGACATCGCGCGAGCGCAGCAAGGCTTTGACGGGTTGATTGAGAGGCAGCACCATGTTGGGTCTTTTCACCACCACATCATCCTGACCATTGGGGTCGTTAGGGTTGATGCCCCATGGATTACGCTCAGTAATATGCTGGATGTCTGCGGTACCCAGTACGCCATCCGCACCGGGGTAGCGGAATGACCATTGCCACTGAGATGCAAACGCTTCAAATTCCATGGCATCGTCGGGTACAGACACAAACTGAGCCCAAACGAACAGGCCCGGCGCCAACATTGCAACCACACCTATGGTGGTCAAAATAGTCAGGCCTGACTCCAGTTTTGCGTTTTCGGGTTCGTAAACTGCGGTGTGATCTGACCCTTTTCGCTGCCGATAGCGATAAACGCTATACGCCAAAAAGAGGTTCACCGCGATGAACACAAATCCAGTAACCCAAAAAGTCAGGTTAATGGTGAAATCTATGTTGGACCAGTGCGAGGCAATCTCTGTAAACCACCAGGGACTGGCAAAGTGAAAGATAACGGTTCCAACCACAAGCAAGAATAAAACAACTGCAATAGCCATACGCGAGATATCCTTATAATTGTTCGAACCCGGACAATGGGGGATACAGCATCAGTAAGGCGAAAGATAATAAAAGGCCGCGGGCAGATAATACCCGGGAAGAAAATACTAGATTGCCAGTCACGCAGTTGACTACGAACGCTAAAGATAGACTCGTTCACAACGTCGCTCCCTCCTTTTATTGTTATCTTTCGGACGGGTTTCAACGTGTTGCATCTAACAGTGAGGCGCATGAGAAGGGTCAGGCGACCCATCTCATGTTTCGATACTAAATGTTTGTTTCAATCTGTGCAATACATCACAAGCTGCAACCTTCAGGATCTAACCAGTTGCAGATTTGCGAAAGGATTGAGGAAGTGTGCATCCACGGCGGACAGAATTGCTTCAGGATGCTTATTTTTCATCATTTGCTGTATGTTACTGATCTGATTTTCTTTAGCGTAAATCAGCACAAGGTATTTGCCGCTTACAATATCCCCATGGAAGTGCGCAATTTTTTTGTTTTCATTGGCGACACCTGCCAGTCCGCCAACCCATGCGCCAAAGCAAGTAACCAGAAACACAATGGCAGCATATCCAATTAACGGAATAGGAGTGCCAAAAGGATCAGTAATAGAGGCTAGTCCAGCAAGACAGAGTCCTGCGATAAACCCCAAACCAGCTCCAATGAAACCTTCCCGGATAAAATCCAGTGTCTCGAGATAATTGCTGGAGTGCAGGTGCTCTTTGACCAGCCCACTTTCGTCTTTGCTATGAATATGCAAAAACCAGTCGTCTATGCCAATGCCGTGCAAATCATCGGAAATATGCTGAGTGCTTTTGAGGGTGGGTGATAAATAATAGATACATTTCATAGCGTTGCTCCTTTTCTTTTGTTTCTTTATTTGGAATCGCCTTCGAACGTCTATCGGGGTTTTCAACTACTAGGGCTCGAATTTACTCCGGAAAAAAATAAATGTCCTCATTTTTTTCATACAAACTTGAATTGCGGTACAATTCCACCACTCCAAAACCAAGAGCGCACACTTACAAACTGCAGAAAAAGCAGGACAACTTAGTGTGCAAGAGAGAAACCGGTGACTGAACTGACACATAAACAGGCCGCAAGCTGGCGCGATTACTACGAGATGTGTAAGCCTCGCGTAGTGATGTTAATGATTCTGACATCCATGGTCGGTATGTTTCTGGCGGTGCCAGGCATGGTGCCATTGGATATTCTGATTCTTGGGAATCTTGGTATTGCGCTGGTTGCCTCGTCTGGAGCGGTTGTTAATCATTTGATCGACCGGAAAGTTGACGCGGTCATGCGCAGGACAATCAATCGACCCATGCCACAAGGACGGGTAGATCCGGCACAGGCAGCCTGGTTTGCTGCAGCAATCGGCGTTGCAGGGCTGTTGATCATGTTGATCTGGGTGAATGCGCTCAGTGCTTGGCTCACGCTTGCCTCGTTTATCGGTTATGCCTTCATCTATACCGGATACCTCAAGCGAGCGACGCCACAGAACATTGTCATTGGCGGTTTATCTGGTGCCATGCCACCGTTATTAGGGTGGGCCGCAGTATCAGGAACCATTGAGCCAGGCGCACTCATTCTGGTTTTGATCATTTTCGCCTGGACCCCCCCACACTTTTGGGCGTTGGCAATCTATCGTAAGGATGAGTACGCTAAAACGGGTATTCCGATGTTGCCGGTCACCCATGGTGAGCATCTGACAAAAGTCCACATTATTCTTTACACAATCATTATGATTTTGGTCAGTGTGTTGCCCTACCTGATCGGAATGAGTGGGCCACTGTATTTATTGGCTGCGCTGGTTCTGGGGTTTGGATTTTTATTCTGGGCGCTTCTGTTGATGTTCAAACCCAAACAATCCACGGCGATGGATACATTCCGGTATTCGATTGTGTACCTCATGGTGCTATTCCCGGTTCTGTTGGTTGACCACTATTTATTCCCCTGAAATTTTGTTACGGACTTGTTGATATGAAGCGAAACGTGAAGATTACGCTGATTGCGTGTCTTGTCTGGGTATTTCTCGTGATGTTTGTCACGTACAACCGTTATGCCTCAAACAATCAGACAAATGTTCTGGATGCCGAAGAGCTCCGTGAAATTGGTGCATTGATTTACGAGGCACCGGTAGCACTTGAGCCATTTGAACTGGTAGACCATCACGGGCAGGCGTTTACAGAAGGCAGTTTACAAGGTAAGTGGAGCCTCATATTTTTTGGATTTACCAATTGTCCGGACATTTGTCCTCTCACCATGCAAGAGCTGACGTCGTTTTACCGTTCGCTTGAGGGATCGCAATTGCAAAGCGATACACAGGTTGTGATGATCAGTGTTGATCCCTTCCGAGACGACACGCCGACGGTTGCCAGATATATGTCTGCGTTTGATCCGAGCTTTCTGGGAGTGACGGGTGAATTTTCCACGGTATCTCGCTTGGCCAGCAGTCTTTTTGTTGCTACCGGCATCATGCCAGTGCCTGCGCCTGATGGTGGCGTACCCCGCAATTTCCTCATTGATCACAGCGGTAACATTCTAATTGTTGATCCTTCCGGCCAGTATCGCGGCTTTATGGAACCCAATATCAAGCGCGATAACATCAAACAGGCCTATGAATTAATCCGCCAGGCCCTTTAGTTCAGCGTTTGCCAGCTGTTGGTTTTAAATAGACCACGATAAACAATACAAACGCGGTCGCAACAATGGATGGACCTGCTGGCGTATCCCAAAAGTAGGACAGCCCCAAACCCCCCATTACAGCAAGACAGCCAGCGATAGCGGATCCTAACGCCATTTGTTCGGGTGTGTTAGAGACGCGTCTTGCAGCTGCGGCTGGAATGATCAGCAACGATGTAATCAGCAGTACACCAACTATTTTCATGGCAACCGCGATCAGAATTGCGATCAGAAAGACCAGCAATGCATAAAGCCGGTCTGCTGCCAGCCCTTCTATCATCGCCAGCTCACGATGAACGGTAATGGCCAGAAATCGCTTCCAGAAAAGTATCAACACAACACCACAGATCAGGCAGCAGCTGACAATCCAAAACAAATCTGAGCGAGTAACGGTCAGTAAATCCCCAAACAGAAAAGCATTCAGATTGACCTGTACCCGGTCTGAAATTGACAGGACTATGAGTCCAAATGCAAGCGTGCTATGCGCGATGATGCCAAGTAAGGTATCGGTTGCCAGCGCCTGCTTTTTTTCCAGCAGCAATAGCAACGCGGCAAAAGCGAGGCAACTGCCGATAATTGCCACCTGCATTTGCAGGTTTAACAAAATGGCAATGGCAACCCCAAGCAGCGAGGAGTGGGCAAGGGTGTCGCCAAAGTAAGACATTCTGCGCCAAACCACGAAGCATCCAAGGGGCCCGGCAACAACAGCAATACTTATTCCAGCCAGTAAGGCATACAACACAAAATCAGCCATGGTTATGAGTTCCTTTGTCTGCATGGTGATCGCAACAAGCCTCACCAATAATCGCTCCTTTGATATCGTGGCTATGGTTGTGATGATGTGTGTAAACGGCCAGCGTCTCGGCTTCGCGTCTTCCAAATAGCGCCAGATACGCGGGATCGGTACTTACATGCTCTGGTTTGCCATGGCAGCAAATATGTTGATTCAGACAAATGACTTCGTCGGTACCAGCCATGACCAGATGGAGATCATGAGAGACCATTAACACGCCACAGTTGTGGTCAGCCCTGATGATATTGATGAGCTCGTAAAGTTCAATTTGGCCGTTGACATCAACGCCTTGGGCGGGTTCGTCAAGAACAAGAAGGTGCGGTTTGCGACTCAACGCCCGAGCGAGCAAGACCCTTTGCATTTCCCCGCCGGACAGCCGGCTGACCTGTTGTTTCAGCAAATGCGAAATTCTGACTTCTTCTAACAGGGTGCCAACGTCGAGAGCAGATGGGCCTGCAAGTTTTAAAAAGCGCTCAACCGTCAGAGGAAGCGTCGGCTCAACAAAGAGCTTTTGAGGCATATATCCGATTTTCAGGCCCTGAGCACGCTCCATTTGCCCTTCGTCAGGCGTAAGCAGGCCGAGTACAACTCTCACCAATGTGGTTTTACCAGCACCGTTTGGGCCAATCAAAGTGACAAGCTGGCCTTGGAAGATCTCTAGATCAATATGACTGAGAATCTGGCGCCCTTCAAAATTAACGCCGATTCCACGGGCTTTGATTAATAAATCCCTGTCCATCTGCAATGAATCCTGTGTTAGGCATGGCCCAAAAAATGGTATATCATAGCATTTCATTCAAGAGACAAACTTTATAATGATTCGTCGCTTCAGTTTTGCTCTGCTTTTAAGCATTGTATCGCTATTCATTAACACTACGCTGCAAGCGCAGGTGAGTATTGTTGCGACTATAAAACCCTTGCAGATGATAGCCAGTGCGATCACCGATGGTATCAATGAACCGGCAGTGTTAATCCCTTCTGCTCAATCTTACCATCACTTTGTCCTGCGCCCTTCGAGCGTCAGGGCTATAGATCAGTCAGAATTACTGATTTGGGTTGGCCCTGAGCTCGAAACATATTTGGTTGACGTCATTGAACAACAACGGCCGGGCACATCAGTTCTGCAAGTGCTCGCTATTCCAGGATTGGTTGTGCACCATTCCGGTTATGATGCCGAAGACAATGTTGAACTGGTTGTGCCAATGGAAGGGTCACATGCCGGGCATCAACATCTATCAGGAAGCGATATTGATCCGCACATTTGGCTGGACACCAGAAATGGGCGAATCATCGCCCGAGCGATACTGGAGCAGCTTATTGAACTTGATCCGGGCTCAAGTGAGATTTATCAGAAAAATCTAGCTAGTTTTGAGCAGAAACTCGACGATCTGGAGCTCGAATTGGTGGCTTCACTTGAGCATCCGAATTCCCCGCAGTATGCGGTGTACCACGATGCCTTCCGCTATTTTGAAAGGCAGTTTGGTTTGCGCCATGATGTCGTTTTTGTGGGTAGTGAAGATATTCAGCCTGGCATAAGGCATATGCTTGCGCTGCGTGACGCGGTCAACGAAAGATCAATTGGCTGCCTGATGGAAGATGTAACCTCGCAGACTGCGACAATCAATACTATTGTCGGCAACAAAAAAATTACCAGGATCAAAGCAGATACCACTGGTCAAAGCTTGACCTCCGGGCCTACCGCTTATATACAGTTAATTGAAAACCTCGCAAACGCCTTCCGACAATGTTTTGATCAATAATACGATCTTTGACTGAACATTGCGGTCGACTCAGTCTGCCAAACATAGCTCAGCATGGACGTCCCTTATGGCATCGGCAAGCCCATTGATCCTGATTGATGGATCTTCTTACCTGTTTCGCGCCTATCACGCATTGCCACCTTTGCTGAGCAGCAAAGGACAGGCGACGGGCGCAATAAAAGGCGTGATCAGCATGATCCGCAGCCTCAAAAAAGAATATCCGCAAAGCCCTGTGGCAGTTGTCTTTGATGCCAAGGGTGATACGTTTCGCAATGAGATATACAAAGAATACAAGGCGCACAGGCCAGCCATGCCGGATGATTTGCGCAGTCAGATTGAGCCGATACACCAAATTATCCGGGCGATGGGCTTGCCTCTTTTAGTGGTGCCGGGTGTCGAAGCTGATGATGTGATCGGGACTTTGGCAGCACAGGCGCTGCAACAGCAACGTGACACATTGATTTCGACGGGTGACAAAGACCTGGCTCAACTGGTCAACCAGCACGTAACGTTGATCAACACTATGACCGGTGAGAGGCTTGATCCTGACGCCGTAGAAGTCAAATTTGGATTGCCTCCGTCGCGTATCGTGGATTTTCTGGCGCTGACGGGCGACAAAGTAGACAACATTCCCGGTGTGCCGGGCGTTGGCCCAAAGACAGCAGTTAAGTGGCTGCAGGAATACGGCTCCATGGACGGGGTGATCGCAAACGCCCATCTGATCGGGGGCAAAATAGGTGAAAAATTACGCGACAATCTTGATTCACTGAGGTTGTCGTTCGAGCTTGCAACGATAAAGCTGGATGTGGCGCTGGACGTATCATTACAAGAGCTGATTCCAGGCGATGAAGATCAGCCGCAATTGCTGGCGCTGTTTTCAGAATTTGAGTTTCGTGGGTGGGTTAAGGATCTTGAGAAACAAGGTGTCGAGGCCATTGTGCCTCCCGGGATTGATTCATCAGGCGCCTCGTCCATTCCCGAAGCAGCAACAGGCGCGGGCCAGCAAATCAGCGTATCCCCGACAGAGGACTGGAGTACCCCAGCTCAGAACTACAGACTGGTAAACTCCGAACAGGATCTGCTTGAATGTATCAGACAGATAAGAAACCGGGGTCTGGTATCCGTTGCAATTCTGGATACCGGAGAACACTTTATGCTGGCAAAAGTGATTGGTCTGGCATTGAGTTGGAAGCCTGGCGAGGCGGTCTATCTTGCGCTCGATCATGACAGTCTTGACTCCCCGTCCGTGCTGGATCGCAGGGTATGTCTGACCTTGTTGAAACCAGTACTTGAAGATGGAAATATTCGAAAGGCTGCGCACGACAATAAACATGTGACGCATGTACTTCAGAACCATGGAATTTTGGTAAAAGGCTGGCGATTTGACACGCATTTGGCCTCTTACGTTATGAATTCGGTTGCAATCAACCACAATATTTCAGATGTAAGTGAATACTACCTTTCAATGCGGCTCCCTCCTATCGAGAGTTTAATTGGTGCTGGCAGGCAAAAACTGGCGTTGACACAGTCTGCTCCCGAGGCTGCAATGACCTACCTTGCGCCACAAGCCGATGTCGTTGGTAGACTGCACTTAAAACTCTCAGATGAGTTAGGTAAAACAGGTCAGCTGGCAGGCTTGTACAAATACTATGAGCTAGCGCTAAGCCCTGTGTTGCAAAGAATGGAGCGACAAGGCATCGCGATTGACCCAGAAATGCTCCATCAACAATCTATCACCTTGGCTTCCCGACTGTCTGAACTTGAGCAACAGGTGTTCTTACTGGCTGGGGAGTCGTTTAATCTGGGATCACCTAAACAGCTGCAGGCAATTTTGTACGACAAGCTAAAACTGCCAGTGTTGAAAAAGACACCTACAGGGCAACCCTCAACGGCCGAACCCATTCTGCAAGAACTGGCACTGGACTTTGAGCTGCCTAACCTGATTATGGAGCATCGTGGCTTGAGCAAACTCAAGTCTACTTACACGGACAAACTGCCGCTTGAAATCAATCGCACAACGGGTCGGATACACTCTTGTTTTCAACAGGCGGTGGCAGCAACCGGCAGACTGTCATCTACTGAGCCGAATCTGCAGAATATTCCTATCCGCAGTGCAGAAGGACGAAAAATTCGTCAGGCATTTGTAGCTGCACCGGGATACAAATTGTTGGCCGCGGATTATTCCCAGGTCGAGCTTCGGATTATGGCGCATCTTTCCCAGGATGCCGGGCTGCTTGCAGCGTTTGCAAATGCACAGGATGTTCATCGGGCAACCGCCTCAGAGGTGTTTGGTGTGTCAGTTCAGGACGTAACCTCCGAACAACGCCGCCGCGCAAAAGCCATCAATTTTGGACTTATCTATGGCATGTCAGCGTTTGGACTTGCCAAACAATTAGGTATAGATCGCCACGATGCGCAGTTGTACGTTGACAAGTACTTCGAACGCTACCCTGGCGTACATGACTATATGGAAAAAACACGTGAACAGGCAGAGTCTCAGGGGTATGTAGAAACACTGTTTGGACGTCGACTATATTTACCCGACATCCGGGCCGGAAATGGCATGTTGCGTAAAGCCGCACAGCGCACAGCAATTAACGCACCCATGCAAGGAACTGCTGCCGATATCATCAAGCAGGCTATGGTCGATATTGATCATTGGTTGCAGACAGGCGTGTTGGACGCAAGGCTGGTGCTTCAGGTCCACGATGAACTGGTGTTTGAAGTCAGTGAACAAGATGTAGGTCTTTTGACAGAGGGTGTTCGATTCAGAATGGTCAGCGCCGCTGCCCTGGATGTGCCGCTGGTGGTCGACGTAGGCGTTGGCTCAAATTGGGATGAAGCTCACTGATTGCTCTCTAGCCAGGTATCCAGTTTGCCAGCGAGCACATCGATACCTATGTTTTTAAGAGACGAAAACTCCTGCACACTCGCCTGTGGAATATCTTTTATGATTTCCCGGGCAGTTCGCAGGGCATCCTGAATCGCGCCTCTTTTTAACTTGTCCGACTTTGTCAGAATGATATGAAGCGGAATCTGATTATTTCGGGCCCAGTCAATCATCATCAGGTCGAAATCTTTGAATACGTGTCGGATGTCTGTTACCAGTACCAAGCCAGCCAACGCTTCGCGCTTATTCAGGTAGTGTTCCAGGTGTATCTGCCAGTTATCTTTGACGGCCAGTGGTACTTTTGCGTAACCATAGCCGGGCAGATCCACCAGATACTTGCCCTCCGCCACCATAAAAAAGTTTATGAGCTGAGTGCGACCGGGCGTCTTGCTGGCGCGGGCCAATTGACCCTGGCGAGTCAACGAATTGATTGAGCTGGACTTGCCAGCATTGGAGCGGCCGGCAAAGGCGACTTCACGTTGACTGTCCAGCGGGCAGCCACTGAGCTTTGCGGCGCTGATAACAAATTTTGCATTCTGATAATTCATAGTGCAGCATTCTACCGGAGCGCCAGCGACCTAAGCCAGTGATTCCTCTAAGAGGGCGCCTACACAAGTTGGGTAGCTGTGCTATACTCTGCGGCCGCTGCGACCCGTTTGGCCTCTGCGACAGCATGGCTAAAGGGATTGCCGAGTAACCCACATACTGTTTATACACTGTTCAGGAACTTCGATTCTCCATGAAAAGATTAGTGTTTTCCCTGGCGTCAATTCTCATTGCTGTTACCAGCTTAACTGCTCAGGCCGCTGGTGATGCCGCTGCCGGCGAACGTAAAGCCGCAGTTTGTGCAGCCTGTCATGGTGCTGATGGTAACAGCGCAATCGGCAGTAACCCCAAGCTGGCTGGCCAGAATGAGCGCTACCTGCTGAAGCAAATGCATGATGTGAAGTCTGGTGCGCGTCCAATCGCAATGATGACTGGATTGCTCGATAATTTGAGTGAACAAGATCTTGCAGATATTGCTGCGTTTTATGCATCAAAAGAAGTGACTGTAAACGGCGCTAACCCTGACCTGATCGAAACCGGCGAACGTATCTACCGCGCGGGTGTTGAAGAGCTAGGCATTGCGGCTTGTTCTGCGTGTCATGCTCCAACTGGAAGTGGTGTTGCTCAGGCAGGTTTCCCGGCGTTGGGCGGGCAGCATGCTGAGTATATTTCTACACAGATGAAAGCATTCCGAGCGGGTACCCGAAATAACGATGGTGACCCTGCCCCGATGCGCATCATAGCTGAGCGTCTGACTGACGCAGAAATCGAAGCGCTGGCAAACTACGTTTCCGGCTTGCATTGATTATTTTCGCGTTCAGCAATTATTCAGTCTGAACGCGGTCTACTAGCGGGACAGTAATCGAATCGGAGTAGCTACTATGATCAAATCAATTATCAGGTACGCGGGTGCAGCAGTTTTGTTGGCCTTTATGGGCTCAGCAGTAAATGCCCAGCCATCTCTTTATGTGGCTGGAACACACTATGAAGAGTTGCCCGCACCGGTCAGGACTAATAATCCTGACAAAATCGAAATTCTCGAAGTATTCTGGTACGGATGTGGACATTGCTTCCGCTTCCAGCCATTGGTAGATGACTGGGCACACAATGCTCCCGATGATATTGACTACCTGCGATTTCCTGCTATCTGGAATGAGCTGATGAAGATTCATGCACAAGCTTACTACACTGCAGAAAGTCTGAATGTGGTCGATAAAGTTCATGCACCGATTTTCGAAGCCATTAATCTTCAGAATAATCGTTTGCAAAACGAGCGTCAGTTGGCGGATATGTTTGCACGGCACGGAGTAGGTGAAGAAGATTTCTCACGCGCTTTTAACTCATTCCCGGTTCGCACCAAGGTCAACCAAGCCGAACAAAGGATGAGTGAGTACCAGATTCGCAGCACTCCAAATGTGATTGTGAACGGGAAATATCTGGTAACAACCAACGATGCCGTTCGAACACAACAAGATATGCTCACAATTGTTGACTTTTTGGTGGCACGGGAGCGGGCCGCGCGCTGATGTGACAGGCGCCGGCAGATTGTTTCCTGTCAGCCGGCGTAATTATTCATCAGGGTTAGTAGCTCATGGTTCAACGGATGCAGGATGAAGAAGCTCAGCGCTGGAAGCGCAAGTTTCTTGATGCTCTTGAAGAGCATGAAAACCGCGAAAAAGCGTTATCTTCTCGTATCAAATTACTCAGACGTGGCCTGCTTGGCGTAAGTCTCGCCGGCGATGGCCACGACCCTCGTCTTGACAAGCAACTGGCAGACCTTCGATCAAGCCTGCGCCACGATGACAGAGAGGCCGGCCTTGAACGATTGCTGGAACAAATCGAACAATCAGTTATTCGCCTCGATAATGAAAAAGACACCAGCAACTGGGCACTAAAACAGGCGTTTGAAAGCGCCATCAGTGAACTCTCAAAACTTCCCCTCTCTGGCGCTACCCGTCGTCAACTAAAAAAGTTTTCCAGCGGACTGCAAACCCGACTTGAAGATCCACAACAACACGCCGGCCTGATCAAGCAGTTTATTGATCTGTTGAGAGAGTCTGTTCAAGTTCTGCTTGCCAGTCAGGAGCAACAAGGTGCTGGCGCTGCGGGCAAAGGCTTCTGGCAACGCTTGTTTTCAACCAACCCAGATCAAGACATTTCAGATCCACAGGTTTTAAGCAAAAACGACATCCCATTACAAAGCAACAGTGCTGCTGTAAATGTCAGCCCTGAGGTTGTACCGCCACCAGCGAATACACGAGAGCATGCCAGCGATAGGCCTGCGGAAGACCAAGCAGACGTGAGATCCTCTGTTGTATCCGATAAATCTGCGGACTCGAGTCAAGCTATCGCCGAATCAGGCGCAAAAAGTCCCGCACCGGCAATTAATGTGGTCAATGCGTCCCTCTCTCGTGACGCAGTAAAGTCAGCGGATAGCCCGAGGCCGGAAGATGATGCTCTTGAGCAAGACCATGAGCAGGATCTGGACCTGCAGGCAGAGAGAACTCATGAAGTCACGGCAGAACAAGAGGAGCCAGAGGGCATTGAAGGCGAGCTGATCAGAGATCGCTCAGGACTGGCCGAGCCAGCCTTTTCGTATATCGCCGGGCATGTTGAACCACTGTTGTTACGCATTCTTGAGTCTATCCACATCACCGGAGAGTCGGTAAGCCTGGTTGAATCGATCAGACGCAGTGTAATCAAGGGCCTGAATTGGTACGATTTTGTCGCAATTCTTGAGCAGATACTGCAAGTCCTTAGAAATGCGGCGGATGAACAACGTGCAGAATTTCAGGGTTTTCTCAGTGAGGTGACCGAAAGCCTTGCACAAGTGCAGGCATTTGTAGACAGCTCCAAGCGCTACTCGGACGAAAGCACGGCGGCTGACGCGGAAATGGACGCCAGTGTCCGCGCTCAAATCCAGGGTATTAAAACAGCGGTTGAGCGCTCTGATACCGATCTGGAAACCTTAAAAAGTTCTGTTCAAAGTCAGATTGGATCCATCATTAATTCACTGGATGGTTTTAAATCTCAAAGATCGCAGCAAGACACAGTGCTGTCGGCGGAGATGAGAGCCTTAACTGAGCGAATAGCTTCGCTTGAAAATGAGTCGCAGGAACTGCGATTGAATTTGGCTCGCCAGCAGGAAAGTGCCACCAAAGACACCTTAACAGAATTGCCTAATCGCGAAGCCTACAATCAGCGCGTTCGTCAGTTACTGGAAAAATGGCAGCAAGGCGCAAGTCATGAGCGCAGGGATGAAGATCGCTCGCTTTGCCTGGCAGTCGCGGATGTCGACTTTTTCAAAAACATCAACGACAGCTACGGGCATCTGGCAGGCGACAAAGTTCTCAAAATTATTGCTCGCGAACTGGCATCTCGCCTGCGAGACAAAGACTTTATCGGCCGCTACGGTGGCGAAGAGTTTGTCGTTATCATGCCAGATACCCGCCCCGCCGACGCGGAGCATGTGTTGAACAAATTGCGACTGGCCATTGCGGCCATCCCATTTCATTTTAAAGAGCGGCAAATTCAGATCACAGTGTCCTTTGGTGTGGTCGAAGCGGTGCGTGAAGACAGCACTGACTCACTGTTTGAAAGAGCAGACAAGGCCCTCTACAAAGCCAAGGAAAACGGGCGAAACCGCGTACACAGAGAACGTTAAGCGCAGAACAAACTTTTCACGCAAGCACAGCGTCTTACTGCTGTGTATCGTGTGCCTTGACGCATAACTGGCAAAGGAATCCTTGGATTTTTTGCGTATAATCCGGCAGCACGCAACTAAAACAACAGGGAACCCTTAATGAATCTGAGCACAGTGAGCGAATATCTGCAGGCGCTGCGTGCCAGACTCGCCCAAAATGCCAATGTTTGTGTATCGATCGCCAGTCGGGTGAACATTGCGCTCATGGTGTTTGATGATCAATTGATTGACTTGCACACCAGACGCTCCGTGCGCATCACTATATCACCTGACCTTGCCGGGCAGAGCCCCTTGGGTTTAAACCGATACGACGAAAAAACACTGGCGGACGCGGCCGCACAATTGTTATCGGATAATAACCATCCTGAAAAAATCTGTGTGCTACTGCTTCCGCCATCAGAATTTTACATCAGCGAAGCAAACTTGCCTGCTGCCGGACTGGATTTGCAGCGCTCAGCGTTGTTACTTCAGGCTATGACAGTATTGCCTGAGTTTGAACAGGCCTTAAATGTCGGATTTATCCCAAGCTTAAAACAAGGGCCGCTGCCCTCGGTTCAGACCGGGCTTGCGACGTGGCTACCAGTTGAGCGGGCAGAGAGTTTGTTCAAGGCGTTTTCCGATCACAAAATTTTTCTGGCATCTATTATGCCTCGCATTGCCTTGTTTTCTGATCGACTGGGTGCCGCTGAGTCAGAAATGAGTGCAGCAGATAATTTGCTGACATCGGTTGAGGACTGCGACCAACAACTGACGACTGCGTTGCAAGATAACCAACAGGGTGTTCTGACTTGCCTGCAGTGCACGGCCATGGATATGGCGGTACCCGAACTGCGGGAAAAATTCATGCAGGAGCGCGGTGAGAGTCTGTTAGCACCGCACAAGCTGTTTCTGGCATCGGCGCAGGATTATCTGGGTGCAAACGCGCTACAGAGTGACCCATTGCATGCATCTCAACATACAACGCACTTAAACAGTTTGGCCAGGCTGGCGGTAAAAGGGGTTTTCCCAGAGGCGGCCCTGGCAGCAAGGCACCAGCTTGCACAAGGCCGCTTGCGCAAGGACATCCTGAAGGTAGCATTAGCGGCAGTGCTGGTGGTGAGTTTGCCGTTTGTGTGGCAATCATTTCAGCTGTTTCGCCTTGATGCGGCCTTGTCACAGACACAGGCACTCTCAGCAGTTGCCCGTGCTGATCAGGCGGTTGTACGCGATTTTGAAAATAACTGGGGTGCGTTTACTGAGTTCCCAGATCAAGATATTGCGGAAGTGTTGTTAACCTTGCAGCCTGTGATCAACCCAGGCCTATTGAGTGCTTTTGAGCTTGATGAAGGTTTGTTGGGTTTAGAGGGAGAAAGCCCGGATCCGCAGAATATCCTTGAGCAACTGGAACAGAACCCGATGTTTACCGAAGTCGACTTTGCGCGGGCCACCAATAACAACCGTTACTTTATCGAACTCAGATTAAGCACCGTCAATTTCTCAGCCTATCGCGAATGGCACTTCCCGGAGCGTCGCTGATGTCCTTGTTGCGAAAATTGCCCGAGGTCGCCGTGCGACGGCCATTGTTACAAAGAGAAAAGCGCATACTGGGTCTGGCGGCTTTTGTTGCCGTGGTATTCCTGCTTACCAATGGTGTACCTGCGCTGCTTGACGTTTTTCGTTCACGCAATCTGCAGATCGAGAACCTGCGCGCAGATATAGACCGAGAACAACGTTTGATTGATGGTGCTGATGACTGGGCGCAACGCAGAGCAGACGCTGAACAGCGTTTGTCAGACATTGAATCCAGTTTGTTCACTGCGGGTTCTGCAGCGCTTTTGGCAGCGGCTATCCAAAGACAGGCTCGGGAAATTGGCTCCGAAAATGGGCTGATCATTACCTCCGTTAGCCTGGCCGATTCCAATATTTCAGCGGACTGGTTGATGGTAGAGCAGACGATGTCGTTTGCACTTGGTGATCAAAACAGCATGCTGCGCTTTCTTAATGCGCTCAAGCAGTCCGAGCCTTTCCTGGGTGTCAGCAGTCTTGATCTACGAAGGAACCGCAATCAGTACATCGGTGAAATAACCGTTGTGGGTTTTAGTCGTCTCACCACAAGCACCCAATCGGAGGAGTGAAGCATGACACAGCCTCCCGTTACCTTGTCGGTGTTCACTCAGTTGCTGGAGCCTGCCGGCATTGCACCTGCATTGGACTTTGCAGTTTCAAAAGAGTTGGTCTACGAAAATGTGCCCGACAGTCAATTGCGCAGCCGTATCCGTTTTGTAGTGGATGTTGGCGTACGCTTTCGGCCATCGCAAGCGGACGAGGTCAAACGCCTGCTCAGGCATTGGCGCGCGGAGCTCTCGCCCACCATCGATGCCGGCACCGATGATTTGATGGTTTCTGGTTTTGAAGATGACGAAGCCCTCAAAGACCTGGCATCCGAAGCGCCGATCATTCGCCTTGTTAACCACATGTTTGCGCGCGCGCTTGATCTGAATGCCAGTGATATACATTTTGAGCCTGGCGAAGAGTTCCTGGATGTTCGATGCCGGGTGGATGGCATCATGCAACGCCTGGACCGTTTGCCAGCGCGTATCAGCACCGCTGTGGCCTCCCGCTTAAAATTGATGGCGCGTCTTGATATCGGCGAAAAGCGCTTGCCACAAGATGGCCGGATTGACTACCGACTGGGTTCCCGAAATCTGGATATGCGTGTTTCCACCTTGCCCGGCGTTCATGGCGAATCAATTGTGTTGCGTATTCTTGACCGCAGCGACACCGCCGTCAGCCTGCAGCAACTGGGCATGCCGGAAAACATACTCTCGACGTACCAGAACCTGATCAACCAGCCGCACGGCATGATTCTCATCACCGGACCTACCGGCAGCGGTAAAACGACCACCTTGTACGCGACGCTTGAAAAAATTAATAACCAGCGCAGCAAGATCATCACCGTTGAAGATCCGGTTGAATATCAACTGGAAGGTGTCACTCAAATTCAGGCAAATGCGGCCATTGGTTTAAATTTTGCTGCAGGGCTGCGGTCGATTGTGCGTCAGGACCCGGACGTTATTATGGTGGGTGAGATTCGGGACCACGAAACTGCAGATATCGCCATTGAGTCTGCGTTAACCGGACACTTGGTGTTTTCAACCTTGCATACCAATGATGCTGCCGCAGCGATTACACGCCTGCAGGATATGGGTGTGGAATCCTATCTGATCAGCTCCAGCCTGTTATGTATTCAGGCACAGCGTCTGGTGCGCCGCATCTGTAATCACTGCGCCAAACCACACACGCTAACGCCGGATGAAGCGCAAGTGTTGCACGTCAACGCCAGTGATTTTCCTATGGCACGCAAAGGTACAGGCTGCGAACGCTGCGGTGAGACCGGGTATCGGGGTCGTATCGGGCTCTATGAGCTGTTGGTGATGAGTGATGCTATCCGCCATGAAATCGCGGTCGGCGCAGACGCTAATGTCATCAGAGCTCAAGCTATCCGCGAGGGCATGAAAACCTTACGTGAAGATGCCTTGGAAAAACTGGCCGCAGGGATGACTACACCGGAAGAAGTTGTGCGCGTAACCCGTGCCGGTGCCGCCATATGAGTCTGACACACTTTTCCTATCAGGCCTTTGATACCCAGGGACACTCGCAACAAGGTGAGATTTCTGCTGAGTCCGAGCGAGACGCCATTCGCTTGTTACAGGCGCGAAAACTGACACCGGTCAAATTGACTCAAACCAAACTGGCTGCCCGACAGTCACGCACACGACACGGCAAAGTCAAGAATGCTGATTTGATGGACTTCACCACAGGCCTGAGAACCTTGGTAGATGCAAGGGTGCCGTTGGATAAAGCCTTGCGCATGCTTGAAGGCATAACCGAATCACTGGCAATGCAGACGCTGGTTGCCGGTTTACGCCGCGAGGTGAAGGAAGGTAAAAGTCTGGCGGATGCCATGGAAACACGCCCGGATGTATTCTCCAGAATGTACGTCAATATTGTGCGTGCCGGAGAAGAAGGCGGCATCCTGCATCAACTGTTGCCGGATCTGGCAGATTTTCTGGAAACCAGCGCCCGTAACCGCCAGGCGATTGTTTCCGCGATGGTCTACCCGATTGTGTTATTGGTGACCGGTGTGGTGTCTGTTGCCATGTTGCTGATTTTTGTGATTCCCCAGTTTGCGGTCATGTTTGAAGATGCAGGAACAGACGTGCCAGCCTCAGCCGCCTTTTTGTTGTCACTGAGTGCCTTTGTCAGTAACTGGGGGTGGTTAATGGTGTTGTCAGTTGTTGGCGCAGTCGCCTGGTGGCGCTGGCTGGATGCCGACCCTGCTCGTCGACTTGCCAAACACGCCAGCCTGCTGAAAACACCCTTTTTGGGTCAGTTACTATTGTTTCGTGACTGCGCGGTTTTTGCACGCACACTGGGCGCCTTGATGGCAGCAGGTATACCGTTAATTCGTGCCTTGCGCGTGTCCCGGGAGGTATTAGTGAATGCCGAGCTCGTGCGTTTGTTGGGTCAAGTTGAAGAAGATGTCCGTGGCGGTTCAGGATTAGGCGCGGCACTTGAAAAAACGGGTGCATTCCCTACCCTGCTTCATCAGTTGGTCAGTGTGGGTGAGGAGTCAGGGCGCACAGCCAGCATTCTGTTAAAAACCGCTGCAACATTTGACCAATCTGTAAAAAACCAGATGAACCGACTGGTGGCAGCCTTGCAACCCGGCTTGATTCTGCTGCTGGGGATTGCTGTGGGTGGTATCACCATCACCATGCTGTCAGCAGTTTTCAGCATGAATGCTGTGCAGTTTTAATTGTGCAAACCAAATGACAGACAGTGCTCTAAGAGGAGTAAAAAAGGTGAAAGGAACGCTCAAGAACATGAGCCTGATGGGGTTGGCAATCGGCCTGACGTCTTGCGCGGCATTTGACGCGCAAAACAGCAGCATGATCCCCGAGTTGCAGCCCCGACAGTCACCTGCGGTCAATGCCAGCAGCGGCGTCTCAGGTATCGAACTATTATCGGTAAACGATGAACCCGTTGATAATGAGCGTGTCGCGTTGATTGACGAAATCAACCGGGACGGCCGGCGCTCGGGCATACAGCCCTACAGAGAAACCGCACCCACGCCGGTGCAACGCCCCTCTGAAGATGTAGTCGCTCTCAACTATGAGCAGGCAGACTTGCGTGACATTCTCGCAGAGCTGGCAGATGCCTTGGATATTTCCATGGTCATTGATCCAACAATAGCCGATAAGGTCAGTTTACGGACCGCGCAGAATCGGCCGCTGAATTTTCAGGACATCTGGCCCTTGCTGCGATTGTTGGTTCGCGAAAACGGAATATTGCTGGAACAGGTAGGCAACGTCTGGTATGCCCGTAAAGCGGTTACCAATGTACCGCTGGAAATCACCACGCCGGATGTTACAGGCATTGCTTCACGTGTCATGCAGATTACGCCGCTGACGCATGTGTCTTCGGCCTCTGCCATCGAGCTGCTGGCGCCTTTGCTGCAGCCGGATGGCACCATAACACGTATCGCAAACAGCAATACGGTGGCCGTCACTGCAACACCGGCGCAGTTGAGCCGGATAAACGAGTTGCTGGATCTGATTGATGATGACCCGTTTCAGAGTCAAGGTATTCAGCTGTACCCACTCAGTAACGCCAGCGCCACCGATGTGGCGCAAGAGCTTAAAGATTTGTTGACCTTGATTGAAGGTGCGTCGCCGGCCTATCAGGTCCAAGGTCTGGATCGCATCAATGCGCTACTGGTTACCGCACCAGCAGCGCGCGGGTTTGATGAAATCACGCGCTGGATCCGGATTCTGGACGCCGATCGACAGGAACAGGCGGAGCAACTGTTCCAATACCGAGTAAAAAATCTTAATGCTGTTGATCTGGCCACCACATTAACCGAAGTCTTTAAGCGTGAAGACAGTGCAGAACCAAGTGGACTGCTGTCTGAATCAGCTCCAACGACGACTCCAGTCAATCCCTTGTTAGCGATTACCGACGGCGCTTTTACCACGACCATGCAAGC
Organism: Pseudohongiella sp.; assembly: GCA_030696315.1. Lineage (GTDB taxonomy): Bacteria > Pseudomonadota > Gammaproteobacteria > Pseudomonadales > Pseudohongiellaceae > Pseudohongiella. Next base: position 100,682 of record JAUYSM010000021.1, on the reverse strand, counting down.
ACCCGTCGCAGGCGCGGTCAGTTTGGCGATTTCAGCCAACATTCAAGTAACCATTGTGGCGGATGAGCCAACCAATAGTTTGTTGATTCGCGCCAATCCCCGGGATTATCGCCAATTGCTGGCAACGATCAGTCAGCTGGATGTCGCGCCATTACAAGTCATGATTAATGCAGTCATTGCCCAGATCGTATTGAGTGATGACACATCCTTTGGTGTTGATTGGTCACGAGTGTTGGAAAATGCAGCGACAGGCAGCGTCAACAATGTCAGCACCGGATTTCTGCCAACGCCAAGAACGGGAGAAACGTCAGGCCTGGGCGGCCTGCTATTTAACCGGGCATTTATCGATGGTGCCGCGCGCGTTGATGCGACACTGGAAGCGATTGCCGTAAACAATGACGTTCGATTGCTTGCCCGGCCTTCGTTAACCGTAATCAACAACATGGAAGGCCTGATACGTATTGGTGCTGAAGTGCCCGTTCAGCTGGGCGAAACCATTGGTGTAGGCGGCTCGTCAACCACCAATATCCAATACCGCCCGACAGGTATTGAGTTAAACATTACCCCGCGTATCAATGATGATGGCGTCGTCAATCTGACTATTCGCCAGGAGCTTTCATCGGTGTCCGAGTCATCAGGCGTCGGCAATAACCCGATTTTCGAAAATCAGGAAATTGAGACGACGGTGGTGGTGCGTGATGGCGAAAACGTTGTGCTGGGCGGTCTGATTCAAAGCTCCAATAATTCGTTTAACACCGGTGTGCCTGGGTTGAATCGTGTACCTGGCCTTGGCCGTTTATTCAGTTATCAACGCGACAACAACGAGCGACGAGAACTGTTTATTGTGCTGCGCCCGGAAATTGTTAATCTCAACTCACAAAATGACGCCAATTTCAGGGCAATACTGAGTCGCTTTCAGATGGCTGCAGAATTGATCGATGGCCAATAGAACATAAACCGCGACAGTGACAGGATATCAAGAGGAAAAACCCATGAACCAGAGAACGCAACATCACTCAGCTAAAGGTTTCACCATTATCGAGCTGCTGATTGTGATGGCTATCCTCGCCATGCTGGCGGTGATGGTCGCACCAAATTTGTTTAACCAGGCAGACAGCGCGCGTCGTGACGCCGTGTTATCACAAATTTCTTCCTTGGGCAGTGCGTTGGATGCTTATCGTCTCGACATGGGGCAATACCCTGACGATCTCGAACAGCTGGTGCGCAGCAGTGGCGGTCGCGCTTCCTGGAATGGCCCCTACCTGCGTGGAGACGTACCGCTTGATCCATGGGGTAATGCCTATGTTTATGAAAGCGATGGACGCAGTTTCACATTGATGTCTTACGGCGCCGATGGCCGTGAAGGCGGAGAGGGCAATGACGCGGATATCGGCGGCTGATGCATGGCTGCAGCGCGGCTTCACCTTGTTGGAGCTGCTGCTGGTACTCGGCATACTGGGCATGTTGGCGACTCTGGCGGTACCAGCGCTGCGCTCATTGGATGCTCCCAGCTTTAACGCGCAAGTCAGACAAGCCACCGGCCTGCTAAACAATGCCAGGCGTATGGCGGTTGTGCAGGGGCAAACCACCCAGGTGGAGTTTGTGATATCGGATGGCAATGCTCAGGTGGCTGAAGAGACTGACGGCACTGCTTCGCAAACAAACGTGACCCGTCGCTGGCACTCTGACGATCTTGAACTGTGGTATGCCAACAGTACACAGTCCAGCCAACTTGTTCGTGAGCCATTGCTTATCAGCTTTTTTCCAGAAGGTGGCAGTACGGGCGGGGAATTGTCGTTCAGACAGAATCAGCGCATACGGATTGTCGCCATCGATCCTTTCTCAGGCAGGGTCAATTTTCGCGATGAGTAACAGGCCAGCAAATTTGACAGCCGCGCGTGGTTTCACTTTGTTGGAAGTGATGATTGCGTTGACCATCACTGCCATGGTGATGGGCGGCTTGTTTACCTTGTCAGCGGGAAGCAAGCAGTTGGCGGTCCGGGCGCAACAAAGTTTGCAGGGCAGCACGGCCGCGCGCGCAGCAGTCAATCAAGCGCTGCTCGACAATGAATTCCGCGACTTTGAATCAGCCATACAAGATGATCGTTATACCATTGAGGGCATGGACATACTGCCCGACGCCGAGCGTCGAACTGCCCCGATGAATGACCTGCTGCAACGGTATGAAATTCGCGATTCTTTGACGGGCGAGATCATAGAGGCGGTGCGTTGGACACGTTCCGACCTGCCACAATGACACGCACCCATCACGCTCACCGGGGATTTACCCTGCTTGAAATCCTGATTGCCCTGTTATTGACCGCCATGCTGCTCAGTATGCTGACGGCTGGTGTCTACGGTGTTGTGCGCGACTGGGACAACAATGCTGAAGGTCTGGAGCGTACCCTGGATCAAAGTACAGCGGTGCTGCAGCTGGAGAGAGCGCTGCAAGGCGCTTTCCCTCATAGTTACCGCAATATTGAAACCTTGGGTCGGGAAGTCTTTTTCGACGGGCAGGATGATGAGCTGGCTTGGGTGTCAAGTGTGTCTCCGCAACGCAACCCCGGTCTGACGGCATGGCGTCTCTACTCCGTCAGTGGCGAGGGCGTATATCTGCAACTGGCGCCAGCGCTCAGTGATTACCCAGGCGCGCGTCTTGTGGACGCTGAACCAATTTTGTTGATCAGTGGATATCGCGCTGAGTTTACTTATCTGTTTGAAGATCTGCAGTTTGAACGGCGTTGGCGAGAGGAATGGGATGGCGCCTCCTTGCAATCATTGCCGATGGCAGTGCACATGCGATTGAGTCGGATAGATGACGGAGACAGGGACAGCGGCATTGACGTGATTGCGCCTATTCTCAGCACCCAGCACCGCACCATCCAACCGACGCAGGAGATGCTGCAATGACTCGGGGGTCACAGCGCGGTGTGGTACTGATTATGGTGTTGTGGACTGCAGTGGTGCTGACGGTACTGGTGACAGTATTGGCATCCAACATTCGTTTGTCAGCCAATACTGCCCTGCATCATCGCACCGGCACCTTAGCGCACGCGCAATTGATGGGTGCAGTGCGTAAAGCCGAAATGGAATTGATGATGGAGAGCATGCCGGTTCCGCTGGGGGTGATGGAGAATGTGGATGACGACGAGCTGCAGCGTATCCCGGCCTACCGATTTAATGGGCAGGCGCTGAGTCTGCATTACCCCGCTGATGAACATGTGCGTATCCGTATCTACAATCATGCCGGCAAGATAAACCTGAATCGTATCCAGAGGGATAGACTGCAACTGATCATCGAAAAACGTCTTGGTGGCCCGGATGCTGATCCGCGGCAGGTGCAGGAATTGTTAGCAGCGTGGTCTGACTGGACAGATCTGAACGACGCGCCACTGCCTTCGGGCGCAGAGGACGAATACTATGCTGAACTTGACCCGCCCTATACTGCACGCAATAACCAGGAACTGGATACGGTTGAGGAACTACGTCTGATCCGCGGGTTTGACGAATTGTTCAAGGATGTTGACCTGGACGCCGCGTTTACGATCTACGGCAACTCCTCAGCGGTGAATCTCAATCTCGCCACACGTGAAGCGATGATGCTCTTGCCGGGCATGACTGAAGAAGCAACCGAAACCATTATTGCCTATCGCGAGCAACGCGACATCCGCACAATTACTGAATTGGGGGCGTTGATTCCAATTGAGGTCACGGCGGAAGTGACTCCCTGGCTGGGGTTTAACGAGTCAAGTTTCTATTCGATTTATGCTTATACAGAGCAAGCAGATAACAATGAGGCGAGACAGGCCTATCTGCAAGTGGTTGAAGTTAGATCGTTTTCAGCCCTGCCGCGGGTCTACAAAGTACATCCTTACGCGCAGCTGCCGGACTATGCCCCAGCCAGAATTGATATTGGTGAGCTACCGCCACTGAATTGAGAAAGTTGTCTTAACCGTGTTTTACAGTCCAGGACGACGCCATCACAAACGATCCCAGACCTTTGTTGGCAGTGATTTTGACTTCCTTGCTGAGTTTTGTTTCGTACCACAACAGACCACTTTCATCAGCGACGCCGCCCAGCAAATGGAAGGCGCCCATGCGCATGGCCATGGCTTGTAGCCTAACCTGTACCGTGATGATTTCCCCTTGTCTGAACGGGCCGTTTTCCACCTCGGGTCGCTCGGTTGCCAGGTAAGACGACATCACGGCATCGAGATCCTTCATCATGGCAAATCCAAAATAACAACGCACATTGTCGTTGAGCATTTCGACCTGCATTTCCAGCACAATATTCTGCAGTGGCGCGACGGAATCAACCGGTTCACCGTCTTCATTCAACACCCGGGTATACAAGATGCGGCAATCTTTTGCAGCAGCGGTCGCTTCGTTATCATGCACCTGAACCTGCTCTTGCCCTTTGGTGTAAACCCGCTGGCTGTTGCAGTAATCCTCATAGTGCGCCACCACATCTTCACTTTTGCCAATCTCGCGAATGCGACCACGTTCCAACCAGATGGCGGTATCACACAACTCCTGCACGTGATACATGGAGTGACTGCAGAACACCATGGTTTTTTGTTGCTGGCGGAAATCATTCATGCGTTGTACACACTTTTTCTGGAACGCGATGTCCCCGACCGATAAGGCCTCATCAATCACCAGCACATCCGGGCGTACCATGGTGGCAATTGAAAATGCCAGGCGCACGTACATGCCGGAGGAATAGGTCTTCACCGGCTGATCTATAAAGTCGCGCAACTCCGAGAATTCGATGATGTCGTTTTCCAATGCAACAATGTCGTCATCTGGCACGCCCAGCAAGGAAGCGTTCAGATAAATGTTGCGGCGGCCGCTGAACTCCGGGTGGAAACCCGCGCCCAGTTCCAATAAGGCAGCCACCTGACCTTTTATGCTGATGCTGCCGGCGCTGGGCTGAAGCGTGCCAACCAGCAGTTTCATCAGGGTCGACTTCCCGGCACCATTGTCCCCAACGATACCCAGGCTTTTACCTTCCAGCACATTAAATGACACATCATGCAGCGCTTCAAAGACGCGGTGCCGCGGTTTTCTCATCAACAGTTCAAGCAAGCGATCCTGAGGACGCGCGTAGATACGGAAGTCTTTCTGCAGATTTTCGACGGTGATGCTGAACATATTACAAAACGTCCCCGAAGGCATGTTTGATACGCATGAACAACCAGCCGCCAAACAGATAACTGATGGCTGCTGACAGCACCATCACGTGAAAATGCGGCAAAGAAAACTCGCCCAACACAATAATTTCCCGGTAAAACTGCACAAAACTATGCATCGGGTTCAGCATCATCAGCGGTTGCAGTTGTTCTGGCAGCATGGACAGTGGATAGATGATCGGAGTCAGGAAAAACCACGCAGTCAACATCAGTGCAACCATTTGCTGGATATCTCGCAGGAACACACAAAACGCGGATAACACGGATACCAGGCCAAGGGTAAACAGGCACTGCAGCACAAATGCCAGCGGCAGCCATAACCAGGCTACGTTTACTAACCCCTGAGTACTCAGGTAAAGAAGAAATACAACAAAGGCAATACCGTGCACCATAAACGGAATAACAGTGCCAACCAAGGGTATCAATTGTACCGGGAACATGACTTTGGTGATCAGTGGCGCTTTGTCCAGTAACAGACTGCTGGCGCGTCCCATGGCATCTGCAAATGCAAACCAAGGGAGATATCCGATCATCAGAAATATGACAAACGGCACGTCACCAAAGTTGTCAGGCACGGGTGCTCTGAACACCACGCTAAAAACAAATGAATAGATAGCGATATTAAAAACAGGTGTGACAAACAGCCATAAAAAACCGCCCAGCGACCCAGCAAACTGGCCGCTGAATTCCTGGCGCACAAATTGATGAAACAGCCTGAAATGGCGAAATGGGGACTGTATCCAATCACGTAGGAGGGTTAACGACATAATCTGGTTGCGCGGTTAGTCATTTGTTGCCTGAAAGGCCGCAGATTTAACCATGAAAGGCAGCAGTGTCGCCAGAAAACGCTAAAAAAAACCGTCAAAAGGCCCTACAATCCGGCCTATGACACCAGAGCACATACTTGTTCCTTACCAATCCTGCCAATTGCCTGAGGGTCCCTGGCTGGTTTTTGCGCCTCATGCCGATGATGAAACCTTTGGCATGGGCGGTGCATTGCGCCTTGCGGCCAATGCCGGCGTCAAAACCCATGTGATTGTGCTGACCGATGGCGCGCTCGGCGGCCCCTATGCGGCGGGCACGCCAGAAGCGGCCGCACTGGTGTTGCGACGACAACAGGAAGTGGAGCAGGCTTGCCAGATTCTGGGGGTAAATTCTTTGCAAACCTGGGATCAACCCGATCGTGGCTTGCTTCCGCAGGATAATCTGATTGAGAGAGTGCTGTCGGCAATCACTAAATTGTCTGCGGCCACCGTGTTTTTTCCCGGCGTGCTGGAGTTGCATCCTGACCATCGTGGCACGGCGCAGGTGGTCTGGCAGGCCTTGCAACGACTCTATCAGCGTCCATGGCGCGGGCAACGACCCAATGCCTGGTCGTATGAAATCAGTGTGCAGAGTCCGGTTAACCGGTTGATGGACATCACTGCAGTGCGCGCGGCGAAAGAACAGGCCATGCAGGTTTATGTCAGCCAGAACAGCCAGAACAACTACCCTGAAATGATTCTGGCTCTGAATAAAGCCCGCACGTTCTCGATGCCTGCAGATTGCAGCCATGCCGAAGCGTTTTATGCTTATCCGGCGGTAGACATCAGTCTTGACCTGGCGCAGGCTGCGCAAAAGGCGTTTACACCTTATTTTGTCGACACACAATTTTGAAACAAACCAAACTTGGCGCTAACATCCAGCGTCATAGTAGTTACATTCTTAAGAATGATCGGAGTTGAACATGTCAGTCAAAAACAGCGATACGTGGAAAAAGCCAGCGCTGGTGCTGATATTGGCGACAGGTCTGCTTTCGATGCTGGCGCATCAGGCAGTTGCACAAAATGTGGATTCATTAAACCTGTTTGAACCCGTGGAGCGTCAATCCGCTCCCGTAACCGAGCAAATGGAACAATCGCCATCCGCACCGGTGGCCGTCAACAGCACTGAACCGTTCATCATGATAGGTACCAGTCGCCTCGGGGATCGCTGGCGTGCTCGTGTGCGCAGTCCCTCTGGTCAGGTTGTTACCGTGGATCTGGACCCCAAGGTACCGGTGACCATTCCCGGCTATCCCGGCTATACGATTGCGGCGGCAAATACGCGAGAGCTGGTCGTTCAGCATCCTGCGTCATCGCCCTGTGTGCCCAGAGCAGACCAGGGCGTCAATTGTGCCAGTGGCACCGAAGCTCGTCTGAGCATCGCTACCGCGTCCCCAATCGCAGCCGCGTCACCACCGCCCGCGCAGGCGCCGGGACAGGGTACAACCGGAGCCGAGACCGTGGTCACCGAAGTGTCTCCTGACAACCCTTTTGCGGCAGCGTTGCGCGCAGCGCGTGAACGAGCAGAAGCAGAGGGCGTGCCCATGCAGGTGATGGAAGGTGAGCGGTTCCGTCCACGACGTATTGATCCGTCGGAAGTCCCCGAAGGCAGTCGGTTGATCCGCACACCGTTTGGCGACAGGATCATTACTCAATAAATGACCTCCACTGCCCCGCTTCCCTGCCTGACTGTATCGGTCGTGGTTTACCATCTTGACGTGCCGGTTGTCAGCAGGGCGCTGAATTCATTGCAAACAGCTGCAGATCAGGCGAGCGAGCGTGGACTGATTGGTTCGTTGCACATCCATGTGATCGACAATGCCGAGTCACCTGAAAACCGCCAGGTGTTGGCGGATCTGTTACAAGAACTGCCGCCACCTTTGATTCCTCATACAAGATCATTCAAAAGCGGGCACGGCACTATTGGTTTTGGTCGCGCCCATAATCTGGTGATTACCTCTTCCAGTGCTGATGCACATGATTATTATCTGGTGTTAAACCCCGATGTTTTTCTGGCACCCGACAGCCTCGTTGAGGGTTTAAGCTGGCTGGCTTCCCATCCACCATCCGTCGCAGTAGCGCCGGCGATACAGAATGGTGATGGCAACAAGGTGTCCGCCTGCAAACGATTTCCGAGCGTGCTGGACTTTTTACTGCGGGGGTTTGCCCCTGCACGCGTCAAGGCGCTGTTTCGCAAACGTCTTGATAGATATGAAATGACTGATCTTCCCCAGGATCAGGCCAGCGACGACATTCCCGTGATCAGTGGCTGTTTTATGTTGTTCCGCCACCAGCCCCTGCAGGCATTAAAGGGTTTTGATCCCGGGTACTTCTTGTATTTTGAAGACTTTGATCTGGCCATCCGGGCACACCAATCAGGTACTTTGACCTATCTGCCAAGTATGAATATCACCCACTTGGGTGGGCACAGTGCCCGCAAAGGCTTGCGTCACATCCTGATGTTTGGTCGTTCCGCATGGCGCTTTTTTAATACCCATGGCTGGCGCTGGATATGAGTATTACAAAGTCTCAGCCAGTGTTGGTCAGCGGCGCGAGCGGCTTTGTAGGGAAAACCTTGTTAAGGCAGCTGCATGAGGCTGATATCCCTGTACGCGTCCTGGGTCGACCACAACACGATCTGTTGTTGCCAACAAGTTTGTCCACGGTATGCGAGGGTATCGATACTGTTTTTCATCTGGCAGCCTGCGCCCATGTCAATCATGCCCAAATCCGTCACGTCTACGCTGTGAATGTGGCAGGGACACAACATCTGCTGAAAGCAGCCATCAGGGCCGGCGTGCGCCATTTTGTTTATGTCAGCAGCATTCTGGCAGATCCGGCTTACGATCAGCCGCGCACGGCCTATGGCGATTCCAAATGGCAGGCAGAACAGTTGTTACTGGCGGCGCATAAACGGGGAGAGATTGCTGTCAGCATTGCGCGGCCAGTCAATGTCTATGGCCCTGGCATGAAAGGCAACCTGATGACCTTGCTGCGTCTTATTCGCCGGGGCGTGTTGCCACCCCTGCCCAGATTTGATCATGCTTTTTCACTGATTGGTGTGGAGGATTTGTGTGCAGCGTTGCTCTGTATTGCACGCGCAACTTCCCCCGCCACGACGCCAGTGTATGTGTTAACGGACGGCCAGTCTTACCGCATCAAGGAGCTCGAGCGAGCCATGCGCGAAGCATTTGGAAAAACCCAGCCGGCATGGGCGAGCCCCCGGCAAGTGTTTTTTGCTGCGTCCCTGCTGCTGGAAATCGCGGGACGCCTGTTGCCGCTGAATAACGCTCCGGGATTACGCTCGTATCGGGCCTTGGCACGCAATTACACTGCGGACAGTGCGGCAAGCCTTGCGCAACTTGGCTATAATCCCCGCTCGACGTTTTACAACACCTTGCCGCAGATTGTGGCAGCCATGGATCAGTAGCCGTTCACAGGATTGCAATTTTATGCACAACGCGTCGCCCTCATCACCCGCCAACGCCCGTCAGGCAGACACATCCGGTACCCGAACCACAAAAGGCATCATTCTCGCCGGCGGCACCGGCACACGACTGCATCCGATGACAATTTCAGTCAGCAAACAACTGATGCCGGTGTACGACAAACCCATGATTTATTACCCGCTGTGCACCTTGCTGCAGGCCGGTATTCGCGAAATTCTGATTATCACCACGCCCGCCGATCTGCCCTTGTACCGACACCTGTTGGGTGATGGTAGTAAATGGGGCATCAGTCTGCAGTATGCCGAACAGCCCAGTCCGGATGGGCTGGCGCAGGCATTTCTGATTGGCGAATCGTTTATTGGCTCTGACAGCGTCTGTCTGATTCTGGGCGACAATATTTTTTACGGCAATGCGTTGGAAGACAAATTGCAAAATGCCGTCCGTCAGGAAAAAGGCGCCACGGTCTTTGCATACTACGTGAATGATCCTGAGCGTTACGGCGTGGTCGCGCTGGACGAAAATAATATTGCCGTTGATCTGGAAGAAAAGCCGCTTAAACCCAAGTCCAACTATGCGGTGACCGGCCTGTATCTGTATGACAACGACGTGGTGAATGTTGCCAAAACCATCAAACCTTCGGCGCGTGGCGAACTTGAAATCACAGATGTGAACAAAGTCTATCTGGAGCGCGGTGATTTAAAAGTGGAGCTGTTTAATCGTGGAACCGCCTGGCTGGACACGGGTACCGTGCAATCTCTGCTGGATGCTGCCAACTTTATTCGTGTGCTTGAGGAGCGGCAGGGCTTGAAAATTGCCTGCCCTGAAGAGATTGCCTACCACAATGGCTTCATTGATGAGCAGCAGCTGCGCGCGCTGGCCGCACCTTTGGCGAAAAGTGGTTACGGTCAGTATTTATTAAAACTGATCCGTAAGTAATAGCAGCTTATGTTTGCTGCGCTGACGTGTGAAGTTCAGCATATAAGGCCTCTGGTGCAAGATCACCTTTGTTATAGCTCATTGTTGGAGTACTTGTCTGAATATGAAAATCACGCCCACCGCCATTCCCGATGTGTTGTTATTTGAGCCCACCGTTTTTGGGGATCACCGCGGCTTTTTTATGGAAGTGTTTCGTCAATCATTTTTTGATGATGCGCTGCCCGGCACGCGATTTGTGCAAGATAATCACAGCCGCTCAGGCCAAGGCATTCTGCGCGGGCTGCACTACCAGCTGAAAAACCCCCAAGGCAAACTTGTGCGGGTTGTTCAGGGTGAGATCTATGATGTCGCTGTGGATATGCGTTCCGACTCGCCCACGTTTGGTCAAAGTGTGGGCATGGTGTTATCAGCAGAGAACAAGTTACAGTTGTGGGTGCCGCCGGGGTTTGCGCATGGGTTTTATGTGATGAGCGAAACCGCAGAAATGGTCTATAAGTGTTCTGATTATTATGCGCCGGACGACGAATACAGCCTGCTGTGGAATGACCCTGCGCTCAACATAAATTGGCCATTAAACGCGGGTGCTGAACCCGTGCTGTCAGCAAAAGATCGTGGCGGATTGAAATTTGTGGATGCGCCGGTCTATGTAAAAACTGCAGGGCATTCAGCCCGTGCCGAGGAAAAGGCATGAAGATTGTATTGTTAGGCGCGCAAGGGCAGTTGGGTTTGACCTTGCAGAACACACTGCCCGCTGCTGGTTACCAGCTGATTGCGCTGTCGCGCGCACAACTGGATATCAGTGACGAGCAGAAACTGCGCGCCACCTTGTCTGATCTGATGCCCGACGCCATTATCAACGCGGCAGCCTATACCGCTGTTGATGCAGCCGAGACCGATGACCTGACAGCGCGCGCCGCCAATGCGGCAGGTCCAAAACTGCTGGCCAGCTGGGCGGCGGAGAACAAAGTTTGGTTGCTGCATATTTCGACGGATTTTGTATTCAGCGGGCGTATGTACCGACCGTATACCCCTACTGACCAGACCGATCCCCTCAGCATCTATGGCCGTACCAAGCTAGAAGGCGAACTGCACGTGCGTTATCTGGCGCCTGCCCACAGTCTGGTACTGCGCACCTCGTGGGTCTATTCCCAGTTTGGTCGAAATTTTCTCAAAACCATGCTGCGTCTGATGGCTGAGAAAGACAGCCTGAATGTGGTGGACGATCAGATTGGTACACCGACATCCACTTGGGGGCTGGCACGGTGTATTGACGCTGCCTTGCAGCAAAAACCCACGGGCATTCTGCACTGGAGCGATGCCGGCGTGGCCAGCTGGTACGATTTTGCAGTTGCGATACAAGATGAAGCCGTACGCGCCGGTCTGCTACAAAAAGCAGTACCAATTAAACCGATTCCGGGCACCGCCTACCCAACACCCGCAAAGAGACCTTCTTTCAGTGTGCTGGATAAACGCGACACCATTGCCCAACTGCACTGTGAGCCGGCACACTGGCGACATGAATTGATTAATGTCATCAACGTGATGCGCAGCAGTTAATGTGAGGGGTAACAGCAATGGGGCAGACCTTTACCAGGCTGGCAATAAGACGACAGCGGTGGACGCCACGTATGACTCCACTATTGTCCTTCATATTGGTGTGTCTGGTAACAGCCCCTGCCCTGGCGACCACCGTCTTGCAGTTGTCATTTTCAGAAGTGGTTGATCATGCCGAATTGATTTTTGAGGGCCATGTCAGCAAGGTTGAAACCATACAGACTGGGCCAAGAAGTATTCACACCCGCGTCACCTTTGACGTGATCAACGTCATCAAGGGTAGCTATCTGGAGCCGGAGATAAGTCTGCAGTTTCTGGGCGGCGAAGTTGATGGTCGTCGTTTGGTTGTGCAGGGGATGCAGGTGCCAGAAACTGGCGAAACCGGCATATTTTTTGTTGAATCCCTGCAGGAAGCATTGATCCACCCGCTGGTGGGTTGGTCACAGGGACACTTTTTGCTGGAACTCGATACACAAGGCGAAAGCCGGGTGCTGTCCGCCGGGCATGTGCCGGTGACAGGTTTGGCGTTAACGCCATTGGCTGAGCCAACATCCGAGACCTCATCAGAAGCCGCATCAGAAGCTCTGGAGGATTCAATTCGTATTCTGGGTGACGACGGCGCGGCCCGCGGAGTCATCATTGATCAGGCGCTGCCTGCCGAGTCTGGCATGAGTGCCAGTGATTTTCGTGCACAGGTTCAATTGATGCTTGAGCTACAACAGCAGGTGCCATGATGAAGCGCTCTTGGTGGATGTTCTTGCTGGCCGGCAGTTTTTCAGGCGCCCTGATCAGCGTTGCTCAAGCCTATAACATTGGATCCAGCGGTGCCAAATGGCCGGGTGGTGTTACCACGGTCTACACAAACATTTCAGGTGTGTCTCGCAGTGGTATCAGTTGGGCTGATGCCATGGCCGATGCAGCTCGGCAATGGAACGAAAAAACCGACTTCACGTTCAACATTGTGAATGAATACCGGGATCCATGTTTTGGCTATTCAAGTGGTCAACGTCCTGATTATCTGAATGGTTCAGACTTTCGAACCACACAATGCGGCAACACACTGCCCGATACCACTTTGGCCGTGACCTTGTATTTCCAGGAACCAAATACTTTGGGTTCTGCGGATATCGTTGAAGCGGATATTGTGTTTAATGCCAATCTCAGCTTTGACGTCTATGACGGGCCGCTGCGTAATGGCTCCAATGGCAGAACCGAATTCGACTTCAAGCGCGTAGCGCTTCATGAACTAGGTCACGTGCTCGGTCTGGGTCACGACAATACGCGCCCGGCAATAATGAACGCCCGCATAGGCAGCCTGTATGAGTTGCAACAGGATGATATCGACGGCGTAAATACACTGTATGGAGGCTTTAACAACTGCCCCAATACCCCACTTAATTTTGGTTGGAGAAACGGACAGCTAGCAGCGGGTGACTGCAGAGTACAACAGCTCATTGTGGGTGGTTCGGACACCAGTTTTGTGGATGTTTATACCCTGGATGTCACCGAAAACAAGCGCCTTAACATTGATATGCGCAGAGATGGCGCGCTACACGGCGTCTTGTTGCTGGCCGATGAAAAACTCAAAATTCTGAGCATTGCCGAGAGCCGCAGTGGCAACTGTACCCCCGCCTTGCAGGCGGATGTGGCACCCGGGCGCTATATCGTGATGGTTAATACCTACAGCAGCCTTGGAGATGTTTGCGCGGGCCTTACTAATACCGGTACTTATCGCCTGTCAGTTAGCTACAGCACCCCGGGGCTATTGCAGCTCGCAGGAAAACAGAGCTTTCAGGGCGGGGTATCCAACGCCCGTTTTTCGGGTGGCGTGACCCGTGATGGCGGCAAAACCTTTACTAATCGGGTGACTCCGACCCAGCGTTTTGACGTGGTCGGACAGATCGAGATTGATCCGCAACATCAAGGGCAAGCGGGATTTCTGGTCATGGCTGCTATCACCAGCGATGGAGAAACGCTGGTAAAAAATGCAACGGGCGACTTTGTGACCTATCGACCAGACATTGAGGCGGTGCCGGTTGCAGAACGACGTGTGTTTGGCGCAATCGAGCGGCTGGAGGTACTTAAAAACTTCGCCGCAGCAGACATTAACATCAGCAGCATCAGCGTCGATTTTTTGATTGGTTATGGCCTTGATAGCAATCCGAACGAACTGTATTTCCACCAGCAAGCGATTAATCTGCTGGTGGAGTGACCGCGGAATATTCTACTGCGCGGGTTGATCGAGTCGATTGCCAATATCGATCAAATCATCAGAAGTGAGCACTCCGGCATCGCGTCGCAGGTACAGACTCAGGCGAATATAGTCGTAACGAATTCGCTGCAGATCGCGCTCAGCCATAAACTGTTCACGTACTGCGTCCAGTACACTCACACTGGTAACGGTCCCTAATTCAAAACCTCGTCGTCTTGCGGTGGTTGCGAGCGTGCGCGATTCCAACAGTTTTTCTGCCGCTTCAATCTGACGTTCAGCAGCTTTCAGGCGCAAAAACGACAAGCGCGTTTGTTCGCTGACATCAAGATTCAGCTGCCGCAGTTCACTTCGCGCAATTGACTGTTGACTGACAGCCTCGCTGACGCCGGCTCTAATGGAACCGCCGGCAAACAGCGGCACTGAAATATCAAGACCTACATAGCCGCTGTCCGTTCGACTGATGGGAACGTTATCGAAGCCCAGGTCTGAGCGTTGCTGCTGAAGTATCAGATTGACGCGCGGCAGGTAAGCTCCGCGTTGCTCAGACACTCGACGGTCAGCAATTTCGACAGAGTATTCACGCGCCCGGATCTGATGGTTGCCCTGTCGTGCCCGTTGTACCCAGTCTTCCAGATTGCCATCGACTTCTGGTAGCGCTGAGCCCTCGCCAAGCACGTACAAACTACCGACACCGAGACCGGTGGCTGACCGCAGCGCATCGCGTGTCAGTGTCACATCGCTGGACAACAAGAGTTCTTCAGCCTCGACTGCCGACAAGCGTGCCTGCGCATCATACAAGTCGGTAATCTGTGCCATTTGTAGCCCATACAATCGTTCAACCTGATTGACCTGATTGCGAACAGATTCCCTTTCAGACTGTATGGATCTCAGTGCGTCTTCAGCTTGCAGCACATCAAAATAACGTTCCGCTACGCTGGTCAGTACTACAGACAGCTCTGCAAAGTACTCGGCTTCCAGTTGATTTTCCAAGGCATATGCTTGACCGCGCTGAGAAAAAACACGCCAGTCAAACAACACTTGACGCAACACCAGCGCCAGTCGTTCACCGCGGTACTCACTGATGCGATTCAAGGCATCTTGCCTATTGTCAGAAATACTCGCGCTTGCACTGATTTGTGGAAGAAGTTGTCCGTTGGCGCTGCGTCGACGGGCAGCACCAATGTCACGCTTTGCTTCAGCAACCTGGAGTCTGGGGCTGTATTCCAATGCTGCCGTAAAAAAATCCTCCAGTGTTTGGCCAATACCCGTTTCAAGCGCAGTGTTGCTGACCTGAATATCTGCGGCAGTTTGCTGAGCTTGGGCTGGGGTTTGTGCGTAAGCGGGTGCCATCGCGCCAAGAGTCGCAATCAATAGCAGACCTGCGCTGGCAAGTGTCAAGCAAGCCATGCCAGCATTTGACGCCTTACAGAAATACTCGGGAACACGTTTCATGGGCATCAGTCTTCTATAAAACTTCGCGCTAGCGCATTGGAAAATGGTTTCATAAAATACTGCATCAACGTGCGCGATCCAGTTGTAATGAACACCTCTGCGGGCATGCCCGGTATCAGGATCAGATTGCCTAAGTCTTCCAGGCCCTCTGGGGTGACCTCAACGCGGGCGCCATAATAGCTCATGCCAGTGTTTGGATCGGTGTAGGCATCTGCAGAAATGTGTATAACCTTGCCATAAATATTAGGGACTGAACTGCTGAAACTCGAAAACCTGATTGTTGCTTCCTGGCCAACTGCAATACGATCGATATCAATAGGTGATATACGGGCTTCAATAATCAGCTCTTCGTTTTGAGGGACTATATCGGCCAGTGGCTGTCCGGGGGGGACCACACCACCAATGGTATGTACCTGCATACCGTTGACGACTCCAGCCACAGGTGCAGTGATTGTTGTTCGCGTAACAATCGAGCGGATGGCGGTCATACGTTCTGATGCATCTTTCAATGAGGTCTGAGTTTCGGCCAGTTGATTGGCAACCTCATTCTGGAATTGCAGTTCCTGTTGCAGAATTTGCAAGCGCGCTTCGCCAATTTCGATCTCGGTTGACGAAATGCTGGCCGTCAATTCTGCAGCTTCGCCGCGCAGCATGGCCGCGTTGCGCTCCAATTCACGTACGCGATTTTTGTCTGCAAAACCTTCAACAAGCAAAGCCTGAACATCGCGTAACTCTTCTGCAAACGAGTTGGCAAGATCTTGTTTACTTTCTTGCAAAGCCCGCAAGCCGCCCAGTCGCGATTGCAGCTGCCCAATACGCTGTTCAAGCACCTCAACGCTGCCTTCCAGCGCTGCTTTGCGTGTCAGAAATATTTGAGACTGAGAGGCTATTTCTTGTTGAGCATTCTGCACGCTGGCGGTTAAATCCGCTGGAAAGTTGATTTGGTCCAGGCCATCACGCTCGGCAATCAAGCGAGCTTCCATGGCGCGCATGGCAAGATACTGCGAGGTGGCTATTTCGAGCTGAGCCAGTGACTGAGTGTTATCCAGAATCAATAAAGGATCACCAGCGCGCACAACGTCCCCGTTGCGTGCCCGGATCTCACTGACAATGCCACCTTCCAGATGCTGAACCAGTTGCCTGTTAGAGCGCACTGTCACCGAGCCAGGTGCATGTGCAGCACCATCAAGGGGGGCTACAGACGCCCAGACCCCAAATACACCAAACACCAGGAAAAAAATAACCAGCCCGATACGCTTGGGTTTTTCCATGGACGTTATCACCGTGCTGGGCCGCTGATGGGCATTGCCATTTGCGTTTGCCAGCATGCGGGCAAGTTGATTCGAATTTTGAGTTGCTTCTGCCACGATCGCTTTCCACCTTACAAAAATTGCTGTATCTCCGGCAGGTTTGCCGCGAGAGAAATTTGATCTACGCGCGGCGAGCTTCGCCCTGTCCAAGCAGGTTGGCGAGCACCTGGTCGCGCGGCCCAAAGCTGACCGGTGCACCGTCTTTCATCACCAACAACTTATCCATACTATGCAACACCATCGTACGATGTGAGATCACAATAACCGTGCAACCCTGAGCCTTAATGCGTAGCAGGGCCTGTACAAGTTCGCGTTCACCCTGATCATCCAGATTGGAGTTTGGTTCATCCAGTACCATGAGTTTGGGCATGCCATAGACGGCGCGCGCAAGACCGATACGTTGGCGTTGTCCGCCAGACAACGCGCCGGAAGTTCCACCTATGACGGTGTCGTAACCTTGAGGCAAGCGTAGAATCAGTTCATGAACGCCTGCCAGTTGTGCAGCTTCCACTATCTTCTGCGAGTCGACATCCCCAAACCGGCAGATGTTTGCAGAGATAGTGCCGTCGAACAATTCGATATCTTGCGGCAAGTACCCTACGTAAGGTCCAAGTTCGGTGCGCTTCCAGCTGCTTATATCCGCACCATCCAAGCGTACCTTGCCATTTGCTGCGGGCCAGATGCCCAGAATGGCGCGCGCCAGCGAAGATTTACCCGATGCGCTTGGGCCAACAATACCCAGCGCTTCACCGGCGCTGAGTTCAAAACTCACGCCTTGAACAACGGGCGCGCGCGAGCCTGGCGGCACGATGGCGACCTGAGAAAGACTCAAATTGCCTTTGGGGGCAGGCAAGCTCATCGTATCTTTTTCAGCCTGAATATTGTCCAGCAACTGGCCAAGG
Source organism: Pseudohongiella sp. (assembly GCA_030696315.1). GTDB lineage: Bacteria > Pseudomonadota > Gammaproteobacteria > Pseudomonadales > Pseudohongiellaceae > Pseudohongiella. The sequence goes on along the minus strand of JAUYSM010000021.1, from coordinate 82,872 downwards.
CGATCATATTGCGCTCTGGCTACGGAAAAGCCTTTCCATGTGCCAACCAGCATGTCAATCGGCGCCAGCGCGCGACCGAGCAGCAAGGAGCCCGCGATCATCATGCCGGGGGAAATTTGTTGTTGTAGTGCCAACAAGGCACCCAAGCCGAGAATCAGTGATTGCACGACCATGCGAAACGTTTTGGAAAGGCTGGTCAAACCAGCGGCCGATTGGCTTGCTTCTGTTTGCAGCACCAAAATTTCGTCAGATTGTTGTTCTTGTTGGCGGCGAATATTATCGCCCATGCCCATTGCAGCAATCACTTCTGCGTTACGCAGACTGCCCCCGACCTGAGCGTTTACACGATTGGCCTTGGTGTTGGCATCTTTGAGTTTTTTAGTTGTTACAAATTCCGTTGCAAACGCAAACGCCACCATGACTATGCCGGAGATGATAGCTACAACACCAAACCAGGGGTGAAACAAAAACATGATGCCGACATAAATGGGGAACCATGGCGCGTCAAAAAACGCGAACAAACCATTACCCGTCAAAAACTGTCGCAGGTTCGACAAATCAGAAAGTGCCTGATTGCTGCTGCCGGCATTACCGGTGAACAGAGCGTTTTTAAATGCCGCATCAAAAACTCGCGTGCGTAGCTTTTGTTCAATCCGATTGCTGGCGCTGATCAGAATCATTGAGCGTACCCACTCAAAACCACCCAGTGCTAATGTCAGGAAAACCATCAGCAGAGTGAGCATGGTCAAGGTAGGAATGCTGCCACTGGACATCACCCGATCATATACGTGCAACATATAAAAGATCGGCACCAGCATCAGAATATTGACGGCCGCACTGAACAGGCCAGCGTACATAAAATAACTTCGAATTGATTTGAGCGCATCGGCCAGTTCAGCAAAACGCACAGTCTTTTTGGTATTGTTCATCAGATATTCTTCATCAGGAGTACTTTTGTCAGGGCACTGGGAAACGGATTTTAATAGTTGGGTTCGCTGGCGTCGGATTCAAGGCCTATGTTTAAACTGGCCGGATTATATACCTGCATACAAAAAAAATACTAATCAGCAGAATTGCTTACGGCATTCTGTGTGACCTCAATCACAGCTCCTCGCTGCCTTCGGCCAAACGCTTTAGTGTGGGAGTGTCGCTGACATGGAGCAGGCTCGTGCCGTCGCGCCGCACAATCTGGCGGGTCTGAAGTATCTGGAAAACCCGGCTGACAGTCTCCCTGCTCAGGTTCAGCATAATGGCAATTTCCATGTGCGTGGGCGGGTTGTTGATCACGCTGGCGTTAAGATTCTGGCGGGCATCTTCGGGCACCAACATCCACAGTTGGCAGCAAACACGCTGGCTGATATTGGGCAGTCCCAGCAAAGATCGCTGTCTGGTCAGTTGTCTGACGCGAGCGGCCAGCCTTTCACCCAAAAGTTTCAGCAGCATGGGGTGCTCAAAGGTCACTTGTCGCAAGCTTTCCATGGGTACAAAAACAGTCACAACAGCCGTCAGGGCGATGACAAACTCTGGCTGAGGGCCGTGGTCAAACATGCCAAGCTCCCCACAAAAATCGCCCGGTTCTACAAAATACAGCCCTACTTCGCGGCCATCGATAGTGAAATCAACACCTTGTAGTCGCCCCTCGAATAGAAAACAAACAAACTCTTCGCGCACACCCGCAGTCAATACCACCCCTCGGCGCGCAAACTTGCGCACCAAAGATTCTTGAGCAAGACGCGCCAGAGTAGCTGCTGGCAGGGGCTTCAGGCTGGGAAATGCGCTGAGAAGCTCAGGGGTTACCTGCATGAATTTGATATCCCGAGGGTTGGCTTCATAAAATACTAAGCCGGGTCATTATAGTAATCGCGTCCGGAATAGCAAATTCAGGCTGTATTGCAGGGTCAAGATGGCTATTATGTGATTGTGGTCACTTAGCCAGATGGCTATGCCGGGTAGGATGACAACCTATGCTAAGACGAGGTTCGTGCTTATGAAACCACAAACAAACAACACTTTATTGACAGCAGGGCGCAAGCGCCATGTGCTGGCGTCTTGTGTGGCGCTGTTAATGTCGGTTTCTGCCAGTGGTGCTGCGCTTGCACAGTCGGTAGCCACAAACGTCAGTGATTTGACAATTGCCTCGTCTGGTTTGACTTCCCTGCCTGTTGGCGAGGTCAGTCTGGTGCTTGGCCGGGCTTGGCTGGAACCAGTTGGCCAGGCTCGCCAGTTGATCGCACCGGGCACGATGGTTCGCCCAAGCGACCGTATTCATACTGAATCGAATGGGCACGTCCACATTCGGTTTATCGATCAGGCTTTAGTCAGTGTTCGCCCTGACAGTCGGCTGGAAATTGTGCAATACGATTTCCGTCCCGATCAGCCCAGCAACACCTCAATCAAGCTTAACCTGGAAGAAGGTGTCACGCGTTCTATCTCTGGCCGGGGCGCAAGCTCGGCGCGGGATCGCTTCCGTCTGAATACGCCTATTGCAGCCATTGGCGTGCGCGGAACAGACTTTGTGGTCAGCGCCTCTCAACAGTCAGTGCGCGCCTCGGTTAACGAAGGCGTGATTGTGATGGCGCCCTTTTCCAGTGAATGTAGTGCGGCTACTTTTGGGCCCTGTCTTGCAAACGCGATTGAACTTACGGATAGCTCTCTTCAAATTCTGGAGATTCAAGGGGCGACGGGTGTTCCCGAATTGTTGCCGGCGACTCTGGAGCGTGATCCAGACATGATGCGCGCTGAAGTAGCTACTGTACTTGCCATGCAGGAGCAGGTGCCACCGGCTGATGAAAAGACGGCAGCGACCGAAGTCTATCTTGAGAATGTGACATCGAAACGCGTTCAACTGGAAGTTGCCAGTGCTGCGCCCGTGGTGACGCCGCCCGTTGTAACGCCACCCGCCGTTGTAACACCTCCTGTTGTCACACCGCCTGTGGTCACTCCACCCGTTGTCACACCGCCGGTCGTCACCCCGCCGGTTGTTACCGAGCCGCCAGTCACACCTCCGGTCGTAGTGCAGCCGCCGGTGACGCCAGAGCCGCCGATTACACCCCCAGACTTTACGCCAGAAGTTCCTGTGCCGGTGCCAGCCTTGACGGATCGCAATCTGGTATGGGGCCGTTGGGGCGCCGGTCAGGGTGAGATGGAAAAACTGACACTGGCCTATGCAGATGTGCGTGAAGGCCGTGACGTCACTGTTGGCAACAAAGAATATGTGTTATTCCGTGATGGCGACGGTAAAACCCGTGTGCAAGCGGGTCTGGGTCCTGTGAGCTTCGCGCTGCATAGTGCGCAGGCGTTTTACCATTCCGATTCCGGCGTGGTTGCGATGACGGTTAACGGCGGTAAGCTGGATATCAATTTTAACACCAGCCAATTTGCCACTGAGTTGAACATGAACCACAGTCTGACAGGCGATGTCGACTTTATCGCCAATGGGTTTATTTACGATGGCGGCTATTTTTACACGCGTTCTGATACCGAGCGCATGGCGGGTGCAGTCAGCCTGGATGGAACGGAAGCCGGCTACTATTTTGAGAAGCAACTTGAGGCCGGTGGTATTCAAGGTCTGACATTGTGGGACAAGCGCTGATCATGACTAAGCTGCGCGGACTGCTACAGGTGTTTAACCCGCTCTCGCTGGCGTTGCGACTGGTGCCTGGACGTGGCCGTTTGTTAATGCTGGCGCTAGCCGGGTTGATAAGCCTGTCCGTGTTTGCGCTGTTTAATGACAGCTTGCGCATACTGGAAGAGCGGCTGGGCGCGCAGGGCTGGTTGTTGTCCCCGCAAGACCAGCCGGAAGAGCGAGTCACCATTGTTGCCATCGACGAGCAGAGCCTGGCAGAAATTGGCCCTTGGCCGTGGTCGCGTACCGATATGGCGCGTTTGACCCGTGCGCTCAACGAGGCCGGCGTGCAGTTGCAGATACACGACATTGTGTACCCGGAACAGCGCGAGGGTGATGAGGCTTTTATAGCCGCGCTTCAGGCTAGTCGTGGAGCAGTTATCTCACAACAGCCCGTTATACAGTCTAATCAGCAAGTGCAAACGGGTTTGATGACGCATGCTCTGAGCGGCGTAAGTTGTGATGCAAGCAGCCAAGCTACAAGTTTTATTGCCTCACATGCCGGTTTTTCGGGTATCGCGAAAGGACATATTGCGCCTTTGGTTGATTCCGATGGCTCCATCCGCAAGATTCCCGCCTTTGTGTGCGTGAATGGTCAAGCCTATCCAACGCTGGTGATCAGCGCATTGTTGCAGGCCACTCAGGCTACCAGCTGGCAGGCGTCCGTCAGCGAGGGACGTGGCTGGTTTGGCCCTGATCAGGTGCTGCGTCTGCAGGCCTACCCGGGCCTTGATATTCCCCTCGATGCCGAGGGCAATATCAGAGTTTCTTATCAGGATCTGCCCGAGAACTTTATGGCAGTGTCTGCAGCCGACGTGATCATGGGACGCATTGAGCCTGGTCTGCTGGAAAACGCCTGGGTTCTGGTCGCTGCGACGGCGTTTGGCATCGGCGATATCGTACCTACACCTTATAATGGCTCAGCACCTGGTGTTGAACTACAGGCACGCTTGCTGGGTAGTCTGCTGGATACCACCATGCCTTACGAGCCGCGTGGCAGTGAAACCTTATTGCTGCTGATCGCCGGTTTGTTTGCTGCCTGTTTGTATGGCATAGCAGGTGCACGCGAGCGGTTCTCAGCCTATGGACTGCCTGTTGCCGGCTTGGTGCTTCCGCTGCTGGCGCTTGCAGTGCACTGGCAGCTGTTGGTCAGTCAGCAAGTCTGGCTTGGCTGGTTAATGCCTTCCTTATATACACTTGTTGCCGCCAGTTTGTTGTTGTTGCTTGAGCAAAGCCGCATACGCGCAGAACGTAGCCGTATCTTTGGTAATCTGAACAGCTATCTGCCCAGTGATGTAGCACGTGAAATCGCGTACGCACTGCCCAGTTCCAGCATTAATGCCAAACGCTGCGACGTGACCCTGTTAAGCGCAGATTTACGTAACTTCTCAGCATTTGGTGAAGCGCGCCCACCGGAAGAGTCGGCTGCTTTGTTGCACTTCTTTTTTGTGCGCGCAACAGAAATTGTTGAGCGCCATGGTGGCCGTATTCAGGAATTTAAAGGTGATGGCCTGCTCGCAGTGTGGGATGGTCAGAACGCATTCAGCGCCCGTGCGGCACTTAAAACGGCCCAGGAAATACTGGATGCCATTCATCGTGATATGCCACAACAACCGCCTGCAGGCCTGGAGCCTTTGGCGCTGGGCATTGGCATCGAACAAGGGCCGGCGCTGATGGGGTCTATTGGTCCGGCACAACGTCGTACACACACCTTACTGGGTGATACGGTGACCATCACCTTGCGCATTCAGGAAATGACCGCTGAGTTATCACAGCCCATCCTGCTGGGTGAATGTGTGGCCCGTCAACTCAGTGATCTTAAGCCCGAGTCCCAAGGCAGCTTCCTGCTGAATGGCTTGCGTATCCCTCATACGTTGTTTGCACCTGCAAATGATGAGTCAGCCCAGCGTCGTGCGCGTCAGGAGCAGCTGAATCTGAGAGTAATTTCAGGCGGCCGTAGTTAAATATCAGATTTAGAGCGCTTTTCTCGAGCGCTAACTCATAGATCATCCAGATTCACCTTTATATCCTCTTCATCCGAGCGGCTCCTCGCGATGGCCAAAAGTTCCTTATCTTCGATAAGGTCAATCATTGCCTCATAGGCTTTGGCGGGGACACAATAAAATGCCGGTTTATTTCTACTTAGAACGGCTATCGGCATGCCTTCGCCACTAGCCACAACTTTCATGGGATTGGCTTTCAACTCAGAAATGCTGGCAGCCACATCGGTAAGAATAAGATGAGTCATTGGGTTACCTGAATACTAAAGATCGAGACCAGACATTAGACCGGATAAAAGGTCTTTGTACAGACGGCGGTACTACTTTTAGTGCACAAGGTTATGGTGCTAAAGGATTGAGCGTATGCATAAAGATCGTGATTGCTTAGCGACGCCCGATTCAAGATAATTGGGCCATGGTAAAACGCACCCGCAAACATAATAAGTCAGGCACGCCAACATTGGTGCGACGCTTGGCTATAAAATCGCAGGCGCCAGCAGTGATAGCGAGCCTTGGTTTGCTGGTACTGCTTCCAAGCCAGAACTTAAAAGCACAAACGCCAGAAACTTTGCCTGTCACCTCCTCTGCGCCCACTGCGTTGGCTTGTCCAGATTTGTCATCACTGTATCCCGGACCAACTACAGACTGGCAGTCGATGCACCAACTACTTGTCCCTCTGATGCAGCAATGCCTGCAAAGCTCAGAATATTTTGCATTGTTAGGCGCTGCCTTGCTAAACATCGGTAGCCTGGCTGATGCGCTGGAAGCGCTTGAGCGCTCATTATTGTTAGAGCCGGGCAATGGCGGCGCACAAATTGACTATGCAGAGGCGCTGTTTCGTCAGGGGCAGTTGTTCTCAGCGCTTGAAATGAACAAACAGATACTGGCGCGTAACGATGTGCCAGCATATCTGAATCCTATGCTGCAACAACGTCAGGATGCCTGGCGAAGCATGACACGACAGCTGAGTATGAATGCGGATCTGATGGCGGGTTACGACAGCAACCTCAACGGTGCGCCCTCTCCCGATCAGATTACGCTGACCCTGTCAGGTGACTCGGTGGTTCTTCCGCTAAGTGAGCAATATCAACCGATTGAAGGGCCATATGCCAATCTGCGGTTTGGGGCGAGGTATCGGCAGCTTGCCCCCGCGCATCAACATAACGTGAGCTTTGATATACGGGGCCGAGTCAGTCAGGACCAGGATTCCGATCTGATTCAACTGGATACGCGTTACGCATTTATCAAACCCGAGCAAAATCGAAGCTGGCAGTTAAACACGGGTATGAGTCATCTGTTTTTTGGTGGCAGTCCTCTTTATACCGCCACAGAAGCAGGTGGCCGATATATTTTTCCTGCCAGTTTTAATATGACATCAAACGGCAACTGCAGGCCATTTTCAAGTGCAGCCGCACAACATCAGTTATTTCATAACCAAAGTCGCCTGAATGCCATCGAGTCAAAACTCAGTGTTGGTCTGAACTGCCAGCTGATTGTCGGTGGCGATCGTCAGCAATTGGTCCCCGAATTCAGCGTGCTTAACAATGATCCTATCAAAGACGGTCGTCCTGGTGCGAGCCGGCATGGCTGGCAGTTTAATGTGGATTGGCAGCTGAATCTGGGTAGAGGCACTGTCATGGCGCAGTTGAACCATACGCAGATGCAGGACAGTGACGGCTATAGCCCACTGTTGGCGGGCAACGCCGAGCGCTGGTTAAAGCGAAGTTATGGCTTGGTTCAGTACCGGCAATCTATAGGCGAGCGTACAGCCATTTTGTTAAATGCCTACCACCAGCGACAGCGCAGCAACCTTGAGCTGTTTCGCAGTCGCGACTCGAGTCTTGAAATCGGGATCAGCCACCATTTCCGATAAGCATATAGTTAAATAAAATAAGCAGTTACAAATCAATCTTAATAAACATATTGTCAAATGCAAGCGACAGGTTTAAGATCGCGATGCCTGTCCGCTTGTGTCTCGTTTACGAGTGTCTCAAGTGGGCTAAGTCTGGATTACCCGGTAATACCAAATCATGTGATTCTGATCACAGGGGTCCTGACGGTGACTGGCGTATTCTAGGCACAGCCGATTTGCGGACCATTGCTGTTTTAATGGCATTTCACAGTCGGATAAGAAAGTTTTATAAAACCAAGGAGCTACATAAATGGCGATAACCTCTGAAGTACGTAAGGATCTGATTGCACTGGTGGTAGGTATATACCAAGCCGCCCCCGGTACAACTCTGCTCTCTACTCTTGCAAACACATATAACTCAAACCCAAATCTGGCAGCTGTTGCACTTTCAATCCAGAGTTCAGCGCCATTCATGGCTGCGTACCCCTCTTTCCTGACCAATGTTGAGTTTGCAACTCGTGTTGTTGACAACATTCTGGAAGGCCGTGTAACAGCTACAGACCGTCAGTGGGCAATCGACACACTGGTAGCTGACCTGAATGGTGGTGCTGGTCGCGCCGAGCTGATCCTGTCAGCTGTTAAAGAATTGCAAGCAACCAACAATCCTGCGTGGGCTAATGCAAAAGGTGCATTCGTAAACCAGATTGACGTTGCTACCTATCACACAGTAACTCTGCAGAAAGACGGCACATTGGCTGAGCGTCAAGCGGTTATTGAAAACGTTGATCAGACTGCGGCTTCTGTTGAAGCTGCTAAACAAGTTCAAGGTGGCCCATCAGCTGAGCAAGCTGCAGAAAATGCTGCGATCGCTGCTGCTGTAACTGCGAACGCTGCTGCTGCAACTGCAGTTGCCGATGCACAAGCTGCACTGACTGCTGCTACAACAGCTGATGCTGCTGTAACTGCTGCTCAAGCTGCACAAACTGCTGCCGAAACCAAAGCTGCACTGACTGACGCTGCTGCTCTGGCAACTGCTTCAACTACTGCTGCTGCCGCTGCAGCTGCCGCTGTGACTGCAAAAGCTACTGCTGATGCGGCTGTTGTGACTGCAACTGCCAATCTGGCAACTGCAATCGCTTCTGGTATCACTGCTGATGTGAACACTGCCAGCGCACAGAAGACCATTGCTGAATTTAACGCTGCAACTGCTGCAACCAATGTAACAACAACTGCTGCTGCTGCTGCAACCGCTGCTGCTGCCGCTTCTGCTGCCGCTGCTGATGATGCTGCTGCTGCGACTGCTGCCACAACACTGTCTGCTGCAATCACTGCATCATTTGCCGCATCCAATGCTGCTAAAGCTGCCGCTGCAACTGCTGTAACTGCTGCTAACGCTGCTTCTGCTGCCGCTGCTGCTAGCAAGCTGGCAACTGACGATGTTACTGCCGCTGCTTCTGTTGCTGCTGCCACTGCTGCTGTAACTGCTGCCGCTGGCACTGGCACTGCTGCCGCTGCTGCTGTCGCTGAAGCTGCTGCTGTTTCTGCATTCAACACTGCTAAAACTGCATTTGATGCAGCTGATGCAAAAGCCGCTGCTTCATTGACTGCTGCTCAGACTGCTGCAACTGCTGCTGCAACTGCCAAGGCTGCTGTCACATCCAAAGTAACTGCTGAAGCCTACGTGACTGCTGCTGCCGCTGCTAAAGCTGCTGCTACAACAGCTGCTGCTGATGCTGCTGCCGCCGTAACTTCTGCTGCTGCACTGGTTGCTGCTGCTGCTGCAACTGCATCTACTTCAGACAACACCAGCGCTGCTGCTTCCAGCACTGCTGCGAATGCACGCGTCACTACTGTAAACGGTCTGAGCACTCAGGCTGATGCAGATGTCGCTGCTGCTGCTCCGCTGCCTGCGTTCTACGATCCAAAAACTCTGGCCCTGACTGCAGCAGTTGATACTGTTGTTGGTGGTGCTGGTGATGACGTGATCAACGGTCAACTGGGCGGCACTGCAACCCTGACTGGTCTGGACAACATCGACGGTGGTGCAGGTAAAGACACTCTGAACATCAACGACGTGGCTGCGGGCGGTGGTTCAGCTCTGCCAGGTGGTCTGACAATCAAGAACGTTGAAACACTGAATCTGGCATCTGTTGGTACAGTAACTCTGGATACCACTGGTTCAAACATCACTGGCCTGACTGCAGTGAACGTGACCAATGCAACAGGCACAGTCACCTTGACAGCAAGCGATGCTCAGGCAGTTGTTACTGCTAGCAGCGGCGGTCTGGTAAAAGTGACTGGCGGTGCATCACAAACTGTAACAGCCTCAAAAGGCGCTGGTGTAGTTGATAACGGCGTAACGCTGTCTGGTTCAAAAGGCGCAATCGTTGTTGTTGATACAGACCAGGGTGCTGCAACAACCACGATCGATGGTGGTTCTTCTGTCAGCCTGACAACAACTTCTGATGGCACTGGTGCTGTGAACGTAGGTCAGACTACTGCGGCAACGGGTGCAGTTACAGTTGTTCAGAACTTGGCTGGTACTGCAGCGATCGCTGGTGGTGCTGTAAAAGTGACTGGCGGCTCATCAATTGATGTAACCGTAAACAGCACTAACGGTATCAACGTAACCAACACAGTTGGTGCAATCACTGTAGACGGCAACAAAGCAACAACTGTGTCAGTAACACAGACTGCTGCTGCAACTGCTGCTGCAACTAAGGCTGCTGTTGTTGCTGCTACTGAAGTAACCCAGGTTACCTTCACTGCACTGGCTGCTGCTGCGACTGCTACTGTAGGTGGTTTGACCTTCACAGCAACTGCTGCCATGACTGCTGCTCAAGTTGCTGCTGCGTTTGCAAACCTGACTACTGGCGCAACACAGGGTAGTTCAACACTGGGTACGTATACTGGTTCTTACACTGCAACTTACGCTTCTGGCGCAGCTGCAGCAGACAAAGTGTCATTCACTCATAACACTGCCGTGACTGGCCCAGCAGCTCTGGTTATTGCTGGTGGCGCTGCGTCACAGACTGTGACTACTACGGGTGCAACAGCATCTGCTGCTGTCGCAGGTAACGCGGGTGTTGTTAACGGCAACGTCACAATCACTGACGGCGGCGCAACTGATACCGTTGCAACTGTAACTGTAAGCGGTTATTCAGCTAACGGCGCAGTAACATCAGATGCGTTGACATCGTTGTCTCTGACCAATGCTGGCAAAGGTTCATTCACTGTCACCAACACCAAGGCAACCACCCTGGCCCTGAACCTGAACAAGGTTGACGGCAACGTGAACCTCGGTGGTACGTACAAGACTCTGAATGTGAACGCGACTGCAAACAACTCAACCTTCACTTTGACAGCAGGCGGTGTTGAAACATTGTCAGTTGCTGGTGACAAGGTGCTGGACATATCTGGCGGCGCACTGGGTGCACTGAAGACTGTGACTGTTACTGGTACAGCTGGCCTGAAACTGGCTGCTGGCGAAGCAACAACACTGACCAGTGTGAATGCAAGCGGCACGTCTGGCGCAATCACTGCATCTATTGACGGCACCAAAGCAACCTACACCGGTAGCAGCGGCGTTGATACTGTGACACTGACCACTGTTGCTCCAAGCAAGGCAATTTCCTTGGGTGCTGGCAACGACGTGCTGACACTGGCTGCAGGTACTACTGCAGTCACTGGCGCGATCTCTGGTGGTGACGGCGACGACACACTGACCATGGTTGCTGCTGATGCTGCAACAGCCGATGACTCTGCTGCATTTGCTGGCAAAGTGACCGGCTTTGAAGTGGTATCACTGACAGGCGGCGCTGGTGCAACAGTTGACGTTGAAGCCTTGGGTGGATACTCCAAGGTAATTGGTAGCGGCACACTGACTATCGACAAGCTGGCTTCTGGTGGCACCCTGACTTTGAACGCTGCTGCGGTTGCACAGACTGTTCAGATCAAAGATGCTGCAACTGGTACAGCTGATGTGTTGAACGTAGTGCTGACCAATGCGGCAACAACAGCATTCGGTACTATCACTGCTGCAAACGTTGAGACAATCAACATCACTTCAACTGACTCTGCCACTGCATTTGATGCAGTGCACACAGCTACTCTGGTTGCTACTAAAGCAACATCAGTAACTTTGTCAGGTAACGGTGGTTTGACACTGACTAACACTGGTAACGTGGCTCTGGCAACAATCAACGGTTCTGCAATGACCGGTGCGTTGACTGTTAAAGCGGCAGGTACTGTTGTTTCAACCATCACTGGTGGTTCTGGCAACGATACACTGGAAGCTTCTACTGTTGTTGCAAAAGCTGATGTGTTGAATGGTGGCGCTGGTAATGACCGTTTGGTTACCAATGACCAGCTGACACAACTGACTGGTGGTGCTGGTTCAGATACCTTTGTAATTGGTACTGCAGGCGCTAACGTTAACGTGTACAGCACGATCACTGACGCATCAACTGGCGACAAGATCGAGTTTGCTAACCTAGGCGCAGAAACATTTGCACGCACCAAGCTGACACTTGGCAGCACTGCAGTGTTCCAGGATTACGCTAACTTGGCAGCTGCTGGTGACGGCAGCGTGAACGGCGCAATCAGCTGGTTCCAGTTCACAGATGGCAATACCTACGTTGTAATGGACCGAAGTGCTGGTGCATCATTCAACAACGGTACTGACCTGATTGTGAAACTGACTGGTCTGGTAGATCTGAGCGCTGCTTCTTTCAGCAATGCTGCAGCGCCAATCATTCAACTGGGTTAATAACGACCACAGCTGAAGTCTGTATACTGGTCCGGAGTTATTCCGGGCCAGTTGCCAAACTAAGAACCCCTGGCTCGAAAGTGCCGGGGGTTTTTGTTTTATAGAAGTCCAAATTTCACAACGGAGACCACTATGCCGACGCTGGAAATCCTCAGCCCACAGACACATGGCGATAAATACTGGAAACGGGCAACTGGCTATCACTTTGCCAGTAAAGACGCAATTGCGCCTTTATCACTGATTGAGTTGTCACGAGTCATACTTAGCCTTCCTATTGGATTTGTTGCCAACGACCACGGGTATGTATTGGTTGCAGTGCAGGGCTTGAACCAACAATCTAATTTGCTGGTAGATAGCAATGGCCGCTGGAAAGTACCGCATGTGCCGGCGTGTTATCGAACCTACCCATTTCAACTCGCCACCACGGCAGACCAGCAATTGGTTGTGTGTTTTGACGTTGACAGCAATTTATTGAGCACAGACGGTAGTGGTGAACGTTTTTTTGATGAAATGGGTGTGCCAAGCGACGCCGTAAAAGAACTGACGCAATTTTTACAACAAGTGTATGCCGGTCGTATTCAGGCCGATCGTGTGTGTAAGGTTTTTAAAGAGCTTGAGTTGATCAAACCTTGGGAAATTACAATCAATTCTGACGAAGGTGTGGCCCAGAATGTTGAGGGTCTGTTCTGTATAAACGAAGCTAAACTCAATGCCCTTGATGCTAATGACTTGCTTGCACTCAGAAATGCGGGAGCTTTGGCAATAGCCTACTGTCAGCTGTTGTCTATGCAGCACATTGCCAGTCTGGTTGATTTTGCAGCCAAAAAATATCACGCAGACAAACTGCTCAGTGCGGCCCAAGGAGATCTGCCCGTATTTGCCGACACAGGAACCTTAAACTTCGACATGCTCTGATAGAAAAACACACGAGATTAGGTGATACTTTCGCCTGCCATCGGGCACTAACATTTTAAATAAAGAATTTGAGAACAGGACAATAATATGAGCGATTGGAGATCAGGCTACGTAGCGGATATCGGTTATACCTTTGGATATTACACGGAGCTAAACCCCATTCGTCTGAAACTGGCTTTCCTGAACCAAGGCCTGGTGTTCCCGGAAGTTGGGGCGGCATGTGAGCTGGGTTTTGGTCAGGGTATGAGCACAAACCTTCAGGCAGCTGCCTCAGTCAGCAAGTGGTATGGCACCGACTTTGATCCTGCTCAGGCGGGATGCGCTCAGGAAATCGCCAACCTCTCTGGCAACAATGCACAGTTGTTTGATGAATCTTTTGAAGAATTCGCACAACGTTCAGATTTGCCTGACTTTGATTTTATTGGTTTACATGGCATCTGGAGCTGGATATCCGATGAAAACCGGCAAATTATCGTCGACTTTATTCGGAAAAAGCTGAAAGTGGGTGGTGTGTTATACATCAGTTACAACACCTTGCCAGGATGGTCCGCGTTTGCACCTATTCGCCATTTGATGTCCGAGCACGCACAAATCATCGGATCAGAAGGCCGAGGTATCGTGTCTAGAGTCAATGATGCCGTAGAGTTTGCGGATAAGCTGCTTCAAACCAATCCAGCATTCTCGCGCGCCAACCCATTGGTAGGCGATCGTATCAAAAAACTGAAAGACCAGAACCGCCATTATCTGGCTCACGAATACTTCAATCGCGATTGGCATCCGATGCATTTTTCTAAGATGGCTGACTGGCTGGCGCCAGCCAAAGTAAGTTATGCCTGTTCCGCCAACTATCTGGACCACATTGACGCTATCAATATGACACCAGAACAACAAACGTTTTTACAGGAAATCCCGGATGCCATGTTCAGGGAGTCTGTGCGCGACTTTGTGGTCAACCAACAATTTCGCAAAGATTACTGGGTAAAGGGACCAAGGAAAATGTCTGCGCTTGACCGCTCTGAAGCGCTAAGAGCCCAGCGCGTTATTCTTACCACCTTGCGTACGGATGTCAGTCTGAAAGTTAATGGTGCAGTTGGCGAAGCAAAAATGAGTGAAGCCATCTATGACCCGATTCTTGACTATCTGGCAGATCACAAAATACGGACACTTGCACAAATTGAGGCGCATGCTGCAAAGCACCAGATCAGTTTTGGACAGGTCATACAGGCAGTGATGATCTTGATTGGCGCCAATCATCTGAGCCCGGTTCAAGAGGACACCGTTATTCACAAAGCGAAAAAACATTCAGATCTGATCAATCAGACACTCATGAACAAAGCGAGATCAAGTGGGGATATCTCCTACCTTGCCAGCCCAGTTACCGGTGGCGGAGTTTTTGCTACCCGATTTAATCAACTCTTTCTATTGGCCATCGGCGCTGGCCGAAAGCAACCAGAGGACTGGGCAAAATTTGTTTGGGAAATTTTGTTGATCCAGGGCCAGAAGCTGATCCGCGACAACAAAGCCATAGAAAGCGCTGAAGAAAACATCAGCGAACTGACCAGTCAGGCGAAAGTGTTTGGAGAGATACAACTCCCGGTGCTGAAGGCTCTTCAGATTGCCTGATCAGCTTGTATTCTGGCTGGCCTATGGCATAGGTGCTGTTGGCATCGCAGTTGAATGGCGCTCTTATGTGCTTTATGACGCCAGCGCGTTCCGGCGCTGGTCAGCCGCTGGCGCCGTGTTGTGGGGTTTTATGTACCTGCTGCTCGGCGCCTGGACTGCTGCACTTACCATGAGTTGCACGGCCGCCAGAACCTTGGTGTCTGGATTGTTAACCAGCCCAACTCGCAAGCATGTGATTGCCGCTTCTTTTGTCGCAGCCTTTATCGCCATGACCGTCTTTAGTTGGCAGGGGCCAGTGTCTTTGCTCCCAGCTTTTGCGGTGATCAACACAACGCTGGCATTGTTTTATCTCGAAAACCGTTCCATGCGGATACTCATGATTGCGTCCAGTATCGCCTGGATAATCAATGACATCATCTGGCAGGCATGGCCAGCACTACTGGCTGAATCCGTTGCGGTGCTGCTGAATCTGAGAACAATCTCCCGATTGAAGTAATAATTCCTTAAAGAATTCCGAAAATTACAGGCCGTCTTTCCGAAATTTACGGCCTTAGATTCCGAAATTTACGGTCTTTGATTCCGAAATTTACGTTGATCGAGCTTGCGTTTCACAGTATCGTGAGCACATGGACATGACATCATTTTATCCGCGCGTTATCCAGCCCCGAATTGCAGAGGCTTTGTCAGATACGCCAGTCGTACTCCTTGCCGGGCCGCGGCAATCAGGAAAGACAACACTCGTGAAGCAGATTGCAGAACAGCAAGGCCTGCGTTATATCACCATGGATGATGAGCTGAGCTTGTTAGCGGCGCGTGAAGATCCAGCTGGAATAATTCGCAATCTGGACAGAGCCGTGATTGACGAGATTCAACGCGCACCACAATTGTTGTTGGCTATCAAAAAAAGTGTGGACGAAGATCGCCGCCCCGGACGTTTCCTTTTGACAGGATCCGCGAATCTTATGACGTTGCCTACGGTCGCCGACTCGTTAGCCGGTCGTATGGAAACCTTGATGTTGTTGCCATTGTCACAAAGCGAGATTGAGTCCAATTCAGCAAACTGGGTAGACCGCGCATTCACAGGACAGATTCTTGATACAAGCACGATTGCCGTAGGCAGCCAGTTAGTGGACCGCGTGCTGCGGGGTGGTTATCCCGAAGCAATATCAAGGACGGCATCGAGGCGTCGTAAGATCTGGGCACGGCAGTACATAGATGCACTCATTCAACGCGATGTTCGCGATGTGGCTGGTATTGAGAAACTGGATCAGTTACCACGATTCCTGAGCGCTTTAGCCCAAACAACAGGGCAAATGTGCAACTATAGCCAGCTGGGCGCTCAGGTCGGATTGGATGGCAAAACGGCCTCACGTTATGTTAGCGTGTTTGAGCAGATGTATCTGCTTAAGCGTGTTGATGTTTGGGCTCACAACCGACTGAAGCGACTTGTAAAGACAGCAAAACTGCAGTTCATCGATTCGGGATTGCTAGCGTCATTGCTGGATATCAGTGCAGATGAGGCTCATACCGAGCGCACGCGCTTTGGCAACTTGCTGGAAACGTTCGTTTATGCCGAGCTGCTTAAGCATATCAGTACAGCAGACGGCGACTATCGACTGATGTATTACCGGGACGCAGACAAATTCGAGGTTGATCTGGTGATCGAAGATGCACTTGGGCAGTTGGTGGCAGTAGAGGTAAAGGCAACTGCGACCGTCAAGCAAATCGATTTGCGTGGTCTGAAGAAGTTGGCAAACCAGGCAGAAAAGCAGTTCAAGATGGGCGTGCTGCTCTACGACGGGACAGAGACATTGCCACTGGGCGACAGATTATGGGCAGCGCCACTGTCGACGTTGTGGGGTGTATAGTTAACGCTGTAGCAATTTCCCAATTTATTTGGATGAAAAACACAGGATCACACATGAGCAATAACCAAGCCGTTGAGACAGATCCAACCGCTCAACCGCAAAATAGTCCCGCCAAAAAGCCTTTGGATGTCACCTACCCACTGAGCAAAAAACTCAATATCAATTTCAGCGCCTATGAAGACCGCCTGCTGGTTAAAGCTGAGCGAGCAGGTATTGATGATGTCACTCTGTTAATGACCCGGCGCATGACCATGCTGGTGCTGCAGCAGGTGTTGTCGCGACTGCCTGAATTATCCGGACTTGATAAGACGCCGGCGGCGTATTGGCAGGAAGTGTTGCAGATGTCGCATCAGGGGGCGATGGAGGCTAAAACGCGCGCAGACAAAGCTGAGGTTGAGCAAAAATCTGCTGAGGCGGTCGCTGAAAAGGCGACACAGAATGCTCCGGATACTGTTGCTGAACCAGCTGAGCCGCCAGCCCCACTTGGTATCTATCTGGCGACAGAACTGACGGTGCAAGTTAAAGGCGACCGTTTGACCTTGGCTTTCCGCGGTCTGCAAATGCCTGATGCGATGACAAAGGCCTCACAACATGTGCCGGTGCTGGCAATCCCATTGTCATTGGACAACGTACATCAGTTAATTGAATTGTTTATTACCAAGGCACGTGAAGCCAACTGGCACTTACCCGTTGATCTGCCCTGGCTTGAAAGCCCTAAACCGGTGTCTGCGCCGGCGGATGGTAGTTTTCGTACGCATTGATGTACTAGGGGACGGAGGCATGCCTCCGTCCCCAAACTATCCAGGCATGCCTCCGTCCCCGGATGCCCCTTAGCCACACACACCTGTTATTAATAATTACAAAAGCATCCACACCAAAACCATGCTATGAACCTTGGAGTCAGTTCAGTTATTGCCATGGAGTAGGCCAATGAACTACAATCCGAATCACTTGTTTGAATGGGATATTGCAAAAAGCAAACGCTGTTTAGAAGAGCGGGGCTTTGATTTCATGTATGCGGCTCAAGTTTTCTTTGATCCATTCAGGTGTGTATCCCCTGACTTACGATTTGAATACGGAGAAGAAAGATACATCACAGTGGGAAGGATTCAAAAACATGTCTTTCTGGTTGTGTACACCCATAGGGGAAGGGTTATCAGAATTATTTCAGCTAGAAGAGCGAGTCAACGGGAGTGTGTTGTTTATGAAAACTCAACGAGTAGTCATTAATTCCTCAGTGCTCAAAGGCCAAGCAGATCTCGCAAAACTGGACAGTACCAGCGAGCAGGATATTGAGTTTCAAGTAAAGGCTGATGATGAGGATGCAGCAAAGGATGCAGGTAAACATGTATTGAGAATTAGACGACGTCTGGGCTTGAGTCAGTCGGAATTCTCAAAAACCATTGATGTATCAGTGGAGACGATACGTAATTGGGAGCAAGGTAAACGTTCGCCAACGGGTGCCGCCAAAGCCCTGCTAAAAATATTGGATAAAGCGCCAGACGTGGCATTATGCGCATTGCGGTGAGAATGACCTGATTGGGGACGGAGGCATGCCTCCGTCCCCAAACTATCCAGGCATGCCTCCGTCCCCGGAAGCCCGGCCTTTGCCCCTTACCTTACGCCAGCTTATTTGTTTATAATGCGGCGCTGTAACAAAGCCACTTGAACAGTGGTCTATTAACACTGTCTGACCCTCTCAGGCCAGAGTAGAGTATTCCAGTCTTTATTTAGTCCCGTCAGCTTAGGAGTTAACCGTGAAAATGTTAAGTAAGGGTATGCAGTCCCGCGTGATCAAGATTGGCCTGATGATTGTAGGTTTAAGTGTTGCCGGTGCCGCACTGGCACAATCCGTTCGTGATCAGCAGATTGCTGAGCGTCTGATGCCAGTCGGCAGTGTTTGTCTGGCGGGTGAATCCTGCGCAAGTGGTGGTGGAGCAGCCGCTCCTGCGATGGCTCAGGCTGCAACTGCGGCGTTCAGTGCACAAGGCACTTATGAGCAATACTGCGCGATGTGTCACAACACTGGCATGGCGAACGCTCCACGTCGTGACGATGCTGCGCATTGGACTGCACGCGTGGCGGAAGTAGGTCTTGCGACCATTATCAATAATGCTATTACTGGTATCAATGCCATGCCGCCACGCGGTATGTGCGCAACCTGCACCGACGAACAAGTTGGTGAAGTAGTGCAGTACCTGTCTGGTGCCAGCGCCCAGTAAATTGTTGGGTATTCATCTGCGGTTAATGTTGGGCCGCAGATAATACCGCCTGGAATGAGTTGTTTTAACGAGCTGCCCTTCGTGTATCAAAACCCTGGGCGCCCATATTAGCCAAGAGAAAGGGGTATTAACGTGAAATTGAAGAACGTCGTAAAAACCGGTATTGCATTGTCTGGCCTGGTCCTGGCATCCGTATTGGCAAGTGGTTCAGCTTCAGCTGGCCAGACACTGACTCTGGCGCAGTTGACCGAAGGCTTTGACCCTGCACGTACATATACACAAAGCTGTGGCGCTTGCCACAACAGTGGCGCTGCCGGTGCACCACGTATGGGCAATGCCGAAGACTGGTCAGCCCGTCTTGAAAAAGGTTTTGACGTATTGGTTGAGCACACCATCAGTGGCTTTAACAATGTTATGCCACCAAAAGGTATGTGCTTCACCTGTTCAGATGATGATCTGAAGGCGATGGTTCAGTACATTCTGGATGAATCTATCAAGGAATAAATTGCGGGCAACAAAGCTCAATGTCTGCTAAAAACCCGGTGCGAGCCGGGTTTTTTTATGGGTTATGGCATGCTAGACTTTGGTAATGCAAATGCATTGCTATGGGGTTCCAAGTAATTATTTCGGAGATTTTGCATGTCAGCCGCGTTCGAAGTTGAATCCACCCTGACTGATCGTTATCAGACGACAGTGCCTGAAACAGTGCGTCGTGCACTCAAACTAAATAAACGAGATAGAATTCATTACACCATACAAAATAATGGTGAAGTGATACTAACGCGTGCGGGCGAAAACAATACTGAAGATCCTGTTATCCAAAGCTTCCTGGGTTTTCTTGCTGCAGATATGACAGCACACCCTGATCAGCTGCGAGCCATCGATACTGATTTGCTTAACCGTATTACATCGCTGACAGAGGGTATGCAGGTTAATTTGAATGAAAGGCTGCCGGACGGTGATGAGTGACACAAATTGGTCAAGCACCCTTTTTTGTTAATGGCTGGGCTCTGTTCGCTCATCCATTGTTTCTTGAGCAGCTCCGTGTTCTGGTGCAACAAGTTGAAGCACTTAAACAAAAAGATCCTCTTACTTACCAAAATAAAAATGCCACCAAGCGGCTTTTTGCTATTAAGAAGCTGGCATTTGAAATTATTCCTATGGATCCTGCTAGGTCAGATTTCAGGCAAGGTAACTCGCTGGGTGTCGACCACAGACATTGGTTTCGAGCAAAGTTTTATCAGCAATACCGCCTGTTTTTTCGTTTTCATGCCCAGAGCAAAATTATTGTTTACGCTTGGGTAAACGATGACAGTAGCCTTCGGGCATACGAAGGTGATAGTGATGCTTACAGGGTATTCAGAAAAATGTTGGATTCCGGGAGGCCGCCAGATAATTGGCAACAACTGATCTCAGAAGCGCGCCGCATACTACCGCAAAGCTGACCTCTGTCACCCCCCCAGCAATGCCCGCAAACTGGCCAACGCCTCCTCACCTTTTTTCTGTTTCTGCTCAGGTGTACTGTCGCCTCTGCCCTCCCACTCAAGGTAATCCGCTGGAATCTCATCCAGAAAACGGCTGGGTATACTGCTACTGACTTCGCCGTATTGTTTTCGTTTTTTAGCCAGCGTAAAAATCAATCCGCGCCGTGCCCGGGTGATGCCCACATAGGCAAGGCGGCGTTCCTCTTCGATATTATCGGTATCAATGCTGTTACGGTGTGGCAGCAGGTCTTCTTCCATGCCCATGATAAATACCCAGGGAAACTCCAGGCCTTTGGCAGCATGCAATGTCATCAGCTGTACCTGATTGTCGATGGCGTCCTCTTCCTGACGTTCAAGCATGTCGCGCAGAATGAGTTTGTTGATGGCGGCTTCCACAGGGTTAATCGCCGGATCAGCGCCGTCTTCGTTTTCTTCATTTCTTTGCAAACTGCGAGCGAGTGACTCTACCAACACATGGACATTCGCCATGGCGCGCTCAGCGGCATTAGGTGTGTTGCTGGTCTGGTGCAACCAGCCTTCATAATCCATGTCGCTGATCATCTCGCGGATACTGCGTACCGGATCATCTTGCTGGCATTTTTGTGCAACAGCGCTGATCCAATGGCTGAATCGGCGTAGCTTCTCAACTTGAGTGCTACCTAAAAATTGTTCCAGACCCATTTCATGGCAAGCCGATAACAGGCTGATGCCGCGCTCGGTGGCATAACTGCCGAGGCCTTCAAGAATGGAAGGCCCAATTTTGCGCCGCGGGGTATTGATCACGCGCAGGAAGGCGTTGTCATCATCGGGATTAATCAGCAAACGCAGGTAGGCCATGATGTCTTTGATTTCTGCGCGCGAAAAAAACGAGGTACCGCCGCTGAGCTGATAAGGAATCTGATGTGACTGTAATTTGATTTCCAGCAGGCGCGCTTGATGGTTGCCGCGGTACAGAATGGCAAAGTCGCTGAACTTGAGCTGCTTCTGCACACAAAGACTAAGAATCTCCATGGCTATCCGCTCGACTTCCGCCTCCTGATCCGGCATGGCCAGCACGCGCATAGGTTCTCCCAAGCCGAGCTCACTCCATAGACTTTTTTCGTACAGGTGCGGGTTATTCGCGATCAATGTGTTGGCTGCCTGCAAAATGATGTTGCTGGAGCGATAATTCTGCTCCAGTTTTATCACTTTCAAAGACGGATAGTCGTGTTGCAACTGCAACATGTTCTCAGGTCGCGCGCCGCGCCAAGCATAAATCGACTGGTCATCATCACCCACCACCGTCAGGCCATTGCGCGGGCCGACCAGCAGTTTGACCAGCAGGTATTGGCTGGTATTGGTGTCTTGATACTCGTCAACGAGCAGGTAGTGCACACGATTCTGCCAACGTTCCAACACGGCGGACTGCTGTTGAAACAAAAGCACCGGCAGCAGAATCAAGTCATCAAAATCTACTGCATTAAACGCGCGCAGATGTCGCTGGTATTCCTCATAAACACGGGCCGCCAGCAGGGTCTGCTCATCCTCGGCTTTGTCCATGGCTTGCGCGGGCAATAACAGATCATTTTTCCAGTCTGAAATTTGATTCTGCAACCAGCGCAGCTGCTCGTCATTACTGTTTTCCGCCTTGATCATCAGACTCTTGATCAAGGCGAGCGCATCCTGGCTATCAAAAATTGAGAAACCGCTTTTGATGCCGATATGTTTAAGTTCGTGGCGAATAATGGTCAGACCGAGATGATGAAAGGTCGCGATGGTCAGTCCTCGCCCGCGTTCGCGAGAGGTATTTTGTTCTTTGAGCAGGCGACCGACTCGCTCTTTCATCTCGCGGGCGGCCTTATTGGTGAATGTCACTGCCACAATTTTGTGTGCGGCGATGCCACATTCATTTATCAGCCAGGAAATTTTTTGTGTTATAACGCTTGTCTTGCCGCTGCCGGCACCCGCAAGGACCAGCAGTGGTGAGCTGATGTAACGAACAGCCTCGGTTTGACGGGGGTTGAGTTTGTTCACAGAGAAGATGGATCCTGAGCAGGGCGATTTCAGCAAGCCGGGGAGTATACCCCAAGACGATGCCTGGCAACTAAATGCTGAATTTGTGAACTGGATCACCTGAAGTTTATGAAGTGAAGGCCGATACCTGATTGTGTGGTATTCCGCCAAGCTGAATTATAGGTACGATAGAGTACATAAAGCCCCCCATGGAGCGGTGTAGTGCGAGTATTGTTAATCTCCGAGCAGGATTCGGATTTCAGTCAGGTAAACCGCTTGCTACAAGGCATTCCGGATATACCTAGCGAGCTGGAATCGTGCCCTGCAGATCCAAAGGCCCTGGCGACCCGCAATCTTGCGCGTTACCAGCTGATGCTTTGGGGACAGATTTCCGATGTACAAATCGCAGCCCGTTTGCTGATAGAACTTAGCCGTCAACAAGTCAACCTGCCCTTGGTCGTACTGACGGATAAGACCTTACAGACTGATGACAATTCCTTCAGTCAAGATCCTCCCCGCGATTTTGAAGTATTGCAGCGTGATGGTCTGAGTGTGCATATCATGCGCAGTGTGCTGTTGCACTTTGGCGCCCGCAGACAGCCTGTACTGCAACAGCCCGCACGCTTGCCGGATCCGCTGACGGGTTTAAGCAATCGCCAGCATTTGAGGGAACAACTGGCCTCGGTACTGGCGCAGCGCACTGAAACAGCGTCGGTGGCCTTGCTGTTGATCGATGTCGACCAATTTAAAAAGGTCAACGTGTCTTATGGTCAAGGAGCCGGCGACGCATTGATTCAACTGATTGCAGAAAGACTACAGTCATGCCTGTTGCCTCACCAGCGTCTTGCACGTGTGGGTGGCAACGAATTCGCTGTCATCTTCCAGAATACTGCCGGATCTGTTGAAACCGAGGCGGTCTTGCGCTGTGAGGCAGTGCTGGCAGCGATGGCCAAGCCGTTTTTGCTGGGGCGCAATGCCGTCAAAATGAACGTGAGCCTTGGGCTCGCCATCAAAGAAGATGGTGAGATCAGCGTTGATAATCTGTTTGGACAAGCAGACATGGCGATGCGCGTGGCCAAACAGGAGCGTGGCAACACCTGGCAGCGTTACACCTATGACATGACCGATGACGCCCAGAAAGAACTTAAACTGGAATCGGAAATTCGTCGCAGTCTGCGTAAAGAAGATTTTGTCCTGCACTTCCAACCGCGTATTGATATCAGCCGCAACAAAATTGTGGGTGTTGAAGCGCTACTGCGCTGGCAGCACCCTGTGCGTGGTTTGTTGCCGCCCGGCGCGTTTATTCGCGTTGCTGAAGAAAGTGGTTTGATCGTTCCGCTGGGGTACTGGATTATCCACTCCGCGTGTAAGCAACTGAATGAGCTGTCCTCAAAGGGGCACGATCACGTGCAAATTGCTGTGAACGTGGCGTTTAAGCAGTTTCAGGACAAAAACTTTGTACGCACCGTCGCCAACATCATTAAAAAACATGGCATCAGTCCGGGGCGCCTGGAGTTTGAACTGACTGAAACCACCATGATGATTGAAGGCAGTGCAGTTGATCAGAGCCTGCGCGAACTCAGTGATCTGGGCATTGCCATATCGCTGGATGACTTTGGTACCGGTTATTCCTCTTTTGCTCACATTCAGCGCCTACCGATCTCCGCGTTAAAAATTGACCGATCTTTTGTTAGCAACGTGCAGAGCAATCTGGACGATGCCACCATCGTGAAGGCCATCATCAATCTGGCCCACAGCCTGAACATGAAAGTCATTGCTGAAGGTGCTGAAACCATTGGCCAGGTTGATTTTCTACGCGAACACTTGTGTGATCAGGTGCAAGGCTACTACTTCAGCCGTCCTATCAGTTACGACGATCTACTGGTACTTCTGGAGCTTGAGCGCGAGCGTGGTTTTGAATCCACGTTGGCGCGCGAAGTGTTCTGATTTGCGCTATAACATTCCTGTCGTGGTATTAAATATGAAATTCTCCTTAGTAAGTGCGTTGATGCGTGCGCACAGCAGGCGTACACTTTGTCCGTTGAAAGTAGACTAAAGAGGATCGTTGATGGCATCAGCAGATACATTAAAGCAGGAACGTATGCACATCCGATTGGACAGCACGTCAAAACTGAAGATCGAACGCGCGGCGGCGTACCTCAATAAAAACATCTCGGAATTTGTCATAAATCAGGCTGTGAGCGCGGCAGATCGCGTCATCAAGGAGCATGAGTCAGTGACTTTAACACCGGAGGATGCACAAGTATTTCTGGATGCCCTTGAAAATCCACCTAAGCCCAACAAAAGGATGGTACAGGCATTCTCAAAAAATAAAGCCTTGCCAGTAATTTGAGCGTTTCTACCGGGCCGAAGACATGGATGTTGTAATTGAGGTGCTTTCTCATCGTCATCATCGAGAGACGTTTGACTGCGGTTATGAGCTTCTTGACAATTACCTGAAGCACTATGCTACACAGGACATAAAGCGGCGGTTAAATCGGGTTTTTGTTGCGGTTGACTCGAACAGCTCTGGAAGACTTTGTGCATATTACGGTTTATGTGCGGGCACGGTTGATGCATCAAGTCTGCCTCAGGAAATGAGTAAAAGGTTGCCAAAGTATCCCGTTCCAGTTGTGTTGCTGAGCCGTCTCGCGGTGGACCGTGAATACCAGGGTCAAGGACTGGGGACGATCATGTTAGTCGATGCACTGCGAAGGATTATTCATGCAAGTGACGTGCTTGCGGTTTACGCGGTGGTGGTTGATGCAATAGATGTGCGCGCAGCAGATTTTTATAAGCAGTTCGGATACATTCCGCTGCCGTCAAACCCATTAAAACTTTTTATACCGGTAGACAGTATCCGCCAACTTGTTGAGTAGAAAACCATCACAGGATGTGATGCAGACAAATATTTCTCATGGAGGAGAACAGCATGTCACTTGCCATCGTTTATACCCGTGCTAACCAAGGCGTTGATGCGCCACTGGTCACAGTAGAAACGCATTTATCCAACGGCTTGCCGGCGCTGAATATGGTAGGTCTGCCTGAAACTGCGGTTAAAGAAAGCCGGGAACGGGTCCGCAGTGCCATCCTAAACGCAGGCCTGGAATTCCCCGCACGTCGTATCACCATCAATCTGGCTCCAGCCGACATCCCCAAAAGTGGCGGTCGTTATGATCTGGCCATCGCGCTCAGTATTCTGGCGGCGTCCGGACAGCTGCCCGCAAAAAAACTGGCGGATATCGAAATCCTGGGTGAGCTGGCGCTGGCCGGCGACGTGCGTGGTGTGCAAGGTGTGGTGCCAGCCGTGATCGCAGCTCGCGATGCGGGCCGACGTCTGATGGTGCCATCAGCAAACGCAGACGAGGCGACGCTGGTTCGCAACGCCAGCAGTTTTGGTGTGGATACCTTGCGCAATGCCTTTCTGCATTTTAGTGGCAAACCGCTCAGCCCCATGCCTGAGCGAACATTGCCTGTGCAGACCATGTCGGGCATCACCGAAATCAGTTCTGTGCGCGGACAGGTGCTTGCCAAGCGCGCGCTACTCATTGCCGCCGCCGGTGGTCATAACATGCTGATGGTCGGCCCACCCGGTACGGGCAAGACTCTGCTTGCCAACGCGATGCCCGGTTTGCTGCCTTCTTTGAACGAGGCCGACGCACTGGCTGTCGCTGCAGTGCGCTCTGTCGCGGGCGTCAGGTTTGAAGCTGCCGACTGGGCGTGCGCACCCTTTCGTGCACCACATCATGGTGCGAGTGCAGTGGCAATTGTGGGTGGCGGACGGCATATCACGCCCGGCGAAGTCACGCTGGCGCATGCGGGCATTCTGTTTCTGGATGAACTGACTGAATTCAAGCGACATGTACTGGAAAGTCTGCGCGAACCCTTGGAAGCAGGCATGATTACCATCAGCCGTGCCGAGTACCGGGTCAGCTATCCCGCCCGATTCCAACTGATTGCTGCCATGAACCCCTGCCCTTGCGGTTATGCCGGTGACGAGCGTGGTTTCTGCCGCTGCACGCCCGACCGGATTGCGCGTTATCTTGAAAAAATTTCCGGGCCCTTGCTGGATAGAATTGATGTGCACGTGCAGATTGGGCGCCTGAGCAGTGAGGAATTGCGCAGGCCTCCAAAAACGCCTGAACCTGATTCGGCGCAATTGCGGGAACAAGTGACACAGTGTCGGCAGACACAGTTTGTCAGGCAAGGCTGTTTGAATAGGGAATTGGACGCCGAGCGCCTGGACGAGTTTTGTCCGATGCAGCCGGCAGCAGAGTCACTGATTCAGCAAAGTATGGAGAAGCTGCACCTATCCGCCAGAGCCTGTCACCGCATGATCAAATTGTCCAGGACATTGGCCGATCTGGACGGTGAACAGATCATCAGTGCCAGTCATGTCGCGCAAGCGGCTGCCTTTCGACATTTTGCCGTGCGATCGCTCACGGCGTGATGCGGGACTCCAGCTCCGCAACGGCTGCTTCAAGTTCCAGGATTTTGGCCTCAGCACGTTGAAGAGCGCGTAACTGCGCCTCAAACTCATCGCGCGTCACCAGATCCAGTTTGCCAAGGCTTTGTTGCACAAGACCTTTCACACTGTCGGAGACATCCTGTCCCAGCGCATTCAGCTGAGGCAGGCGGCGGCTGACTTGTTCAGCGATATCATCAAGAATCTGTTTGTTAATCATCTGCCCCTCTTTTGGACTGTCTTCCTGCAATTGCTGATGTGACGACAATACCATAATTCCCTTGGCTATTCAGGCCGGCACAGCATGGGTGCGAGTTTTGCTATCTATGCACCTTATTGGTGCGCAGCAAATGCGCCAATACCGTCAAATTGCGTATGTTTTTCCCAGAAAAGTCGTATCTATTTGGAATACATAGCGAAATTTAATATGGCACGCGCCGTGCATAGTGTCAGACAGGTGTATCTGCACTGAAGTGGCGGCGCAGGTATAAACAAGCGCCCAGGTTAAAGAACCTATGTTGTAAGAAACAAGGAGCGAGACATGAAGTTAGTAACGGCGATTATCAAGCCTTTCAAACTGGACGATGCCCGAGAGGCATTATCAGAGATTGGCGTGCAGGGCATCACAGTAACTGAGGTAAAAGGTTTTGGGCGTCAAAAGGGTCACACCGAGTTGTATCGTGGCGCTGAATATGTGGTGGATTTCCTCCCTAAAGTGAAGATCGAGGTAGCGATCAGTGATGACCTGCTGGATCAGACACTGGAAGCGATTACCAAAGCTGCCAACACTGGAAAAATTGGTGACGGCAAAATCTTCGTATCGGACCTGTTACAGGTAATCCGAATCAGAACTGGTGAAACAGGCGAGGCTGCTGTCTAGCAGCTGAATTAGCTCTCAAGCGGAGGAAATAAAGGTGGAAAACCAAATTTTTGAACTGCAGTACGCAATGGACACCTTCTACTTTCTGGTGTGTGGCGCACTGGTAATGTGGATGGCGGCTGGCTTCTCTATGCTCGAAGCAGGTCTGGTTCGTGCAAAAAACACAACTGAAATTCTGACAAAAAATATCGCTCTGTTCGGTATTTCCTGCACCATGTATCTGGTGTGCGGTTATGCAATCATGTACGGCGGCACCTACTTCCTGTCTGGCATTGCCGGTGGTGAAGATCTGGTGGCATCTGCACTGGCATCAAAAGCTGAAGAGGGTTTTGACGGCGGCGCGGTTTACTCTGACGCATCTGACTTCTTCTTCCAGGTTGTGTTCGTCGCAACCGCAATGTCTATCGTGTCAGGTGCGGTGGCAGAGCGTATGAAGCTGTGGGCTTTCCTGGCGTTTGCCGTGGTGATGACAGGTTTCATCTACCCAATGGAAGGTTCATGGACATGGGGCGGCAACGCAGTGTTCGGCCTCTACACACTGGGTGACCTTGGATTTGTTGACTTCGCAGGCTCGGGCATTGTTCACATGGCAGGCGCTTCTGCGGCTCTGGCAGGTGTGATACTGCTGGGCGCCCGTAAAGGCAAATATGGTGCGGATGGCACGGCTCGTGCGTTCCCAGGTGCAAACCTTCCGATGGCTACACTGGGCACCTTCATCCTGTGGATGGGCTGGTTCGGTTTCAACGGCGGTTCTGTACTGAAGCTGGCTGATGTTGGCAGCGCAAACGCAGTGGCAGTCGTGTTCCTGAACACCAACGCAGCTGCAGCAGGTGGCCTGATCGCAGCCATGATTACCGCTCGCTTGCTGTTCGGCAAAGCTGACCTCACCATGATCCTGAACGGTGCGCTGGCGGGTCTGGTAGCAATTACTGCCGAGCCTTCAACCCCAACAGCACTGCAGGCCACGCTGTTTGGCGCCATCGGCGGTGTATTGGTTGTGTTCAGCATCATCGCACTCGACAAGCTCAAGATTGATGATCCAGTGGGTGCAATCTCCGTTCACGGTTCATGTGGTCTGCTTGGTCTGCTGCTGGTACCAATCACTAACAGCGCCTCAACTTTCTTCGGTCAGATCGTTGGTGCAGCAACCATCTTCGTCTGGGTGTTTGGCATAAGCTTCATCGTCTGGATCGCACTGAAGGCCATTATGGGTCTGCGTGTAAGTGCAGAGGAAGAAGATCAGGGCGTAGACATCTCCGAGTGTGGTCTGGAAGCTTACCCTGAGTTCACCAAGTAAGATCGGTGACTGAACGACAGATTTAAAGTTAGATGAAGTGAGAAGTGAGTGCCGGTCATTGCCGGCACTGTTTTCCCCCAAGGAAATTTTAAAGCGCCCAGATGGGCGCTTTTTTTTTGGCCTAAGCATCACACTTGATCTATAACCCGTTCAGTGTGACTTGCCTGAACGCGGTATATATCGTATGGTATATACCATTTAGTGTGAGGAATTCCAGAAATGACCCAGTACACAGCTAAGGTATTTATGAACGGACGTAGTCAGGCCATTCGGCTTCCCAAAGAACTTCGGTTTGATACGGAGACGGTCTATCTCAGAAAAGAAGGAAACGAGGTGATCATCTCGGCAACTGAGGCAGACTGGGATGTTTTTTTTAGTCAAACCTCTGCATTCGGAGAGGACTTTTTGTTGGATAGAGAAGACTTGCCTGCTCAGGAAAGGGAATTTTTCTAATGTATATGCTCGATACGGATATGTGCATTTACGTGTTAAAAAATAGGGATCTTGGTTTGCGCAATAAATTCAAAGCGCTTCCATATTTGACCATATCCTCAATCACCTATGCTGAACTGTGCTATGGCATTGAAAATGGGATCACGAGTTTGCGCGCCGAGCGTCATGCGCAGTTGAAGGGTTTCTTGCGAAAGATAGTAATTGAATCCTGGGGTGAGCCGCAGGGTGTTGTGTACGGTCAACTCCGCGCTGGTCTAAAGCGTACGGGGCTGGTTATTGGCGGAAACGATTTGCTCATTGCGGCTCATGCATTGAGTTCCGGTGCCGTTCTGGTGACCAACAATCAGCGTGAATTTAGCCGGATTTCAGGTTTGGTTTGCGAAAACTGGCTGGGTGAGATGGACTAAAAATCTCCCCATCGCAATTGCAAGGCCGTCAACGCGACGACGGGCGCTGTTTCTGTGCGCAACACCCGCGGACCTAATCGGACAGTTTTGAATCCAGCCGCACTTGCCAGCTGTTTTTCATGCTCGCTGGTGCCACCTTCGGGTCCGATCAGCAGGTATACCGCCTCTGGCTTATCGCCGACAAACCCGGAAGTGCCAGTATGATCCAGGGTAAAACCCTGCCCTTCCGGCACCTGAGCTATCCAATCTTCGAGTGAGGCTGGGTTGGAAATGACCGGCACCGTGCAGCGACCACATTGCTCGCTGGCGCTGATCGCAACCTTCTGCCAGTGACTGGTGCGTTTGTCTGCACGATCAGAATCCAGGCGAACTTCGCTGAATTCGGTAAACAAAGGTGTTATGTGAGTGACACCCAGTTCTGTGGCTTTTTGTACTGCATAATCCATACGCTCGCCGCGGGATAAACCCAGGCCTATATGTATGCTCAACAATCGCTCGGGTAGTTTGTGGCAGCAACTGTCGAGTTTGACCTGCATGTCACGCTTACCTATGTGCATGATTTCGCCGTGAAACTCGCCGTCGTGCCCGTTAAAAAGCGCAATCCAGTAACCAGGTTTTACGCGCAAAACTTTTCCCAGATAATGGGTGTGATCCTCACCCAAAGTGAGCAACGCATCTGCAGACAAGTCTGAGTCGCAATACAAGCGGCTTAGTCGCATATCGTTGCTCCCGGGCTCAGGCGCGCAGACCCAATTGTTGCCAGATCTGCCGGACTGGCTCAGTCTGATTCATGGTATAAAAATGCAAACCGGGTGCACCACCTGCCAGCAAGTCTTCACAAAGCCGCTGGACTACTTCGGTTCCAAATTCACGAATGCTGTTACTGTCGTCGCCAAAGGACTGCAGGCGTTGACGAATCCAACGTGGAATTTCAGCGCCACAATTGTTGCTGAAGCGCTGCAGGCTGGTGAAATTGGTAATGGGCATAATACCCGGCACAATCGGGATGGTGATACCAGCTTTTGTGCAGGCATCCACAAAAAAGAAGTATGCATCCGGATTGTAAAAGTATTGCGTGATGGCACTGTTGGCGCCGGCATCCACTTTGTTTTTGAAGTATTTCAAATCGCTGTCGTAAGAGTCGGACTGCGGGTGAATTTCAGGGTAACAAGCCACTTCTATATGGAAATGATCGCCGGTTGTGTCACGCACAAATTCGATCAGTTCGTTCGCATAATAATACTGAGAGGCGACGCCCGTGCCTGAAGGAATATCCCCGCGTAACGCTACAAGGCGGTTGATTCCCATGTTTTTGTAATCAGCCAGCAGAGCAGCGATATCCTCTTTTGAGGAACCACCAAATGACAAATGCGGTGCCACATCTGATCCGGCCTGCTTGATGGCTGTAACCGTCTGACGTGTGCCATCCCTGGTTGATCCGCCGGCACCATAGGTCACGGAGAAAAAATCCGGATTTAATGCTGCCAATTCACGATGTACATCACGGAGCTTTTCAACGCCCACGTCTGTGCGCGGAGGGAAAAATTCAAAGCTGAATCGTGGTTCGTTTGTGTGTCTGTCCATAATCTTTCCTGTAAGCATAGCCGGCTGTGACACCGGCTACGTTCTGACCTGAGTCCGTGCAGGACAATCAGTACTTGTAACTGTCCGGTTTAAAAGGACCTTCAACTTTGACATTGATGTATTTGGCTTGTGGGGCCGTAAGTTTGGTGACCACCCCACCAAAACCCAACACCATCAATGCCGCCACTTCTTCGTCAAGTTTCTTCGGCAACACTTCTACGCGCAGCAATTGCTTTTTCTCTTCTGCTGAGCGCGTGGCGAAACCTTGTTTGTACATGTGAATCTGTGCAATCACCTGGTTTGCGAACGAGCCATCCATAATGCGTGATGGGTGGCCAGTCGCGTTGCCGAGGTTGACCAGTCGTCCTTCCGACAACAGCAACAGATAATTGTCAGCATTCTGTTCCGGATCAGCGCGGTAAACTTTATGGACCTGTGGTTTGACCATTTCCCACGTCCAGTTGTCACGCATGTACTGTGTGTCAATTTCGTTATCAAAGTGACCGATGTTGCAAACCACTGCGCCAGACTTCAGTGCCTGCAACATGTTCTTGTCGCACACATCGATATTACCTGTAGAGGTCACAATCAAATCGACTTTGCCGAGCAGCGCGCTGTCGACGTCTTCAAGCTTGCCGGTGTTAATGCCGTTTTTGTAGGCAGATACGACTTCAAAACCATCCATACAGGCTTGCATCGCACAAATGGGATCGATCTCGCTGATCTTCACAATCATGCCTTCCTGACGCAGGCTTTGTGCAGAGCCTTTACCAACGTCACCATAACCAACCACCAGCGCATGACGGCCAGACAGCAGCATATCCGTGCCGCGTTTAATGGCATCGTTCAGGCTGTGACGACAGCCGTACTTATTGTCGTTTTTGGATTTGGTAATTGAGTCGTTGACGTTAATCGCAGGCACTTTAAGCGTTCCTGCTTCCAGCATTTCCAACAGACGCAGAACGCCGGTTGTGGTTTCTTCAGTAATACCGTTAATGCTGACCAACATTTGTGGATATTTGTTGTGCACCATATTGGTCAGATCACCGCCGTCGTCCAGCAGCATATTGGCGTCCCAAGGCTGGCCATCTTTAAGGATGGTCTGTTCAACACACCAGTCACCCTCTTCAACAGTCTGACCTTTCCAGGCGTAAACCGCGATACCTTTAGAGGCGATGTATGCTGCAGCGTGATCCTGTGTTGAGAAGATGTTGCATGATGACCAGCGCACTTGCGCGCCCAGCTCTACCAGGGTCTCGATCAACACGGCTGTCTGGATAGTCATGTGGATGCAGCCAATAATTTTTGCACCCGCCAGCGGTTGTTCAGCTTTGTAGCGCGCACGCAGCGCCATCAGGGCGGGCATTTCAGCCTGCGCCAGAATAACTTCTTTACGGCCATATTCGGCCAGGCTCATATCGGCAACTTTATAATCGGGCTTGCTCATAAGTTTTCCTTAAATACTGTGATTGCTGCGCAGCGACATTACTGCGCAGCCATGTTGTCTGTTGTGGTTTACAGGCCGGCTGCTGCACGCAGCGCTGCGGCTTTGTCGGTTTTTTCCCAGGTAAATTGTGGCTCTTCACGGCCAAAGTGGCCGTACGCCGCGGTGTCAAAATAAATTGGGCGGATCAGATCCAGCATTTTGATCAGACCTTTTGGACGCAGCTCAAAGTGTTCACGGACCAGCTGAACAATGCGTTCGTTGCTGATCTTGCCAGTGCCAAAGGTTTCAACACTGATAGATGTTGGTTCGGCGACACCAATGGCGTAAGACACCTGGATTTCGCAACGATCTGCAATGCCAGCAGCCACGATATTCTTGGCGACGTATCGCGCGGCGTAGGCTGCTGAACGGTCAACTTTTGATGGATCTTTACCAGAGAATGCACCGCCGCCGTGACGGGCCATCCCGCCGTAGGTATCAACAATAATTTTACGGCCAGTCAGGCCGCAGTCACCAAACGGACCGCCGATCACAAAACGGCCAGTCGGATTAATGAAGTACTTGGTGTTGGCATCCAACCATTCTGCGGGCAGAACTGGTTTGATGATTTCTTCCATGACCGCTTCTTGCAATGCTTTCTGCGCGATTTCCGGACCGTGCTGGGTAGACAGTACAACCGCATCGATACCAACAGGTTTGCCGTCCTGGTATCGGAAGGTAATCTGACTTTTTGCATCGGGGCGCAGCCATGGCAGAGTGCCGTTTTTGCGCACTTCGGCCTGGCGCTTGACCAGTCGGTGTGAGTAAGTAATGGGAGCCGGCATCAATACATCAGTTTCGTTGGTGGCATAACCAAACATCAAACCCTGGTCGCCAGCGCCTTGTTCGTGGTCTGCCGTTTCATCGACACCCATGGCGATATCGGGTGACTGTTTGCCGATGGCATTCAGCACTGCACATGAGTGTCCGTCAAAGCCTTTATCAGAGTGGTCATAACCGATGTTGACCACCACGCGACGCGTGATCTCTTCCAAATCGACGTACGCCTCGGTGGTCACCTCGCCCGCCACAATAACCATACCGGTCTTGATTAAAGTTTCGCAGGCCACACGCGCCCGTGGGTCTTGCTTGAGCAAGGCGTCCAACACCGCGTCGGAGATCTGGTCTGCAATTTTATCCGGATGGCCTTCGGCAACGGATTCTGAGGTAAACAGGGTTGTTGTCATGTTCAGGGTTCCTTCTGTCTGTTAATAAAATCTGTCTGTTAATAAGATCTGGCTGTTAAAAATTCTTCAGGGTTGTCGGACTGTCGAGCGCGGATTTTTTAAAAACCCTAAGTTGCACCTGAAAACCGTTGCGCAGACCCAGATACATGCTCTGCGCGGCAAGCAGGCCTGCCTGCCCGGCCCACTCGTCCAATTCATGGCTTTCGAAACCCAACCACAGATCACCGCAGGCATCACGAACCCAATCCTGATCGTGTCGGCTGAGATCTATCAGCAGCAGCACACCATCGGCCTCGAGCAGTTTTGCCGAATCCTGGAAAGCCTCCCACGGTGACGGGATGTGATGCAGGACCATGTTATAAATCAGCAGGTCCAAGCGAATGCCGCGTGCAATGGCGACCTGTGTATCACCGTGAATAAATTCAACGTTCTGTTGCAGGTCGGATATGGTGTTGCGCGCCCTGCTCAGCATTTCTATCGAGTTATCCAACGCAATCACTTGCTGGTAAATGCCGGCAAGCTCGCTTAACAAGCGCCCTTCACCTGGGCCGACTTCCATCACTCGTGCACTGGCAGGCATATGCAATCCAGCCAGTAAAGCGTGTAAGGTATCGCGATAGTTGGCGTATTCGGCAACCAGTTCCTGCTTTTCAAGAAATCGCTCTGCATGGCGCTCAAAAAACAGCAGCGACTGTTCAGAACGTTCCGCGTGTATCTGACGGATACCTGTGCTGAGATCAGCGCGCAACTCTGTGCGGTCAAGACAAGCAAAAGCGGCTTGTTTAACCGCAAAAAACGGGTCTTCGGGCAGCAACAGAATACGCCGGTAAAAAATACTGTTGCCTTCCCTGCGACTGCTAACCAGCCCGGCAGTCGCCAGAATCTTGAGGTGATGGCTCAGTGCGTTCTGCCGGATATTCAGAATCCTGCACAGCTCTAACACCCCAAACGATTCAGTTCTCAACACATGCAGTATCTCCAACCTGAGTTCGTCACCCAAGGCTTTGCTGACGGAGGCAAGACTGTCAATTACAACCATGTGGAGAGAGTTTCACTGTGCTTTAAAGGCGCGAACTATAACAGGGTGGGCGCATATATCAAAATATTTTGATATAGATCTTTTTGCTGGTTTGGAAACACAAGTGGAAACTTGTGCTCAGGTGCGGGAAAATACGCGTTTTTCAAAGGCAGTACTCTGTACAGGAGCCCCACGAATGTCGACCCGACTGACCACGCGCAGAGAACGCGCTAATGCTATCCGCGCCCTCAGCATGGATGCCGTCCAGAAAGCCAATTCCGGTCACCCGGGCGCCCCGA
This sequence comes from Pseudohongiella sp., assembly GCA_030696315.1. Taxonomy (GTDB): domain Bacteria; phylum Pseudomonadota; class Gammaproteobacteria; order Pseudomonadales; family Pseudohongiellaceae; genus Pseudohongiella. Next base: position 47,447 of record JAUYSM010000021.1, on the reverse strand, counting down.
TGGGGATGGCGGATATCGCTGAAGTACTGTGGGGTGACTACCTCTCGCACAATCCCGGCAATCCGCATTGGTTGAACCGAGATCGGTTTGTTTTATCCAATGGGCATGGGTCGATGCTTATTTATTCATTGTTGCACCTCAGTGGATACGATCTCCCGATTGAGGAGCTGCAGAATTTTCGACAACTGCATTCCCGTACCCCGGGTCACCCCGAGTATGGTTATACGCCGGGAGTTGAAACAACGACTGGGCCGCTGGGGCAGGGTTTGGCCAACGGTGTTGGCATGGCGATCGCAGAAAAGACTCTTGCGGCGCAGTTCAACAAGCCTGAACACCAGATCGTTGATCATTTCACCTATGTATTTGCCGGTGATGGCTGCCTGATGGAGGGTATTTCGCACGAAGTATGTTCACTGGCGGGCACACTCGCATTAGGCAAATTGATCGTGTTTTATGACGACAACGGCATTTCGATTGATGGTGACATCGAAGGCTGGTTTACCGACGATACCACCAAGCGTTTTGAGGCCTATGGCTGGCAGGTATTATCTGCCGATGGGCACAATCCCCAGCAGATCATTGCTGCCATCGAATCGGCGCGTAACGATTTGTCTCGCCCAACACTGATTCGCTGCAAAACAGTGATCGGGTTTGGATCGCCAGCCAAAGCCGGGACATCTGACGTGCATGGCTCTCCGTTAGGCGCTGCTGAAGTGGCGGCTACACGAGAGGCCTTGGGCTGGTCACACGAGCCCTTTGATATTCCTGCTCCCATCAAAATGGATTGGGATGCACGTGAACGTGGATTTCAGGCGGAATCACGCTGGAAAGAAAAACTTGTGCGTTACGAGGAAGCCTACCCGGAACTGGCGATGGAATTTGTGCGCCGCCTCAAGGGTGAGCTGCCCGGCCATTTTGAGCAAGGTGCCAATGACTTCATCGCGGCATCACAACAAAAAGCTGAAAACATCGCCTCTCGCAAAGCATCACAAAATACCATCGCTGCATTCAGTGAAATCTTGCCGGAATTGATCGGAGGTTCCGCAGATCTTGCAGGATCTAACCTGACAATGTGGAAAGGCAGTTTGCCATTGAGCGAGCGTGCTGATGGCAACTACATCTATTACGGTGTGCGTGAATTTGGTATGAGCGCGATCATGAATGGTATTGCGCTGCATGGAGGTTTTATCCCCTACGGCGGTACCTTCCTGATATTTATGGAATATGCACGCAACGCTGTGCGGATGTCTGCGTTGATGAAGCAACAGGTTATCAACGTCTATACCCATGACTCAATTGGTCAGGGTGAAGATGGACCGACCCACCAGCCGATCGAGCAGTTGGCCAGCCTGCGCACGACACCCAACATGTCAGTCTGGCGCCCTGCCGATGCGGTCGAGACAGCGGTTGCCTGGAAACTTGCACTGCAGCGACAGAATGGCCCGACATCATTGGTATTTTCGCGTCAGAATCTGAATCATCAGTCTCGTACGGACGATCAGATTGCTGCTATCAGCCGTGGCGCGTACGTGCTGGAAGATTGCGCAGGTCAACCAGACCTCATTGTGATCGCGACAGGCTCTGAAGTCGGAATTGCCCGCGATGCGGTTAAAAAATTGCTGGAGCAAGGTGTACAGGCCCGACTGGTTTCCATGCCAAGCACAGATGTGTTTGACGCGCAGGATGCGGCTTATCGTGAGCAGGTGCTGCCATCCACCGTACGCAAACGTCTGGCTGTAGAGGCTGCCGCCGCGGATTACTGGTACAAATATGTCGGGCTTGATGGTGCCATCATCGGTATGACCCGCTTTGGCGAATCTGCCCCGGGCGGTGTGTTGCTGAAAGAGTTCGGGTTTACAGCAGACAACATTATCGTAAAAGCCCAGGCACTGCTGGTTTAAGCAGTCAACGACTGATCGGAGTAGGTGATGTCAAAGCCATTCAGGCTGGCAATCAACGGATATGGTCGTATCGGTCGTTGCGTACTGCGTGCCTTGCATGAGCGCACGGATCTTACGGGTTTGCAGATTGTTGCGATCAACGATCTGACGGATGCGCGCAGTTTGGCGCACTTGACGCGGTATGACAGCACACATGGCCGATTTGCCGGCGAGGTTATGCTGGAGGCATCCGATCGTTTGCGGGTAAACGGGCAGTCGGTACAGTTGCTGTCTCATCGCGGCATTGAAGGTTTGCCGTGGGCAGAGCTTGATGTTGATCTGGTGCTTGAATGCAGTGGTTGTTTCAGTGACCGGGCAACGGCTGAGCAACATCTGGCGGCGGGTGCTGGACGCCTGTTGTTCTCGCAACCGGCACAAAGTGATGTTGATGCAACGATTATTTACGGTATTAATGATCAGACCCTGGCGCCGTCGCACCGCATTATTTCAAGTGCTTCGTGCACCACCAACTGTGTGGTGCCGGTCATAAAAGCGCTGGATGACAGCTTTGGCGTTGAATATGGTGTAATCACAACCATTCATTCGGCAATGAATGATCAACCGGTCATTGATGCGTACCATAACCAGGATCTGCGTAAAACACGCAGTGCCGTGCAATCGATCATCCCGGTTGATACCGAAATTGCTAAAGGCATCGGGCGTATATTGCCGCATCTGGAAGGCCGTTTCTCAGCGCAAGCGATGCGGGTACCCACCGTCAACGTCTCTGCGATAGACCTGACCGTGACGGTCAGGCGTGATGCGAGCGTGGCATCCGTAAATGAGGCGATCAGGCAAGCCGCGTCAATATCCGTGCGCAATGTGCTGGCATGCACCGATGAGCCGCTCGCCTCGTGTGATTTTAATCATGATCCACGCTCAGCCATTGTGGATTTGAGCCAGACGCGTGTCAGTGGGCAACACCTGATCAAGGTGCTGGCCTGGTTTGACAATGAATGGGCGTATGCCAATCGCATGCTGGATGTAGCCAATGTAATCTATCAACTTGATTCGGATTCAGACTGTACTGGGAGATGACAAGGAAACCATGACCACACCTTCGAAAACAATAGAACGCATGCAGGATATGGATCTCAAAGGCAAGCGCGTGCTGATCCGTGAAGACTTGAATGTGCCGGTTAAAAACGGCCAGGTGATGAATGACACCCGGATTGTTGCGGCATTGCCGGCATTAAAAATGGCGATAGATGCCGGGGCTAAACTCATGGTGATGTCGCATCTCGGTCGGCCAGACGAAGGCAAGCCGATATCCGCGCAACCTGAGTCTTCATTGGCGCCAGTTGCTGAACATCTGCAAAAACTTTTGGGTGTAAAGGTGCGCCTGGTACAGGATTACTTGCAGAATCCGTCTGCCGCTGAACCGCTTGACGGTGAAATGGTGCTTCTGGAGAACGTGCGGGTAAATGTCGGCGAAAACGCCAACACCGATGAGTTATCGCAGCAATACGCAGCCTTATGCGATATTTTTGTCATGGATGCATTCGGCACTGCCCACCGAGCCCAGGCTAGCACTCATGGTGTTGCCAAATTTGCACCCAAAGCAGTTGCCGGCCCACTGTTGGCCGCGGAATTGGATGCCTTGGATAAAGCGTTGAAGAGCCCGGAGCGCCCCATGCTAGCGATTGTTGGCGGCGCAAAAGTGTCCAGCAAACTGCAGGTACTGGAGAGTCTGGCTGCAAAAACTGACCAGTTGATTGTGGGTGGCGGTATTGCCAACACGTTCCTGTTGGCGGCGGGTTACCCGGTTGGCAAATCCTTGGTTGAAGTGGATCTTGTGGATACTGCCAAAGCCTTGATGGCAAAAACCTCTATTCCATTGCCGATTGATGTGGTGGTGGCCAAGGCGTTTTCTGCCGATGCGCAAGCCGTGATCAAAAATATTGCTGATGTGTCGGATGACGACATGATTTTGGATATCGGCCCGAAGACCATAGAAAATCTTGCCGCTATTATCGCGGACATGAAAACGATTATCTGGAACGGGCCGGTGGGTGTGTTTGAGTTTGACGCATTTGCAAACGGCACCAAGGCCATTGCCGAAGCCGTTGCTGCCAACACGGGCTTCTCTATCGCCGGTGGTGGGGAAACAATCCAGGCGATCGATAAGTTTGGCATCACCAGCCAGATTTCTTACATTTCTACTGGCGGTGGCGCCTTCCTTGAATTTGTTCAAGGAGAAGTGTTGCCGGCAGTTGCCATTCTGGAACACTAAACTAAACCTGAGTACGTTAAGGAAGAGGAATTTTTATGGCTCTGATCAGTCTTCGACAGTTGCTCGATCATGCCGCTGAGCATGCATATGGGGTGCCCGCGTTTAACGTCAATAACCTCGAACAGGTACGCGCCATTATGGAGGCGGCCGATGAAGTGCATAGCCCGGTCATCCTGCAAGCCTCTGCGGGCGCTCGCAAATACGCGGGATCAAACTTTCTGCGCCACTTGATTCTGGCGGCCATCGAGGAGTTTCCGCATATTCCTATCGTGATGCATCAGGATCACGGGGTATCCCCGGCTGTTTGCCAGCGTTCAATCCAGATGGGTTTTTCGTCGGTGATGATGGACGGTTCATTGGGTGTGGATGGTAAAACCCCGATGGATTATGACTACAACGTGGATGTTACACGCACGGTTGTTGCCATGGCTCACGCTTGCGGCGTTTCCGTCGAAGGTGAGATTGGTTGTCTGGGCTCTTTGGAGACCGGTATGGCCGGTGAAGAAGATGGCATTGGCGCAGAAGGACAGCTCAGTCACGATCAGATGCTCACTGATCCAGAGGAAGCGGCCGCTTTTGTGAAAGATACCGGTGTTGATGCCTTGGCGATTGCGGTGGGTACCAGCCACGGTGCGTACAAATTCAGCCGTCCGCCCACTGGCGATATTCTGGCCATTGAACGGATCAAGCAGATTCATGCTCGCATCCCCACCACCCATCTGGTCATGCATGGATCGTCTTCAGTGCCGCAGGAGTGGCTGGCCATCATTAACGAGTTCGGCGGTGAAATCTCTGAAACGTATGGGGTTCCGGTGTCCGAGATTCAGGAAGGCATCAAACACGGCGTGCGTAAGATCAATATCGACACCGACTTGCGCTTGGCCTCAACCGGTGCAGTACGTAAATTCCTGGCAGAAAACAGGTCAGAGTTTGATCCACGTAAATTCCTGACGCCGACCATCAAGGCCATGAAAGGTATTGTGAAAGACCGGCTGGAAGCATTTGGTGCGGCGGGGCAGATCGATCGAATCGGTAAGGTGTACAGCCTGGAAGCGATGGCTGGGAAATACGGTATCAAGTAGGCTCTGTTTTTGCCTCTCGCAGGCATTGGCAGCCGGGAAAAAGTTTCGGAACGACGCCTTTGGCGTCTGATTGTTCCTAAACTATTTCCCGGCTACCCCTGCCGTTCTTTGTGCCGTCAGAGTCTATTGATCCTTACCACAACACACGGCAGCGGATGGTGCCAGTGACTTCGTGCAACTTGTCCAGCGCAATGTCGCTGTCTTTTTCGGCGATATCCATCACCACGTAACCAATCTTGTCATTAGTCTGCAGATACTGCGAACTGATGTTGATGCCGCTGGCCGAAAATATCTGGTTGATCTGAGACATGACACCCGGCACGTTTTCGTGGACGTGTAACAAGCGGTGCATGCCAGGATGCGAAGGCAACGCAACTTCCGGGAAATTAACTGAAGTCTGAGTGGAACCATTATCGCTATAGCGAATCAGTTTTTCCGCAACTTCAAACCCAATATTTTCCTGCGCTTCCATGGTGCTGCCACCAATGTGTGGTGTCAAAATACAGTTATCAAATTTTCGCAGCGGAGAAATAAACTCTTCGTCATTTGCGTGCGGCTCTACCGGGAAAACGTCCACAGCTGCGCCTGAAAGATGTTTTGATTCCAGTGCTGCTGCCAGCGCATCGATATCAACTACGGTGCCTCTTGAGGCGTTAATCAGAATGCTGCCTTTTTTCATCCAGCTGAGTTGCTCTGCACCAATCATCCTTTCAGTCTGAGCGGTTTCCGGTACATGCAGACTCACAACATCGCAGGTCTGCATCAGTTCTTTTAAACTGTTGACTTGAGTGGCATTGCCCAGCGGCAGTTTGGTGACGATGTCATATAGATAAACTTTCATGCCCATGGATTCAGCCAGAACGCTAAGCTGCGAACCGATGTTGCCGTAACCGATCAGGCCAAGTTTTTTGCCACGTGTTTCAAAAGAGCCGGTGGCAACTTTCTGCCAGATGCCACGATGCGTGAGCGCATTTTTTTCAGGAATGCCGCGCAGCAATAAAATGGTTTGACCGATAACCAGCTCAGCGACACTGCGGGTATTGGAATAAGGTGCATTAAAAACCGGTACGCCTTTGATCAATGCTGCAGTGAGATCTACCTGGTTGGTGCCTATGCAAAAACAACCAGCGGCTTGCAGCCGGGTAGCCGCCTCAAAAACACGCGCAGTCAATTGAGTGCGCGAGCGGATCCCGATGAAATGCACATCTTTTACTTTTTCGACCAGTTCGTCTTCCGAAAGTGATGTCTTCAAATACTCGATATTGGTATAGCCGGCATCGTTCAGCGTCTTGACTGCGCTTTGATGTACGCCTTCCAGAAGCAGGAAGCGGATTTTACTTTTATCCAGGGATGTTGGTTTCATAAGGTCTACAGTACTCATGACAGGTTTATGCGGGGTCTCTCCCGTTCGAGGCGCGCTATGTTACCATAAGCCCGATCAGTAACATAAAAGGTAATCGTCCGAATGAAGTTAACGCAGCAAGCTCTGGAAACTGCCCTTGCCGGGGTAGTGGGTGCGGATAGGGTCAAAACTGATGCCGATTCTCTGCAGGTATATGGCAAAGACTGGACTAAAGTTTACGAGCCCAAGCCTGCTGCTATTGTGTTTCCGGGCAACACTGCCGAGGTGCAGGCACTGGTAAAACTGGCGAATCAACATCAGCTTGCCCTGGTGCCCTCAGGCGGTCGTACAGGTCTGAGCGGTGGCGCGGTAGCCTCCAATGGAGAGGTGGTTGTTGCCTTTGATCGCATGAATCGTATTCTGGATTTTAATCCAGTGGATCGCCAGCTTGTCTGCGAGCCAGGCGTTGTAACCGAGCAACTTCAGTTATTTGCTGAAGAAAAAGGACTGTTTTACCCCGTTGATTTTGCCTCATCAGGGTCCAGCCAGATTGGTGGTAATGTCGCGACCAATGCGGGTGGTATTAAAGTAATCCGATACGGATTAACACGTGACTGGGTGATGGGCATGAAAGTGGTGACTGGGTCCGGTGAGCTGTTGGAGCTCAATCATGGGCTGGTCAAAAATGCCACTGGATACGATTTGCGCCACTTGTTTATCGGGTCTGAAGGGACACTCGGGTTTATTGTTGAGCTCACGATGCGACTGGCGACAGCCCCCTTTGACCCTACCGTGCTGGTGCTGGCTGTGGATGATATGGAGTCAGCCATGCATGTGCTGCAGGCGTTCCAATCCTCTCTGAATATCAGTGCCTTTGAGTTTTTCTCTGAAAAAGCACTCCGCCACGTGATGGCAGAAAAGGGATTGCAACGCCCATTCCAGACCATCGGGAATTTTTATGCACTGATTGAATTCGAGAACACCAATGAGTCGGTTATGGATGCGGCCATGGCAGCATTTGAAAACTGTGTTGAGCAAGGTTGGGCGCTGGACGGCACCATGAGCCAGAACATTACCCAGGCAAAAACGCTCTGGCGCCTGCGGGAAGATATCTCGGAGACCATTTCAAAATTTACGCCTTACAAAAATGACATTTCCGTGCAAGTCTCAAAGGTGCCGGCATTTCTTAAGGAAGTGGACAGGATTGTGAACAGCAAGTACCCGGATTTTGAGATTATCTGGTTTGGGCACATTGGAGACGGCAACGTACACCTTAATATCCTTAAGCCAGATGCTTTGCCGAAAGAGGAGTTCTTCCGACAATGTGGAGAAGTGAGTTACGGTATTTTTGATGCGGTCAAACGGTATCACGGAAGTGTTTCTGCAGAGCACGGCGTGGGATTGCTGAAAAAACCCTATCTTCAGTACAGCCGAAGCGATGCTGAAATCAATTTCATGCGATCGATAAAGCGAGTCTTTGATCCTAATAACATCATGAATCCCGGCAAGATTTTTGATCAGACCGAGAATCCGGCAATATAGATGTGGTGCCCATCACAAATTTTGGTTTCGATTTGATTAAAAACCGGAATTTTCCTGTTTTTTAGGTAAAAACTGTATTCCCACCAACAAAATATAGCGGTACACTCGTGCAAGGAGTCGGTGTTGATTCCGGCAGTTGATACATTTGTCAACTGAGAAAATAAATATTGGGAGCAGCCGGGCATCGTTTTCGGTTCGTCCCTTGGAAATTAGCAAGAGAGCAATATGGCACAGCATGTAGAAGGTACCGTTAAGTGGTTCAATGACGAGAAAGGCTTTGGTTTCATTGAGCAGGAAGGTGGAAAGGACGTATTCGTCCATTTTAGTGCCATTAACGGTACTGGAAGAAAAACGCTGCACGAAGGTCAGAAAGTCACGATGGAAGTGACTCAAGGCCAGAAAGGCCCTCAGGCAGAGAACGTCACTCCTCTGTAATACAAAAACGCAGAGGCCTCAAAACCTCTGCGTTTTTATATAAGGGCTGTGTGCGGGATGCATTTGTATCTGTAAAACTCTGACTTATCGCGTCAGAGTTTTCAGGCCCTCTTTTGTTCCAAGTATCAGTTTATCTGCTGGTCTCAGGGCAAAAAGGCCATTGGTCACAACTCCCGTAATCTGGTTGAGCTGAGTCTCCAGCGCGCGTGGATCCACGATACTCATATTGTGGACATCTAGAATTATGTTTCCGTTATCGGTGATAAACCCTTCGCGGTAAACTGGGTCACCTCCCAATTTCACAATCTGACGGGCAACGTAGCTCCTCGCCATTGGAATCACCTCAACAGGCAAGGGGAAACTCCCAAGCACATCGACCAGTTTGCTGCCATCCGCAATACACACAAATTCTTTTGCAACAGCGGCGATGATTTTTTCGCGCGTCAACGCACCGCCGCCGCCTTTGATCAAATGCAGAAAAGAATTTGCTTCGTCAGCGCCATCAACATAGATCGTGACCTCCGGCGCTGAATTGAGATCAATCACTGGAATCTGCAGTGCTTTTAGTCGTCGGGCAGTTTCTTCAGAGCTGGCGACGGTGGCACTGATGTCATGTCTGAACGCACCGAGGCACTCGATAAAATAATTGGCTGTAGAGCCAGTACCCACCCCGATAACAGATCGCTCATCCAGACGATCTCTGACGTAGTTGGCGGCGGCCTGCGCCACGGCTTTTTTCATTTCATTCTGGTCCATGCTGCTATCCTGTTAAGTGCTGCGTTAAACTGCTGTTCTGAGACATCGACCACGCAAGTATAACGCACGCTGACACCCGCAGGAAAAAATGGCCATCAAGAATGGCTGCAGAAAGGAAAGAGGGTATGGAAAAGTACATCAAGGAAATTTTGTCTGCCCGCGTCTATGACGTCGCCATCGAGAGTCCTGTGCACACAGCGCCCGCCTTGTCACGCCGGTTGGATAATCAGGTACTGCTAAAACGAGAAGACATGCAGCCGGTGTTCAGCTTCAAACTGAGAGGGGCCTACAACAAAATGTCTCGGCTTAGTGCGGAAGCGGCACAACGCGGGGTTATTGCAGCAAGTGCTGGCAATCATGCACAAGGCGTAGCATTGGCAGGCACAAAGTTAGGCATTCCAACAATCATTGTTATGCCAGTCACAACGCCAGCGATCAAGATTGATGGGGTGCGTTCGCGGGGTGGTCAGGTCATCCTGCATGGTGATACGTACAATGACGCCGCTGAATATGCAATGAAACTGGTAGAGGAAAAAGGCTACACGTTTGTGCATGCTTTTGATGATCGTGACGTGATTGCGGGTCAAGGTACCGTGGCCATGGAGATACTGCATCAGCACAGCGGCAGACTGGACGCGATTTTTGTACCTGTTGGTGGTGGTGGTTTGATGGCAGGAATGGCCGCATACATCAAATATCTGCGCCCAGATATTCGCATGATCGCTGTCGAAGCCGAAGACTCTGCCTGCCTGAAAGCAGCGATGGAAAGTGGTGAACGCGTAAAATTATCTCAGGTAGGGCTGTTTGCTGATGGGGTTGCCGTCAACCAGGTCGGCAAGGAGACATTTGCCATACTCAAACATTGTGTTGATGAGGTCATTACCGTGACGACAGATGAAATCTGTGCGGCCATCAAAGATGTGTTTGACGATACGCGCGCGGTTACTGAGCCGGCGGGGGCCCTGGCCATCGCCGGCTTAAAAAAGGCCGTGCGTGAACAGGGACTGCGTAATCAGGTATTGCTGGCCGTCATCACCGGCGCTAATGTCAATTTTGATCGGCTGCGGCATATCTCCGAGCGCGCCGAACTGGGTGAAAGCCGCGAAGCCGTGCTGGCAGTGTCCATTGATGAAAAGCCGGGCAGTTTCAGGCGGTTCTCGCAAACCCTGGGGCGACGTAATGTCACTGAATTTAATTACCGCTTTGGTGATACCACTGCCGCCCAGATATTTGTTGGTGTTGAAATAGCAGATGGCGCAAACGGTCGGCGCGACCTGATTCATGCACTCACAGAGCAAGGATTATGTGTGGTTGACATGACTGACAATGAGGCCGCCAAACTGCATATCCGACATATGGTGGGCGGGCGAAGCCAGCAGGTTCTGAATGAGCGCGTTTTCCGATTTGAATTTCCTGAACGCCCCGGCGCTTTGATGACATTTCTCGATCTGTTGGGCGAGCGCTGGAACATCTCGATGTTCCATTACCGCAATCATGGTGCCGCCTACGGGCGAGTGATGGTAGGCATTCAGGTGCCGGAGCAAGACCGCATCCCATTTGCTGAATTCCTGCAATTGACCCAATACCCGTTTCAGGAAGAAACGGACAATATTGCCTACCAGACTTTTCTTGCCCCTTAATGGGCAGGTTTTACCCGATGTAAGAGCAGCAGTAGTCGGTCACACTCAGTACTTTGATATCAAAGGCTGAGTTTGCCGGAACTTCAAAGCTATCGCCACCTGTCACTTTGCGCCACAGATCTTCGCCAGGCAGCAGAATCTCAACATGGCCAGACAGAATTTCCATTATTTCTTTTTTGGCGGTGCCAAATCGGAATTCACCTGGCATCATGATTCCCAGTGTTTTGACATCGCCATTGGCAAATTCAACCGTACGACTGGTGACCTTGCCATCAAAATAAATGTTGGCGGCTTTGACTACGGAAACATTTTCAAACTTGCTCATAATCGAATCTCTATATAAAAAAGCGGCGGACGCGGATTCTAACGATTAAACAACAGGTCTGCCAGATCCCAGCACGTGTCCCATAGAGACGGCGGATCCTGCTGACAGCAGCGCGTTCAGCGTCAACATGTCCGGGCCAAACACAGCAATCACCGTGGAGCCGAGCTTGAATCGACCCATTTCGTCTCCTTTTTGCAGTACAACCGGATTGTTGGCATCCGTGTAGTCAACCTCAAACGGCACGTGCTGGTCAGGACAGACGTGGCCACTCCAGACCGTCTCAACGCCTGCAACAATCATGGCGCCAACCAGAACCAGTGCCATCGGCCCGCTATCCGTATCAAATATACAAACCACGCGCTCATTTCGTGCAAACAAGCCGTCAACGCGTTCACTGGTGAGTTTGTTAACCGAAAATAATTGACCCGGCACATAAATCATTTTGCGTAATCGACCCGTGACAGGCATATGCACCCGGTGATAGTCACGCGGTGACAGGTAAACGGTTGCAAAGTTGCCACCTGTGAATGTTTGCGCCAGCGTCGTATCACCACCCAATAAGGCCTGAACGGAATAGTGTCTGCCTTTGGCTTGCAAAATTGAACCACCCTCAATCAAGCCCAGTTGACTGATTGCGCCGTCTGCGGGGCAGATCACATCCTGATCCGAGCCCAATAAGGGACGGGCATCGGGTTTTAAAGCACGCGTAAAAAAACTGTTGAACGTGTCATAGGCCGCCAGATCGGATTGTGCGGCTTCGTCCATATTGACGCTGTAGCGTTTTGCAAACCAGCCGATAAACCGGATCTTGAGGAACGGTCGACGGCTGTTTGCCAACCTGCCAACCAACCGGGACACCAGATGTTGGGGCACCAGGTACTGCATGAGGATAAACAGGGCATCGCGCATTCGAAAGTCCAGAATCAGGCTGTTTTGTTAAAAAACGAAGGCGGAAGCTTAAACAAGCATGATCTGGCAAACAAGTTTTGCTGATAAAAACGCAAAATTACTAATGATTTGCGATTCTCGACCGATGTATAAAAAACGCAGCAGAAAATCGTACGCCGAAAGGGGGCTCTCAGGTCATGTTGTTTGCAGTTGGTGTTTTGGTGGTGTTAGGGAGCGTCGCGGGCGGTTACATCTGGCACGGCGGCGTTCTCGGTGTTTTGTGGCAACCAGCAGAATTTTTGATCATTCTGGGGGCTGCATTTGGCGCATTCCTGATCTCCAACAGCATGCACACGGTCATGGCTACTGCCAAGAATCTACCCGCAGCCATCATGGGGCAATCCACCAGCCAGAAACTCTATCTGGATTTACTGGGATTATTGTTTGACATTTTTAACAAAGCGCGCCGCGAAGGCATGATGTCGATTGAAGCCGACATTGAGTCCCCGGCCGAAAGCGGCGTGTTTACGCGTTATCCATCATTGCTCAAAAATCAACGGATCATTGAATTTCTGACTGACAACTTGCGCATCATGACCACCAGCAATCTGGCACCCCATGAAATTGAAGCCATGATTGATACAGAAATTGAAACCCAAATGCATGAACTGACCGAGCCTTCGCATGCGATAACGCGTATAGCTGATGGTTTGCCAGCATTTGGTATCGTGGCGGCGGTACTTGGTATTGTAATCACCATGCAGAAGCTGGGCGGACCGCCAGATGCTTTGGGCAAGAGCGTTGCAGCGGCTCTGGTGGGTACGTTTGTGGGCATTTTTATTGCTTACAGTTTTGTTGGGCCTATGGCATCAAGACTGGCCGAAGTTGCGCACGCCGAAATCAAAATGTTTGAGTGCATCAAGGCGGCAATTGTGGCGACGTCCAATGGACTGCCGCCGCAGTTGGCTGTGGAATTCGCCCGTAAAACCTTGTTTTCCGGCGAACGGCCCAGTTTTGCTCAGTTGGATGAGCACATTCGTACCCGTTAAAAATCAACTTTGTTAATTGCTTAAAGAGTCCATCTTGGAAAAGTCAGAACAAACCATTGTCATCAAACGCGTCAAAAAGGTAGCCGGCGGCCACCATGGTGGCGCGTGGAAAATTGCCTTTGCGGATTTTGCGCTGGCATTGATGGCGTTTTTTCTGGTGATGTGGCTGATAGAAAGTACAACAGATCTCGAGAAAATGGTGATTGCTGGCTATTTCTCTGATCCGCGCAGTCTTGCCAACTCCGGCGACGGTGGTACTCCCTACGTGGTTGACCTGGGTGGTCGACCGCTCACTGTTGCCAATCAGGGTTTGAATCTTGCTTTGGTGCAGGAGGATCAGGAGCAAATGGTTGAGGCCTCTGATGAGCTGGAGAATCCTGAGGTCGCTGAACTTGCACGCCTGCGGGCTATCGAGAATCTGCAAAGCCTGCGCGGCCAGATGGAAGAAGTCATTGCCGGTAATCAAGCCTTCGAATGGTTCGGTGACAGTGCCACCATGGAAGTCACCAATGAAGGTCTGGCAATCCAGATCATGGATCGTGAGAACCGACCCATTTTTGACTCAGGTTCGGCGCAAATGCGCTCTTATGCCCTGGAGGTCATGTGGGCGATGGCTGGCATACTGGATGCGGTACCCAACAAAGTCAGTATTTATGGGCACACGGACAGTGTGCCATTTGGCAATAATGGTGGTTTATACTCTAATTGGGAGCTGTCCTCAGACCGTGCCAACTCTGCCCGACGGGCGTTGGTGGAAGGTGGTTTGATGGAGGATCGTTTTGCCCAGATTATTGGTATGGGGTCATCAATGCCATTTGATGAGCTGGACCCAAGCAGTCAGGCTAACCGTCGTATTGTGATCATGGTGTTAAACGAATTGTCTGAGCAAAATCTGCGCGAAGGGACCATTGAGTCCGAGCGTGATGGTATTACACCGCCTGAAGAAGCGCTGCCCAGTGGCCCGATGCCGGAAATTTTCTAAGCTTAAAATTTCTTAATCGCGCTCGTTGAGACTGGTCAGGATATGGTGGTAACTCTCCAGCCGTGCCGGATCAATCTCTCCGCGCTTAACGGCTTCCAGCAAGGCACAGTCCGGTTCATGCTGGTGATGGCAGTCTCTGAAACGACATTTTCCTGCCCATGGCCTGAATTCAATAAATCCGTTCATCAACGCGTCAGCTTCGATGTGCCACAAACCAAACTCACGAATGCCTGGTGAATCGATCAAGTCGCCACTGCCTGGCAGGTGATACAACTTTGTTGCTGTTGTGGTGTGGGTGCCTTTTTGACGCCCTACAGATAAATCCCCCACATCAGCAGCAAGTTCGTCATCATCGTCACTGACACCGCGCAAGGTGTTGATCAAAGACGATTTGCCCACACCGGATTGCCCAACAAATACCGCTGTCTGTTCAGCCAGTGCCGCTTTCAGCAGATCCATGCCGTCGCCTGAATGGCTGGAGACACGCAGTGTTTCGTAGCCAATGCGCGCATAACGCTGTAGCAATGCTTCAACATTTACGCTGCTTTTTGTGGTGAGATCAGATTTGTTGAGCAGTAATAAAGGACGCAGGCCGAGGTGCTCAATGGCCACCATGTAGCGATCAATCAAATTGCCAAACGGTTCCGGCCTCGGCGCAATCACCACTACAACGCAGTCCACATTGGCTGCAATCGCGCGTAATTCACCCCGATGATTGGGTCGGCTCATCGCTGAGTGCCGCGGCTGTTGCGCAACAATCACACCACTCTGGCCAGATTCAATCTGCCATAACACCTTGTCCCCGGTCACCATGGCAGGCAAATTGCTGCGTTGAAAGCAGCGGAAAATTTCTCCGCGGTGCTCAATGTCCAGGGACTCTACGTCAATCTGTTGTCCATAGTGACAGACAATCAATCCTTCCAGACTGATGCCTGTTGAGACGTCTTCAGGGGTGTCGGGTGTGTCAGAAGATCGCACCCCCGTATCCCGGGCATTGCGATCTTGCCGCGCCTGTTGATTGCCGGAGATGCGTCGTTGTTGCTGTTGGTTCAGTCGTCGTTTGGTCATGGGTCGGCATTCTATTACAATGTGGTCTGAAAAGGCGCTAGCGCCTCCCTTTGCCGCAAAATTGATATTGGAAAACTGACTATGGCCAGTGCCGTGATAGACAAAAGCAAAACGCTGATCTGGATTGATATGGAGATGACCGGTCTTGAACCTGATTCTGATCGCATCATTGAGATCGCGACACTGGTGACCGACGCTGATCTGAATATCATCGCAGAGGGGCCCGTGTTGGCCGTTCATCAGAGTGATCAGGCACTGGCCGCGATGGATGATTGGAACCAACGTACACACGGCGCGTCTGGTCTGATTGAACGTGTTCGTGCCAGCACAACGGGCGATGCACAGGCCGAGCAGTTGACCCTGGATTTCCTGCG
Organism: Pseudohongiella sp.; assembly: GCA_030696315.1. Lineage (GTDB taxonomy): Bacteria > Pseudomonadota > Gammaproteobacteria > Pseudomonadales > Pseudohongiellaceae > Pseudohongiella. The sequence goes on along the minus strand of JAUYSM010000021.1, from coordinate 31,791 downwards.
CCAATACGCCGACCCACGCAGCTCACCCATGTGTGGCAACAGTATCCATCAGGACCGGCGCTTTATGGTGCGCTATATGCCTGCGCTTGAAGCGTTTTTCCACTACCGCAATCTGGATGTCAGCACTGTGAAGGAGTTGGCCCGGCGCTGGCGCCCCGAGCTGCCAGCAGGTTTTGTCAAAACCGGCACACACCAGGCGTTGGACGATATTCACGAATCGATCAATGAGCTGAAATACTACCGCGAACACTTTTTCAGAATGTCGTAATACCGTGCTGGCGTAAGGCCCATTGCACATGCTCACGCACCAGCGCGGACTCATGATGTTCGCGCTGGCGCAAGGCTTCGATCACCGGAATCGTTGAGGGGGCATTACCCAGGCCAACAGCAAGATTTCTTAACCATCCCTCATAACCGATACGCCGGATTGCTGAGCCCTCCGTGCGTTGCTCAAACATGTCTGCTGTCCACAAAAACAAGGCGCTCAGCTCACTGCTATCCAACGTATGCCTTGGTGCAAAGTCAGGTTCCTCGCTGATGCGGGTGAACTTGTTCCATGGGCAAATCAACTGACAGTCGTCACAACCAAACACCCGGTTACCCATTGGCGCGCGCAGTTCCTCAGGGATGCTGCCTTTTAACTCGATGGTCAAGTAGGAAATACAACGACGTGCGTCCAGTAGATTGGGGCCAACAAAGGCTTGAGTTGGACAAATATCGAGACACGCCGAACAACTGCCGCAGTGCGCGCTGGCAGGGGCATCAACGGGCAGTGGCAAATCGGTAAACAATTCACCCAGAAAAAACCACGAGCCGGCCTGTTTATTGATCAGCATGGTATTTTTGCCAATCCAGCCAAGGCCGGCCTTTTCTGCCAGCGCGCGCTCAAGCACCGGCGCACTGTCCACAAAAGCGCGATAACCAAACGCCCCGACTTGCCCGGAGATACGCTCGGCAAGCCGTTGTAATCGCCGCCGGATCAGTTTGTGATAGTCACGACCACGGGCATAACGTGATATGTAGGCTTTGTGTTTCTGCTGTAAAGGCGCAAGTGTTTGATCAAGGCTGAGGCTGTAGTCCATCCGCACACTGAGCACACGCAAGGTTCCGGGGTGCAGCTGTGCAGGATCTAAACGCAAATCCCGATGACGCTCCATGTAGTGCATGTCGCCATGGAAGTTTTTAGCCAGCCAGGCATCGAGATGGGGTTGATGAGCACTCAAATCGATATCCGTCACGCCTAGCTGCTGAAAGCCCAGTTCCAATGCCCACTGTCGGATTAGTGCCAGCAGTTGCTCAGGGTCAATGTCTGCCTTGTCTTTCATGTGAGATTCCGGCGTGATGGTCACAGCTGTCGTAAGATCTCTGCGGCTTGTTCCAGTGTGTTGTTGTCTTTGCAGAAACAAAACCGGATAACGCGAGAATCTGGCGGGCTCTCGTAAAACGCAGACAGCGGAATGGCCGCAACACCCTTTTCCTGGGTCATCCAGTTAACAAACGCGACATCATCCAGCGCGCTGATCTGACTATAGTCAACACATTGAAAGTAGGTGCCTGCCGAAGGCGTAAAAGAAAAACGTGAATCGCGTATCAGCGCACAAAAATAGTCGCGTTTTTGCTGATAAAAAGCCGGTAGCTCCAGATGATGTTGTGGGCAGTCACGCATAAAGTCAGCGATGGCGTATTGCAGGAAACTGGTGGATGTAAACGTCACAAACTGATGGACCTTGCGAAACTCAGCGGTCATCGCGGCCGGCGCTGCACAGAACGCCATTTTCCAGCCGGTGGCATGGTAAGTTTTTCCAAATGAAAATACCGCAAAACTTTTTTCACGCAATTCGACATGCCTCAGCACACTTTCATGCCGGGCTCCATCAAACACCATGTGCTCATATACTTCGTCGGATAACACATAAATGTCACGATCACGGATCAAACTGGCCAACGTGTCGAGGTCAGTTTTGCTGAGTACCGAGCCGCTGGGATTATGAGGTGAATTGATAATAATCAAGCGCGTACGGTCGTTGATACGGTCCGCGACTTGTTGCCAGTCAATATGGTATCCGGGTTGCTGCAACTGCAGATGAATGGGTTTTCCTCCCGCCAGACGCACGGCAGGATCGTAGCTGTCATAAGACGGATCAAACATGATGACTTCATCATCACGGTCAACCGTTGCATGAATAGCATCAAACAGGGCCTCGGTTGCACCCGAGGTCACCGTAATCTCCTGATCTGCATCGAGCTTGCAACCGTATAGAGTGCTCAGCTTGAGAGCTATTTGTTGTCGCAGCTCAGGCACTCCTGTCATGGGGGCGTATTGATTGCGGCGATCATTCAAATAAAAAGAAACCCGTTCACGCAGCTCGGCAGGACAATCAAAGTCCGGAAATCCCTGTGACAGGTTGATGGCATGGTATTGCTGTGCCATCCTCGTCATGACCGTAAAAATGGTGGTGCCGACATGGGGAAGTTTGCTGCGCAAATGAATATCCTCTTATCTACTTTATCAAATGCCAAGGATGATACCGAAGGCAGGGATCCGACAACGTGATCCCGGATTTTACACGACTGCTCAGGAATTACGCATGAATCAAACTACACGTGCGCAGCTGTCTTCCGCTGCAAAGGTCGCTTCCAACGATGTCATTGACCAACAATTGATGGTGATGGGCCCGCAGCAGGAGCCGGACTGGCCCGACAGATGCGTGTACAGCCTGCCAATGCTGGATATTCGCGCAGGCCGCGCAGCACTGCTGGCCTACTTTGAAAACACCTGGCGTTTAACGGAAACACTGTTCTCTGCCCTGAACAGTGATGAAGCTTATTATGTGCGGCCTTACCACAAGACCCGACATCCGTTTATCTTTTATTACGCACATCCGGTGACGTTTTATGTCAACAAACTGTTGGTCGCCGGGTTGCTTGAGCGGCCGCTGAATGCGCATTTTGAAATCCTGTTTGAGACAGGTGTCGACGAAATGAGCTGGGACGATCTGCACGACGGTGAGCAGGATATCTGGCCGGCGGTGGCTGACGTTAAAGCTTACCGGGATCAAGTGTATGCGCTGGTGCATGAGTTGATCAGTACGCATCCCGAGTTTGAAAAACCCATCAGCATGGGTTCGCCCGGCTGGGCCTTGGTGATGTGTTTTGAACATGAGCGTATTCACCTGGAAACCTCAAGTGTGCTGATGCGCGAGTTGCCGCTGAAATATCTGCAGCAACCAGAGCAGTGGCCGCCATTGCCGCTGACACAAGCGCGACAATCCGATCGCTTGGAACGGCCTCAGGCGGGTACGGATTATCCGGCGGATAATCCAATGCTGGAGGTGCTCAACACGCAGGTAAATCTGGGCAAACCCGCACATTGGCCAACGTTTGGCTGGGACAATGAATATGGCCATGACCGTCGTCAGGTTACCGCGTTCAAGGCATCAAAACGTTTGATCAGCAATGGCGAGTTTTACGAATTTGTCAGCTCGGGCGCCTATCTTGAGGAAAAATACTGGTCAGAGAAGGGCTGGGCGTGGCGGCGTTTCCGCAATACCCGCTGGCCTTCGTTCTGGGTGCAGGATGGCCCTGTGGGGTCGCATCAATACAAACTCCGCACCACCTTTAATGTGCAAGCCATGCAGTGGGACTGGCCGGTTGTGGCCAATTTTTATGAAGCAAAAGCCTATTGCACGTGGCGTTCTGCCCGTGATGGCGTGAAGACCCCCTATCGTTTGCTGCAGGAAAAGGAGCACATCGCGATGCGGGACTCTGCGCAGCAAGCATTGGTTAACTGGCAACAGGGCGATTTGTTGCCGTTACTGGACGACCAGATCATGAACCCTGCAAGCGCGGGGGCGGCGCGCATTAACCACAACCTCGCCTTGGGCAGTGAAGGCCCGGTGACGCAATTTGCAGAAAATACCAAGGGCTTTAATGATGTTTTTGGTAACGTCTGGCAATGGTGTGAAGATGCCTTTCATCCCCTGCCGGATTTTGCTATTCACCCGTATTATGTGGATTTCAGCACGCCCTGCTTTGATAACCAACACCAGATGATTCTGGGCGGTTCGTTTATCAGCACGGGTGATGAGGCCAGCGTATTTGCCCGCTTCCATTTCCGACCGCACTTCTTCCAGCATGCGGGTTTCCGTTTGGCACAGGGTGATGAAAACAGTCTTTCTGAGGGCAGCAAGCGCTATGAAAGTGACGCACTGCTGAATCAATACATGCTGTTTCATTACGGAACAGCCGATGAACAGCAGGATAGTGCAATTGCTCTCAGCGCAGGCCATCCCCAGACACGACCTTTTATGGAAACCATGGCCGAACTGGTCAGGCAGTTTGCGCCAGCCTACGAGCATGTGCTGGACTTGGGTTGTGCAACGGGGCGAGCGAGTTTTGAACTGGCGCGCCACTTTCACAAGGTGACTGGTCTCGATTATAGCGAGGCCTTTATTCGTGCCGCCGTGTTGATGCAGCGTCAGGGCAACATGCCTTATGAGCGCTTGGAAACGGGGCGTCACACCACGGCATTAATCGCACGTGTGGCCACTGACATCGATCGTGACCGCGTGGTGTTTGTGCAAGGTGATGCCGCGAGCCTGAACGCCGCAGGTCTTGGCGAAACGGAGCAGTTTGACGCGGTGTTGTTAAGCAATCTGATGTGCCGTTTGCCAGACCCGGCTGCCTGTCTGAAACAATTTACCGGTGCAGCGTCAGTGCTTAAACCTGGTGGTGTACTGGTGCTGGCCTCCCCCAATAGTTGGATGGAACAGTACACACCGCGAGAGCGCTTTCTGGATGGTGTTGACAGTGACGCCACGCTGGCGCAGCTTGCATCACACTTGCCCGGATTTGAGTTGATCCACCAGCAGGATCTGCCGTTTATGATCCGTGAACATCGACGCAAGTACGAGTACATTGTCAGCCAGGTGTCGGTCTGGCGCCGGATCGTTTGATCGAGGCGGCCAGCTATCAGGCCGCGTTGCTCAAAGCACAACATGCCTGCGCGGCGATCTGTATGCTGCGCAGACGTTTTTGATGCTCGAAGATATGCGAGCTGAACATGATTTCATCAACGCCCGTGCGTTGGATAAACGCGTGTATCCCTGCTTGCACCTGTTCCGGATTGCCAATGACTGCTTCTCTTAAAGCGTGAGCTGCGGCACCGAGCTCGCCCGCTGAGTAGTGCTGTTGAATATCCGCCAACGGGGGTTTTAACGGTCCAGGCGTTCCCCGACGTAAGGCCACAAACTGTTGTTGGACCGAACTCATCAGCAGCCGGGCTTCTTGCTCTGAGTCAGCTGCGTAGAGGGGAATCGCGGCCATACAATAAGGCGCAGAGAGTTGCTCAGACGGGCGGAAGCGACTGCGGTACAGATCTAAGGCCTGCGCCAGATGGTCAGGGGCAAAGTGGGCCGCAAAGGCAAAGGGCAATCCCATGGCCGCCGCTAGCTGGGCACTGAACAGGCTTGAACCGAGTAACCATAACGGTACTTCAAGGCCTTCGCCGGGCACTGCGCGAACTGCTTGGCCGGGTTGGGCTGCTCTGAAGTAGTACTGCAGTTCCTGCACGTCACGAGGGAATTGGTCCACACTGTCCTGATAACGCCGCAGAGCCTGCATGGTCTGGGAATCTGTTCCCGGTGCGCGCCCCAGTCCCAGATCAATGCGGCCCGGATATAAGGAAGCCAGTGTGCCAAACTGCTCCGCCACCATCAGGGGTGCATGATTGGGTAACATGATGCCGCCAGACCCTACCCGTATTGTTTGTGTTCCCTCTGCTACAAAACCAATGACTACCGCAGTCGCTGCGCTGGCAATGCCGGTCATATTGTGATGTTCCGCCAGCCAGAAACGCTGGTATCCCAAGCGTTCAGCCTCCTGGGCCAGGCTGCGGGCATTTAACAAAGCCTGCCGGGCGCTGCTGCCCTGAACAATCGGGGCGAGGTCCAGCATTGAATAAGTAATCATGAAGGCTCCCGAGCGAACTAACGCCCAAAACTCTCTTAATATCGGGATAAGAGGTGTGCAGGCTTGAATAATAACAAACCCTGCATTAACCTGCTAAGCCCGAACTTATGAGGGTAGGGAGTATTATTCCCACCAGTTATTTTGTAACTATGGCCGCAGGCGAAATAGACATCCAGTGACTATTCAAGTTCTCTGAGGAGACTAACGTGAAAAAACAGACCTTTTTATCCGCAGCAATCGCTGCAGCCGTTGCTGGTTCATTCGCGCTCAGCGCAATGGACAGCACTCTGGCTCAAACTGATCCCAACTACAAGGCGCCTCGCACTGAGTGGGGTACACCGGATCTTCGTGGTGTGTTCAATTTCAGTTCAAACACGCCGCTGGAACGTCCCCGTGAGTATGGCGACCGTCAGTTTTATACGCCGGAAGAGGTAATGGCGCGTGACCAGCGTGCAGCTGAAGAAGCGGCGGCTGGTGACGGTAATTCTTCGCAGGGTGGTGTGGGCGGTTATAACCAATTCTGGGTTGAAGGCCTGCCTATCGATTTGAACTTGCGCACGTCTATGCTGATTTACCCGGAAAACGGTCGTATGCCATCACGTGTTGAAGGCGCTCCAATGGCATTCGGCGGTCTCGGCCCCGACTACAACGGCACCCGTCCAGTGCGTGTGGCGGTAGGCGGTATTGCGAAGGATGGCCCGGAAGACCGTGGTATTTCCGAGCGCTGCTTGCTCGGTTTCAACTCCGTGCCCCCGTTTATGCCCAGCATGTATAACAACAACGTTCAGTTGTTCCAGACAGAGGATCACTTTGTTATTTTTAACGAAATGATTCACGAAGCCCGTATTGTGCGTCTGAACGCGGATGGACACATTCCGGAAAATATTACGCAGTGGACCGGCGATTCTATCGGCCATTGGGAAGGTGACACGCTGGTTGTTGAAACCAAAAACTTCAATTACAAAAGCCAGACCTTCCGCGGCGTGGGTGTCAGCTCGGATAAGACTTTGATCGAGAAATTTACCCGTCGTGGTGACAAGGTTGTGGACTACGAGTTCACTGTGATTGATCCCAAATCTTATACCGACAAGTTGACCGCTGTGGTGGCCATGTTCCAGACCGAAGACGAGATCTTTGAGTATGCCTGCCACGAAGGCAACTACGGCATGGTCAATATTCTTCAGGGGCAGCGTGTTGAAGATGGCACCTGGGATTATGAAAACAGCCGCGCCATTCAGCCGCAGTAAGCGATTAACCTATTCAGGGAACCGTTAGTTCATGAAAACACAATTAAAGACATTTTTTGCAGTCGCTGTGACTGCCACGGCAGTGAGCGCATTCTGGATGGTTCAGGATGCACCTGTTCAGGCTCAGAATAGCTCATCCAGTGAGATTCCACGCACTCCGGACGGCAAACCCAATTTCAGTGGTATCTGGCAGACCATGAATGCCGCCAACTGGGATCTGGAACCGCACGAGGCGCGTCACGGCCCGTTGATTGCCTTGCAGGCGGGCGCGCACCTGGCCTTCCCACCGGGAATAGGCGTGGTTGAGGGCGGCACACTGCCTTACAAAGAGGGCATGCGTGCAAAGCAGGAAGAGAACAAACGCGATTGGCTCAAGCTTGACCCAACCACCCAGTGCAAACTGCCGGGTGTACCACGCGCAACCTACATGCCATATCCGTTCCAGATTTTCCAGGCGCCTGATGCTACGCTGATTTCCTATCAGTTTGCTGGCGCAGACCGCATTGTTCACATGAACAAACCGGATATGGAGCCCCAGGTTGATACTTGGATGGGTACTAACGTCGGTTCATGGGATGGTGACACATTGGTCATCGACGTGATGGGTCAGATGCCGGATACCTGGTTTGACCGCTCTGGTAACTATCACAGCGGCTGGGATATGCATGTGCAAGAACGTTATACCATGCTGGATCGTAATACTATCCAGTACTCAGCGACCATCAACGATCCAAACGTTTATGAGCGCCCATGGACAATCAGCATGCACATTTACCGTAATCAGGATGAGACCAAGCTGTTGGAGTTCAAGTGTGTAGAGTTTGTGGAAGAACTGATGTTCGGCCACCTGCGCGCGCCAGGCAGCCCAATTGGTGATGGCGTAACCCCAATTTATTGATTTGCCAGTGTGTCCGCGCTGATCGATTAAATTCCGCCCGGTGGTAAGTCCGGGCTTTTAAAACACCAGGAATATACTGTATAAATAAACAGTATTTTTCTGGTGTTTTTTTTATGCCTCTTGATGTCGTCAATGCCCTGCAGCAACAACCGCCGCCCGCCTATGCCGAGCTGCATTGCCTGAGTAATTTCAGTTTTCTGCGTGCCGCCTCATTTCCCGAAGAGCTGGTTGAGCGTGCAATTGTGTTGGGTTATCGCGCACTGGCTATTACTGACGAGTGTTCAATGGCCGGTATTGTGCGGGCACATATGGCGATCAAGGCTGCTGGTGAGCGCGCCCGGGACTTCAAACTCATTATCGGTAGCGAGTTCAACTTGTCGCAAGCGGTACAGGTGGTCTTGCTGGCCCGTAATCGATGCGGTTATGGGCAGATCTGCGCATTGATTACCAGAAGTCGTCGTGAGGCCGCTAAGGGTGAGTATATTCTGGGGCTGGATCAGTTGCTGGAAGCGGCATTGAGCGATACCTTTGTTTTGTGGGTGCCGGCGCAGGATGTGGTCGACTACCGCGTGTTTGAACAGCAGTCCTTGGACATTCTGCAGCAGCTGTCTGCCGTCTTTGGAAAGCGGTTGTGGATAGCCGCGGAACTGTTTTTGCTGGCGGGTGATGAGACAAAAACAGTTGCTTTGCAGCGCTTGTCCGAACTCTCGGGCGTGCCGGTATGTGCGGCGGGAGGTGTGCAGATGCACATCCCGCAGCGCCGTGCCCTGCGCGATACCATCACAGCCATTCGTCTGGGCAAGGCTATCGCCGATCTGGGTTTTGATCTGCCCGCCAATGGCCAGCACTATCTGCGGAGTCGCCGTTTGCTGGCACGAATTTTCCCTGCTGAATGGCTTGCTCAAACACTTGCCATCGCTGAGCAGTGCCAGTTCTCTCTTGATGAGCTGCGTTATGAATATCCGCGTGAGCTTGTTCCACAAACGCATACCTCAACCAGTTGGCTGCACAAGCTGACACTGGAAGGCATGCAGCAGCGATGGCCTGGTGGGACGCCTGAGGCCGTGCAACAACTTGTCACCAGAGAACTGAAACTGATCAGTGAACTGGCGTATGAGCACTTCTTTCTGACCGTGCACGATATTGTGGTATTTGCACGCAGCCAGGGAATCCTGTGCCAGGGGCGGGGTTCAGCAGCCAATTCAGCCGTTTGTTATTGCCTGGGAATTACTGCCGTTGATCCTGCACGCATGCAGTTATTATTTGAGCGGTTTTTGTCAAAGGAACGCAATGAGCCTCCGGACATTGATGTGGATTTTGAACATGAGCGGCGCGAAGAAGTTATCCAGTATGTCTATAAAAAATATGGTCGGCATCGTGCGGCCTTGGCTGCCACGGTCATTTGTTACCGTCGACGCAGTGCCATACGGGATGTCGGTAAAGCGCTTGGTTTGAGCCTTGATCAGATAGAGCGTTGTGTAAGTTGTCTGCGCATGAACAGTGACGGAAAAGTTGTGCAGATCGAGTCACCGGAATTGGAATCTGGCGTATTGCTGCAGCTGGTTGATCTGGTAGAACAGTTGTGTGGATTTCCAAGGCACCTCTCACAACATGTGGGCGGATTTGTGATCAGTGAAGGGCCCTTGTATGAACTGGTCCCTGTTGAAAATGCCGCCATGGCCGATCGCACTGTTATTCAATGGGAAAAAGATGATCTGGAAGCATTGGGTTTGCTGAAAGTGGATATTCTGGCGCTAGGCATGTTGACTGCTGTGCGCAAAGCACTGGCGTTGCTGCCGCCGATACAGGGTAGACCCTGGCAGTTGCAGGATATCCCCGCCGAGGATCCGCAGGTCTACGAGATGATCAGTCGGGCAGATACCGTCGGCGTATTCCAGATTGAATCGCGAGCACAGATGAGTATGCTGCCGAGGCTGAGGCCCCGAAATTATTATGATCTGGTAATTCAGATAGCGATTGTGAGACCCGGCCCTATTCAGGGCGATATGGTGCATCCCTACCTGGCGCGTCGACAAGGTAAAGAGCCCGTAGTTTATCCAAGCGAGGGCGTGCGTGGTGTGCTGGAACGAACGCTAGGTGTGCCTATTTTTCAGGAACAAGTGATGCAGATCGCCATGGTGGCCGCTGGTTTTTCAGGCGGTGAATCCGATCAGTTGCGCCGCGCCATGGCAGCCTGGAAACGTAAGGGCGGCCTCGAACCTTTTGAAGAGAAACTGATCAGTGGTATGCGCGCGCGAGGCTACACAGAGAGTTTTGCCCGGCAGATTTATCAGCAGATTCGCGGGTTTGGTGACTATGGTTTTCCAGAATCACATTCCGCAAGTTTTGCACTGCTGGCGTATGTGTCTGCGTGGTTAAAATGCCATCACCCGGCAGCGTTTGTGTGTGCGCTCATCAATAGCCAGCCCATGGGGTTTTATGCGCCAGCCCAATTGGTGCAGGATCTGCGCAGGCATGGCCTGTTGGTGTTGCCAGTCGATGTGTGTGTCAGCCAGTGGGATTGCACGCTCGAAAACAATGCCTTGCGTCTGGGCCTGCGACTGGTCAAAGGTCTGTCATCGGCAGCGGCAAACCAGTTATTACTCGCCCGGCAACAGTCGGTATTTGTCAGTGTCGCCGATCTTGTGCGCCGCGTCGGTCTGAATCAGCGTGACCGTGATGCGCTGGCAGCAGCTGATGCCCTCAGTGCGCTGGCAAGCGATCGTCACCGGGCGTTTTGGGATGCCAGTGCTGTGGAGATTGTGCCACCCTTGTTTGCAGCAATGTCAGATGATTTTGGTCAGGCACGCACCGGTGCTGAATTTATGTTGCCCAAACCCGATGAGGCGCAAAATATTCTGGCTGATTACAATCACACCGGTTTAAGTCTGCGTCGTCATCCTTTGGCGTTATGGCGGGCGCATCTGACGCAATATCGGGTATCAAGCGCCGAAGGTCTTGAACAACGTGCAGATGGCGATGTGGTTAAGGTAGCCGGGCTGATAACTTGCCGGCAACGCCCTCAAACCGCATCGGGTGTTACTTTCCTGACGTTGGAGGACGAAACCGGTTTTATGAATGTGGTGGTCTGGCCGTCACTATTGGAGCATTACTATCGTCAGGTACATGAGGCATCCGTTATGGGCATAACGGGTAGGCTGCAACGAGCAGACGGTGTGACACATGTGATCGCGACCGTTCTGGTCGATCTTAGTCACTGGTTTGCCGGGATGAGTCTGCATTCTCGTGATTTTTCTTGATCTTGAACAGCAAACCACATGAAAACTTGGGTAAACTTGCCCAAAAATTGGAGGTTTATGCGCAAATGAGTCTAAGGGGTTACGGAATTCGCAGCAGATCAATGACGTCGATCACAGCACTGCTTGTTGGGTTTTTCAGCACAGGACTGCAAGCGGATATTCCGCGATTGCCTGATGGGCGCCCGGATTTTCAGGGCATATGGACCAATGAGACGGATACCCCTGTTGAGCGCCCGCCACAGTTCGCTGACCGTCAGGCGATGACTGCAGAAGAGGCCGCTGCCTGGCGTCCGGGGTCTGCAGCTGGACTGACGGATCTCACGCAAACTGAAATCCTGGATCCCAATCGTGGGCCTCCCCCCAAGGGTGAGCCTATCCGCCTGGAGGCCGACTGGTTTTTCGGCAGCGCGTATGTGGCGCAGATCCATGGTGAATACCGCACCTCGCTGGTGATTGATCCTCCAAACGGGCGTATTCCTTACGCGGAAAATGGACGCAATCGCGACTTTATTTCGCAGATGCTGGCGCGCCCTGGTGTCGCCGAGTTTGATGGCCCGGAGCTGAGGCCCGCGGGTGAGCGTTGTTTATTGTCTGTATTGTCAACGGCAGGGCCACCCATGCTGCCCATGTCTTACAACAGTAACTATCGGATTGTGCAAACCGCAGATTACGTGATGATCATGGCGGAGATGGTGAATGACGTTCGAATTATTCGACTGAATGACACTCACCAGCACGAGGCCATACATAAGTGGATGGGCGATTCGGTCGGTCATTGGGAGGGTGATACCTTGGTGGTGACTACCCGTAATGTGCACCCTCAGCAAAGTTTCCGGGGCTCAACCGGTAATATGGTCAGCACTGAATGGTTTTCCATGGAGTCTGATGGGCAGATTAATTACCGTGTCACCATCAATGAACCAGAGGTGTTTGGACGATCATGGACGGCTGAAGTACCCATGCGACGCTTGCCAGCTGACAACAGAATTTATGAATATGCCTGTCACGAAGGTAACTATGCGATTGTAGGTGCATTGTCAGGAGCTCGATGGCAGGAACATTACGCGGCCCAGGAGGCTGATCCTCAGTAATCGGCTCAGTAATTGTTTGTTGACGCCAATACTGTTCCCCGTCGGCTCCACCAAGGGTAGATCAGCACAACAGCAACGATCAGCGCGGCGCCCATATAAAAGCCCGCGCTGACCTCCTGCTGTTCGCCCAGCAGCACAATCGCCAACGCAATTGCATACAGCGGTTCAAGATTGATTGCCAGCGAGCTGGCGTACGCTGACAGTTGGCGAAGCGCTACCAATGAGAGTGCAAATGGCAGTAGCGTACATCCCAGCGCCAGAATCAATAGCCATATCAGATCGTTGCCTTGTGGGAATGCAAATAGATCTGATGGACTTTCTACAATGCCTGCCACCATGGGTAAACCCGGCAACAACTGATACAGCACGCCGATAATAATCAACATGACTGCGCCAGCTGCCATTTCAATGGCGGTGACAGTAAGTGCATCGGCCTTGAGTACATAGCGTTTGTTAAGCGCCGCAAACAGGGCAACAAACATTGCCGACACCAGGCCCATGATAATGCCGGCATTCATGTCCTCCGGCGTGCCGCCAACAACCAGCACAATGCCAGGCAATACCATCAGGCCAAGCAGCAACTCTGAAGGCTGAAAGCGTCGGCCTGCCAAAATTGGTTCAAGAATAGCCAGAAATACCGGTACTGTGGCAATACAGGTCACCGCGACGGATGCATTTGACAGACGGATAGCCCCATAAAACGTCAGCCAGTGCAGAGTGACCAGAATACCAATGCCGGTATAGATGCCTATCAGGCGCAAAGGCAAATTACGCAGCGATCTCAATACCGACGGCAACAACAGTAGAATGGCTGCGACCAACGCCATGCGCCACAACACCAATGGCAGCGCATCCAGCGTGATCAGTTTGCCAAGAATGGCGGTAAACCCCCAAAGCACCACACACAGATGGATTTGTAACCAGGCTTTTGTAGTTTGTGTCATGAGTGGGTATCTGAAGAAAAAGCTGTCAAATGCGTTGAGAAAACTTAAGATTGCCGACAAGTTGCCGCTTATTAAGGCAACCCTGACAAGTCTAGCACTTTAAACTGTTGTGGTGACTCGAGTAACATGTCGTACTTAAATTTTGGCCCGTTGTGGTCAGGTTATCAATGTAATGATAAAGCGTATTCCAGTGAGTGAACTGAAACTCGGCATGTTTGTGCAGGAGTTGCATGGTTCATGGCTTAAGCACCCGTTCTGGAAAACAAAATTCCTGTTGGAAGATATTGAAGATCTGTCCTTATTAAAAACCTGCGGCATTGCTGAAGTCAGTATTGATCTGGATAAGAGTATCAGTACCCCCGGTCGCCTGCCCAAGGCTGAAACATCACCAGAAACCGTCCATGTGGTGACAGCGGCTCGCAGTGCCAGACCTGCCCCCAAGCCTGGCCCTGTCACTATGCAGGCGGAAGTGGCACGCGCCCAAGAGTTGTGCAATCAGTCTAAAAAAGCGGTGACGGACATGTTCCGTGAAGCGCGTATGGGTAAGGCTATCTCCATGGACACGGCCCATGAGGTTGTTGACCAGATTACTGCATCTGTGGAGCGTCATCCTCAGGCATTGATTACCCTTGCCCGGCTTAAAACGTCTGACGATTACACCTACATGCACTCGGTTGCAGTATGCGCGATGATGATCTCGCTTGCTAAAGAGATTGGCATGACGGCAGAGGAGATCCGTTTGGCGGGTGCGGCTGGCTTATTACACGATGTGGGTAAAATGGCAGTTCCGGATCTCATCCTGAATAAACCGGGCGCTTTAACAGATTCAGAGTTTGTGATTATCAAATCACACCCGGTAAAAGGTGCTGAGATTCTGACGCTGGCGGGTGGTGTCGAGTCAGAAGTCATTGATGTCTGTTTGCATCACCATGAGAAAGTTGATGGATCAGGCTATCCGCATGGTCTCAAGCAGGATGAAATTTCCCGGTTTGCCCGTATGGGTGCGATTTGTGATGTTTATGACGCGATTACCTCTAACCGGCCCTATAAAAAGGGTTGGGGGCCCGCTGAATCTATTCAGCGTATGGCGCAGTGGAAAGGGCACTTTGACCCGGAATTATTAAAGGGTTTTATCAAGGCGATTGGAATTTATCCGGTAGGCAGCCTTGTGCGTTTGAGCAGTCAGCGGCTAGCGGTTGTGATTGAGCAGAACGAAGGGCAGATGTTAAAGCCTAAGGTGAAAGCATTTTTCTCACTGCGCTCAAGTTTGCCTATTGCGCAGTCTGTGATTGATTTGTCCGCCCCTGGCATTGACGATCGTATTGAGGCAAGGGAATCTCCTGAAAAGTGGAACTTCCCCTATCTTAATGACCTTTGGCAGTCAGCTCTCTGAGTCAATCAGGCAAACAGGCCCTGCAAAAACCAGCATGACCGGGTGTCTGGTTCTGCTTTGCTGTGTTTGAGGTCTCGAAAAATCCATAGACGCATGCCTTGCAGGTTGCGAGCGACATAATAATCCCTCTGTATATCCTGTCCCGTCCACCAGCGGGTTTCGACGCGTTCTGGTCCTTGCAGCAGTGTCAGCGGCGAAAGATAAACCGGATTTTGCTGCCGGGTTGTCAGCCGCATGGGTGTGGGCAACAACAGACACGGCTGCTTGCCCGCTGGTATAAACCCACGACTGCGCGGCGCCTTAAATGACGGTTTAATCGCTTGTATATGCTCATAAGGCTGATAATTTCCAGCAACGGCCGGATCATAATCTTCCTCATGATGGATCGAAAAAATAGCATCTTTGCCAAGCCGGGCTGACAATAACTCCAGCAGATCAGGAGCCGCTTTATCTGAACCAGACAGTTGTGCCCGGCTCTGTGCAGGGTGTGCGCCACCAGGACAATAATCCTGGAAATGACTGCACCGCACACTCACGGATGTAATAGCACTGTTGATCATGGTTTTCTGCAGTTTATGCTCAAGCAGCATCAACCAGACCGAGCTCTCACGCACGGGGTGCCGGGTGTAAAGTTCGATTGACAGTTTCTGCTGCCGGACGTCAGTTAAGCCAAGCAGCAACTGGCCTGCCGTTTTATGATGCTTACGCAAAAACGCATTCAGCTGATCTAGCAGTAATGCGGCCAATACAAGTATATCTGCCGGTGTTTCGGCCTGAGCATCCGGTGTGATGCTTTGCTCAAACACCAGACGTTCATGCCAGCGTGGCAAACTGGACTTTTGTTCGCCGAGTAATTGCGAGAGGTAGTCACTCAGTTCTCGCCCAAATCTCAGCCTTAATGCCGCCGCTGGAAGGCGCCAAAGGTCGCGTAAGTAATGTAATCCACACCCTGCGAGGCGTTTTTTAATTTTTTTATCCAGCATCAGATGTTCTATTGCGATGCTGCCCAGTACAGAGCGCAAACCGTCACGTTGCGAAATCAACACATTTTGATGTGTTCGAGACAGCAGAATACTTGCTGCTGCGCTCGGGCTGGCGGCCTCTACATACAGAACCGGTAGTTGCAGTTGCTTGAGTTTGTCTTGCAGTGCTGGGCGTAGCGTGCGGGACAGGCCGCGCATGCCGCCAAACAAGCGTAAGCTGCTGCGGACATCGATGGCCAGCACATCTTGGCCAGGGATATAAATATGATCGCTGACGCTCAGGCAAAGTGCAGCCAGATCTTTGATAGGCTGCACGTACCCTTCCTGACTCAGGCCAGGAAAATGCAAGGCATACCAGAAAGAGTTGCCGACCAGTAAGCCAGGTTTGTTTGAGGGCTGGGTAACAGGCCGTAAATGCGGAGCACTGCCGGTCCTCAGGGCGTAACTGTTTGCAGCCATGAGAACATTAACCAGGCAGGCGCAGCCTTATTTCGCCCTGGCGATGGCTGCCTTTGGCGCGCAGGAGTCTGATGCCTATCTGCCTGTGGCCATCATCTGAGTCCGGAGCTGCACTGAGCTCTAATTGCAGAGTTGCGGGTGAGTGGGGCGTGGGCCGTTGGTGGAACAAAACACCCAGTGTTTTACCTTCGCTGGCTGCCATTTGCAGCCGGCGAATGACGCGCCCTCCCAGCCAGTTCTGCCACGCCAGCACCATGCCGCACTCAGTAGACTGCAGTGCCTTTTCAATGCTCCATAAGGCATTGTTGCAACGAGTTTGTGCAGGAATAACAAAGCTGTTACGAATGTTGATGCCTGATTGTGCCAGTGCTGGACCATGAAGCTGGTAAGGAGGCGTTATCCATAACAGGGATTGTGGCTGATGGCTGCGCATGCGCAGTAACGGCATGAGTAACTGCAGCTCCCCAATCGCTTTGTGCCGACTGACGATTTCCACCAGCCCACTCGTTGGCCATCCTCCGCCTGGCAGCAGCTGGTCCAGCGCACTGAATCCCGTGCTTTGTGTCGAAACGGAATGGCTGTCGAGCTCGCTATGCCGCTCAGGTAAACCAAATAAATCGACCATGCCCGGACTGACTGATCGTGGTGATGAATATTGTCGCCCAACATGGGGCAGGCTTGTGTTGTGCGGATGATTTCCTCGCCATAAGCCGGGTGTTTCAGCCAGCAACTGCTGAAGTTTGTCCTCTGGTTTGTTGAGCGGGCTATCTGGGGAAATCATGGGAGCTCCGGCGCAAATTGCTGTATATAAAGTCAGTACATGTAAATCTATACAGTATTTGTTGTGCGATCAAGAAGGATTTTTTATCGTTTAGCTCCGTTCCATAAGAAAAGTTGTATAAAAAACCATCAATATAATTGTTAAAGAGGTATATTTATAATATTCTTCAGTGCCTTAGGACGCTTTTCTTGACTCTATATCAGATTAGGATCTTAATTAACTGGAAAACAGAATAATTAATTAAAAGAGCTGCCCCATGAAACGCAAACCCGACATGATTACGGTGGTGATATTCCTGTTTGCACTCAGTGTTGTGATCAGTGGAGTGGCGCAAAGCGGGTTGTTGTAATTAGCTGAAGCGGATAATGCGAGCGGGTGTTGCAACAGCATCCATATCAACATCCCAAGGCTGCGCCTTAAGAGGATATAAGGCCTGTTGGCATTCATGGGCCAAGCCAAGCAGGAACGGTTTGCCTTGTGAATGTCTGCGAAATGCAAACGCACGGTCATAAAACCCCTGCCCCATGCCCAAGCGATGGCCAGCCTGATCAAAGGCCACCAGTGGCATCATCACCAGATCAAACTGCCTGGCGGCAAGCCTGGTCCGTATACCCAACGAAGGCTCTGCAATTCCCCAGCGGTTGCGCTGCAAACGGTCTCCTGCACGATAGCGAACAAATTCCATCTGATGTGGTTGCAAGGGATGCAAGACTGGCACATAGCAACACTTGCCATCCCGCTCAGCCATCCTCAATAAAGCAGCTGTACCCATTTCGCTGGCTAGGGACAGATAAATACTGATGGTTCTGGCCTGCCGGTAGACGGGAAAGCGCCGAATGCGGCGACACAGCGCGGATTCAGCTGCTTTTTGCTGGAAATAGGACAGTTTGCGACGTTGATTCAGCGCGTGATGACGAGATTGTTGGCGAGTGAGTTGACTGTCTGGCGACATGCGTAAGTCTGGAAAATGTTTACTCGGCGCTCGAGTATCAAGAATGGAAGTCACCCGGAATGACGCTGCCGAATTAGCCCTGAACCCAAAGGCTCAGGTGGTGGCTCCAGCGATGTATAAGGCTTTCCGTCAGGCGGACATGCACAACAACATCTATCAAGGAGCCTCCGGGGTTTTGAATATCGGCTCAAGGACACCTTCAGCTGGCGCTCACCCCAGGTAACTGTAGAACCAGTATATACAACTTGAATCAGCCGATCGATAGAAAATATCTACTGAAGTTCGATCTGACGGAAGTTTTGCAACGCTCGCTCAACTTTATCTTCGAGGAATTTGATCTGCTGTGCAGTGCTTTGGCGGGACTCGTTAATCTGGCGATTTTTCTGAAGCAGCTCATGAGTAATGTTGAGAGCCGCCATCACAGAAATTTTCTCAAGCCCGTGAATGGTCCCGCGAGTCTTGATTTTTCTCATGTTTTCATCAAGATGGCGGGCGGACTTGAACAGGGCATCCTGCTCAGAGGGCGGACAACTGATCTGGTATTCACGATCCAGTATTTTGACAACAACCGTGCTGGCGGCTTCCAGGGAATTGCTCATATCAAGCGCTCGGGGATTGTTCCATTGATCGCAGGCGACTCAGCACGGATTCAAGACGCACCTTGGCCTGACGGTTGTTCTCCAGCAGTTGCTGGCGTTCCGTTTGCCAGTTATGCTGCCCAGCCCTGAGCAGTTGATTTTCCTGCTTCATAGCAGCACACAAGGCAATCAGCGCCGTGATTTTTTCATCAAGTGTGTTGAACTGATCGTCGGTCATTTCAATAAATACGCTGAATCGGATGTGACCGTTACTATAGTCACGTGTTATGGGACGGTCAATAACGCCAGACAAAAACTCCCAATAAAAAAAGGCGTTATAGCAATAAGTAGTGATAGAACATTCACTTTAAAACGGTAGACAGGTGCAAAGACGGGCATGGCAAAACAGACAAATGTGACTCAAGCAGTTAATTCAGTGGATGTGATGAAATCGATGTTGACCGGTACGGCGCTGTATGAAGAGGCTGCACTTCGGCGCCGCACACTGATGTCCAGGATAAAAAAGAATAGTATCGCGCTGTTATCTGCAGCGCCGCAACGCACACGTAGTCACGACACGGAATACACCTACCGCCAGGACAGTGACTTCTATTATCTGAGTGCATTTACCGAAGATGACGCGGTGCTGGTGCTGATTCCCGGCCGTTCACAAGGTGAAGTTGTGCTGTTTTGCCAACCCAAGGATAAAACCAAAGAATTGTGGACAGGCATCCTGACCGGGCCACAACAGGCAAAAACAACTTTGTTGATTGATGAGGCCTATCCGATCACGGATATTGATCGGATTCTGCCAGGCCTGATGGATGGCTGTGAGCGCATTTACTCATGTATGGGAAAAGATGCCAGCTTTGACGAGCGCGTGATGGGATGGCTAAAAACCGTGCGCGCTAAAGTCCGACAAGGCGCAAGGCCACCAACCGAGTTTGTGGCGCTCGATCCGCTGATACATGAAATGCGTCTGTTCAAGAGTAAAGGTGAAATAGCGTTGATGCAGCAAGCGGCTGATATTTCCGCACGCGCTCACAAACGCGCCATGTTGGCCGCCCACGCGGGTCGTTATGAATATCATCTGGAGGCGGAGCTGCTGCATGAATTCATGATGTCTGGCAGCCGGGCACCAGCCTATAACAGTATTGTTGCAGCCGGTGCCAATGCCTGCATTCTGCATTACATCACCAACAATCAGCCCTTACGCAGTGGTGATCTGGTATTGATAGATGCCGGTTGCGAGTTTGAATACTACGCAGCAGACATTACCCGCACGTTCCCGGTCAGCGGTCGTTTCAGCAAAGAGCAAAAAGCCTTGTACGATGTGGTGCTGAAGGCGCAGCTCGACGCCATTGCGCTCATGCGCCCGGGCGTGATCCGCGATGAAGTTCATAATGTCACGGTCAAAGTGATTACCGAGGGCTTGGTGGCCTTGGGGCTGTTAACAGGTAAACCGGCGGACTTGATCAAATCCGGTGCCTATCGTGATTTTTATATGCACGGCGCCAGCCACTGGCTGGGCATCGATGTTCACGATGCGGGTGCCTACCAAAAAGCGGGCGCATCGCGGCCACTTGAAGCCGGTATGGTGATGACAATTGAGCCGGGAATCTATATTTCACCGGATAACAAAAAAGTAGCCAAAAAGTGGCGAGGCATTGGCATCCGTATCGAGGATGATGTGTTAATCACTCGCACCGGGCATCGTGTCTTAACACACGCTGTGCCTAAAACAACCGATGAAATCGAAGCCTTGATGGCGTTGCGCACCCACTAAACTGAATCGGACTGCATTGCCTATGCTTATTGATTCGCCACACACACACTACGATCTGGTTATTGCTGGCGGTGGGCTGGTCGGCGGCAGTTTTGCCTTACTGCTGGCCGCTCTGCCCGGCAGTCGCACATTGCGCATTTTGCTGGTGGACAGTTCACCGCTGGTGAGTGATACACGCGATGCGGGCAAACCATTTGATGCGCGCAGTACCGCCATTTCCTGGGGGAGTCGGCAGATATTTCAGCAGGCAGGTCTCTGGGACAAGCTCTCCCCGGGATTGACAGCCATCCGTGATATCCATGTCTCGGATAAGGGGCATGTTGGAGCAACACGGCTAAACAGCGATCAAATGCATGTAGATGCTTTGGGATACGTTGCTGAAAACACACACCTTAATCAAGTCATCGCCACCAGCCTGCTGGACAGTCCACGCATAGCCGTCTATGCGCCAGGCAAGATTGTTGAGGCCAAACCTGTCTCAGAGGGCGTCAGCCTGCTTGTTGATACCGGCACGCAGGCCACAGTCCAGGTCACCAGTCGACTATTGGTGATTGCAGATGGTGGTCGTTCTTCCTTGTGTGATCAGCTGGGGATTGTCCTGACACGCAAACCCTACGGGCAA
This sequence comes from Pseudohongiella sp., assembly GCA_030696315.1. Lineage (GTDB taxonomy): Bacteria > Pseudomonadota > Gammaproteobacteria > Pseudomonadales > Pseudohongiellaceae > Pseudohongiella. The sequence continues at coordinate 10,827 of JAUYSM010000021.1, read as the reverse complement.
CATGCGCTGATCAGCAATATCTCCTTCGAGCATGCTCATCAGGGCTTTGCGTTTGAACGCTTCACGGATACTGGCCCGCTGGCCGTGTTACCGTTGCCGGATCTTGACGGCGAGCACCGTGCTGCCTTGGTCTGGACGTTGGCCGACGACCAAGTGGACGACATCATGGCGTTGCCGGATGCAGCATTTCTGACGGCATTACAACAACGTTTTGGATATAGGCTGGGGACACTGACGCGGGTGGGCGAGCGGGTGCTTTACCCCTTAAGCCTGACACTGGCCAGTGAACAAATTCGCCCCGGAATCGTGTTGCTGGGCAATGTTGCACACACGCTGCATCCGGTAGCAGGACAGGGTTTGAATCTGGCTTTACGCGATGCGCGTGAGCTGGCAGCCTTGATCGCTGCCGCCGTGGATATGGACCAAGCCGATATGATTGGGCGCTATCAGTGGCTGCAGCAGTATGTGCAGCGCCAGCAAAGGGATCAACAACAGACGGTCTATTTCAGTGACCAGGTAACCCGGTTGTTTTCCAACAGCAACCCACTACTGGCCTTTGGGCGCAATATTGGATTGCTGGGAATGGACTTGCTGCCGCCCGCCAAACGCTGGTTCAGCCGGCAAGCCATGGGCATGACCGATCGCAGAATCAGGCCGGTATCAGGGCGTCATGAGTGAGCGGATCATCTCGATGCGCGCGCGATTGACCCCCATATCCCCATAACCCAACCGTGATGCTGACCGCACGTGCACGATGTTCTGCGCCGGGTCCGCCAGAAACTCTACATCATCCACGTACCCCATCAGGCTGCTGGTGAATTCCGCGTAAAGATAGTTGCCGTTTTCGCTGATGATAACAGCACGAGGCATTTGTGAAACGGCGGCCTTTACCTGCGCGAGGTCACCGTTTAGCGGCGCAATACCATGGCTTTCGCGTGTTTCAAAACTGCACACACAATTTGGGGAATCAGGACAGCCAGCAAGCTGATTATTCTGTATGCCGAGTGTTGAGGGGCGATCGCCCGCGCAACCAATCAAGGTCAGGAGTCCCACTATTACAAACCCTCGTTTCAACGTGTTATGAATGTCCATGTGCTGTTTGCCCTTAACGCTTATGTTGCCTGACAGTGATTGGATTTTATGCTTATGCGGCTGGCGTTGTGATAGCAAGGCTCAGTGATTCGGCAATCATTGCCGGTTTGTCCTGACCTTCTATTTCAACCGTCGCCTGGTTCTTCAGCAAAAATTGGCCGGGATTTTTTTCTTCAATACTAAGTAAAACAAATCTGGCTCTGATACGTGCACCTACGCGCACCGGATTAAGAAATCTGACTTTATCCAGTCCATAGTTGATGGTAATTCGCGTGTTCTCCAGGCGAACACTTCCCGCTTCAGCCCCTAACATACTCAGCAGTGACAGGGTCAGATAACCATGTGCAATGGTGCCTCCGAACGGGGTCTCGTTTTTTGCACGCTCTACGTCCAGATGGATGAACTGAAAATCACCGGTGGTTTCGGCAAATTGATCAACTTGCTTCTGACTGATGGTGTGCCACTGACTGATACCGGTTTCGGTACCGATAAGTGCGCGTGCGGCGTCGGGGCTGACATGTCCGGCCATGGAAGGACTCCTGTTTTATCGCGGATTAATGGTAAAGTCTGTGTCGAGCGCCGTCAGTATTGATCAGAATAATGATGGCAGCAACCGCGGACTGGAGGATGCATGAGCGCAGCCACAACAAAAACTGATTACGATGTCGTGATTGTGGGTGCTGGCCCTATTGGTGCGGCGATGGCATTGGCTTTGCGAAAAAGTGGATTGCGTCTTGCTCTGCTGGACAGCCAGCCTCTGCAGGATTCGATGTCGCTGATAAACGGCGCGGAATTTGATCCCAGAGTCAGTGCGATTACGCCAGCCTCAGAGGCGCTGTTTGAGTCCCTGGGTGTATGGTCGGCCATGCAAAACAGTCGTGTCAGCCCCTACACAGATATGCATGTGCGAGAGGCGGATGGTACTGCCGATATCAATTTTTGTGCAGCCGATATCCACGCACCTGTACTTGGGCATATTGTTGAGAACCGGGTCATTGTTGCTGCAATGCATCAGTCGTTACGCAGCCAGCCGCTACTGGATTGTCTGATGCCCGCCAGCTTGATCGCGCTCGACAATGCTCCGCAGGCGGCTGTTCTGACATTAGACACAGGGCGCCAACTCTCTGCCCGTCTGGTCATTGCTGCAGATGGCGCCCAATCACCCCTCAGGCAACTCGCCGGCTTTCAGACCCGCGAGTGGGATTATGAACACGAGGCCATTGTGTGTTCTGTGCGCACTGACAAACCACACCAGCAATGTGCCCGACAGGTTTTTATGGATCAGGGTGTGCTGGCATTTTTGCCATTGGCTGCACCGGACAACGATGCGGAACACTGGTGCTCAATTGTCTGGTCTGTCATACCCGCTACGGCTCAGTCATTGATGGCAATGCCCGATCCAGACTTTTGCAGGGCGCTGTCCTACGCCAGTGAACACTGGTTGGGTGACGTGACACACGCAAGCAAGCGCTTCAGTTTCTCATTGCGTCAGCGTCATGCGCTGGAGTACGTCAACAGGCGTGTTGTTCTGATTGGTGATGCTGCCCACAGCATCCATCCGCTGGCAGGACAAGGCGCTAATCTGGGGCTGGCTGATGTTCAGGCGCTGGCCGATGTGCTGGCCCGCGTCGATGCCACAGGACGCGACCCGGCTGATCCGGTACTGCTTGCCCGCTACCAGCGCGAACGAAAGCCTCACAACATGTCGATGATGCTGCTCATGGAAGGCTTCAAACGACTTTATGCCGAACAACCCCTGCCGATAAGATGGTTGCGCAATACCGGGATGCGTGCGGTCGAGCACTCCCCGTTGCTGAAAAATCAGCTGATCAGGGCTGCGATGGGCACGCACGTTTGAGTCATAAACGCAAAAAACTCTAAAGCTTTCTCCTCAATGGACGAAAACAGGTTTATGCCCGGATTGTCCGTAGGAGAAAGTCATGAGACAGAATTCAACCTGGCCGTTTGATGTCGATTTAAGTGCATTGGACACAGGCAGCATTACCAACCTGATATTGGATATCGAAAACCACCTTCCCCTGCTCACCTCCGAAGGTGACATGCAGGAGTTGCTGCGTGTTAAGCGACTTTTTGAAGAAGAATTGATGGAAACCCGTCGTCTGCATTAATTGCTGTCTCCCGAATAATCAAGCTGTTCCCAACATCATCGCCTTTCCACCATGAATCAACTCTGTATTCATGGTGTCTTTTCCCCTATGCTGTTGTTGTGTGCCAATCCGGCTGTTTAACGGGCCGGGCTTGCCGTTTTACAGACTAAAAACAACAGCAGAATAGGTGATGATATGAAAAAACTGATAAGCATGTTTGCTGCAGCTGCCCTGATGTGCGGGCAAGCGTTTGCAATCGATGAAGCTCGTCTGACTGCCGCGCTCAACTCCCCGGAGCGAAGTGATGCCGACAAAGCGCTGGATGCGGCACGTCAGCCAATTGCGGTACTAAGCTTTCTTGGACTCGAAGAAGGCATGACGGTGATGGACGTAATGGCCTCCGGTGGCTGGTACACCGAGGTGTTGTCGCTGGCAGTCGGTCCACAGGGCAAAGTTCTGATGCAGAACAACCCTGCCTCGCTCGCCCGCGGCACCACCGCTGAGACGGTAAACAACCGCGTTAATGGCCGCTTAAACAATGTTGAGCGTGTGGAAAACACCTTTGATCAGCTTGGCGTTGCGCCTGGCACTGTTGATCTGGCGATTACGCACCTGAACTTTCACGATGTCTACAACGCAAATCCCGCTAACGCCATGGCAATGCTGGCCGCCATCAAAGACGTTTTAAAATCAGGTGGTATCCTGGGTATTGCTGATCACCGGGGCAATCTGGGCGCCGACAATGCAGCCCTGCATCGTATCCCGCTGGATACTGTGGCACAGGCTGCAACGGAAGCCGGTTTTCATATCGTGGGCGTCAGTGATGCACTTTATGTAGATAGCGACCCGCGTACTGCCGGTCCTTTTGATGAAAGTCTGGGACGCAATACCGATCGTATACTGCTGAAACTGATGAAACCGTAAACTGTTTGCACACTGTCCGCGGCAGTTTCTCCACGCCGCGGACATTAATCCTGTGATAAGAAGTCAACCTTGAAAAAATCCCAGCCTGCCACCTCCCCCCTCGCCTGGCTCACGCGCTTTGCGTCTGTCTTTAAGTACAGCCGGATCGCGATCGAAATCGTCTGGCGCGCCAGCCCATTCCTGACCATTGTCATGGCGCTGGCAACATTGTTTGCCGGGCTTTTACCGGCTGCCATTGCATGGGTCGGGCAATTGATCGTGGATGCGGTGGTGAGCGCCATTCAGACAGAGGGAGCGCTGCGTGAACAGGCCAAATCTGATCTGTTGCGCTTTGTACTGATAGAGGCCGGTCTGGTGGTATTGATGACCGGTGCGCTGAAAATCAATGGAGTGTGCCAGTCCATTTTGCGTGCCCTGCTCGGCAACGAGGTCAACGTCATGATTCTGGAAAAGGCGTTGACACTGGAACTGGCCAACTTTGAAGATTCCGAGTACTACGACAAGCTGGTGCGCGCGCGCCGCGAAGCATCCAGCCGTCCGTTAAGTCTGGTCATAGCAACCTTTGATCTGATCCGCGATGGCATCTCACTGATCAGTTATGGTTTTCTGCTCTGGCAGTTTTCGGTCTGGGCGGTATTGCTCTTGGGTTTTGCCGGTGTACCGGCGTTTGTCGCCGAAGCACGTTTTTCCGGTGAGGCGTTCCGTAATCAGCGCAGCCGCTCCGCCGAGCGTCGTATGCAGGTTTATCTGGAGATGGTGCTGACGCGCGAAGACGGTGTTAAAGAAGTCAAACTCATGCAGTTGGGGCGGCTGTTTCTGCAGCGTTATATTGATATTTTCCACAACATCTACAAAGAAGACCGCAGCCTGGTTTTACGCCGCGGATTCTGGGGTTATGTGCTGGGTCTGATTGCCAGTGCAGCGTTTTATTTCTCTTACGGCTGGGTGGCTTTTGCCGCCGTTGCCGGTGCGATTACCCTGGGTCAAATGACCATGTACATCGCGGTTTTCCGCCAAGGCCAGGGCGCTGTCACCAGTTGTCTGGCATCGATCAACAAAATGTATGAGGACAATCTGTATCTGTCCAATCTCACCGAGTACCTGGGACACAATGTGCCTGAGCCCACTGGCCATGTGACTGAGGGGGTGGATCCGCAAGACGGTATTCGATTTGAGCATGTAAGCTTTTACTACCCGGGCAGCACCACACCTGCACTGGACAACATCAGTCTGCATATTCGCGCGGGTGAAAGCCTGGCGATAGTGGGTGAAAACGGTTCCGGTAAAACCACTCTGATCAAATTGCTGACACGTTTATATACGCCGACGCATGGACGCATCCTGTTTCAGGGTATTGACCTGCAAGACTGGAACATTGACGCTTTGCGCGAAAAAATTGGTGTGATCTTTCAGGATTTTGCGCGCTACCAGCTGAAGGTCGGTGAGAATATCGGTGTCGGTGATAAAGACTTCATGGCTGAGAAAGATCTGGTGACGGTGGCGTCGGAAAAAGGTCTGGCCGCCGACTTTATCCGTCAGATGCCGGCGCAATATGATACCCAGCTCGGTACCTGGTTCCGCGACGGCAAAGAGCTCTCTGGCGGGCAATGGCAGAAAATAGCATTGTCGCGTGCCTTTATGCGCAGCCGCGCAGAAGTCTTGATTCTTGATGAGCCCACAGCAGCCATAGATGCCAAAGCGGAAGCTGAAATATTTGCGCACTTTCGTGAATTGACCGGTAATCGCATCTCCATCATTATCTCGCACAGATTCTCCACAGTGCGCATTGCAGACCATATTCTTGTGATGGATCAGGGCAAAATCATGGAAGATGGCGATCATGCCAGCCTGCTGGCGCTGGGTGGTCAGTACGCTACACTGTTTGAATTACAGGCGAAAGGTTACCAATAAAAGCGCTACCAATAAGCCATTGTGACTGACACGAGGGTTGGCTGATGCTGCCGTTTGAAAATGGTTTTGTCGAAGTTGCGGTGTTGCTAGCAGTGGTGACGGTCATTGCTTCGCTTGGACGAATGCTTAAACAGCCTTTGATCGTGTCTTTTATTGCTGCAGGAATTCTTGTTGGGCCCTCTGCATTTTCGCTGGTTGAATCCACTGAACAGATCGAACTGCTTGCTCAGATGGGCATTGCCTTGTTGCTGTTTGTGGTCGGCCTCAAGCTGGATTTACATATTATCCGCACCATGGGTCCAGTGGCGCTTGCGACCGGACTCGGTCAAGTTCTGTTTACGTCGGTCTTTGGTTATCTGATCGCTTTGGCATTGGGTATGACCCCGGTGGCAGCTATCTATGTAGGGGTTGCGCTTACATTCTCCAGCACAATTATTATCGTCAAACTGCTATCTGACAAAAAAGAAATTGACGCCTTGCATGGGCGCATTGCCGTCGGCTTTCTGATCGTGCAGGACATCGTTGTGGTGTTGGTCATGATTGGTCTCACTGCAATGGGTGCCGGAACCGATGCCGCACCTGATCAATTACTCACCACCATGATCTGGGTGTTCGCAAAAGGTTTTGCCATGCTGCTTGGCATCGCCTTGTTGATGAAATTTGTTTTGCCAATTGTCAGCAAGCACTTGGCTCAGTCGGCCGAACTGCTGATTCTATTTGCGGTGACCTGGGCGGTGACCTTGGCAACACTGGGTGACATGCTGGGTTTCAGTAAAGAAGTTGGTGCATTTCTGGCAGGTGTTTCACTGGCCTCCACGCCTTATCGCGAAGTGATTGGTGCCCGCCTGGTGAGCCTTCGAGATTTCCTGCTGCTATTCTTCTTTATTGAACTGGGCGCGGGTCTGGACATTGCGGCACTCACTGGTCAGCTCCATCCGGCACTTATACTCTCGGCATTTGTCTTGATCGGGAACCCACTGATTGTCATGGTGATCATGGGGGCTATGGGATACCGAAAACGAACGAGTTTTCTGGCTGGATTAACAGTCGCTCAAATCAGTGAGTTTTCTCTGATTCTTGCGGCGCTTGGATTGAGTCTTGGGCATCTGGACCGCGATATCGTCGGGCTCATCACGCTGGTTGGGTTGATTACAATCAGTGGCTCTACCTACCTTATTTTGTATTCCCATCAGCTCTATCAGCGGCTGGCGCCAGTACTGACAGTTTTTGAGCGCAAACATGCTGATCGCGAGGCCGCCTTTGATAATGGTGAAAACGACGGGCGTCCAGACATTATCATTCTGGGTTTGGGGCGTTTTGGGATGGCCATTGCCGAGAGCCTGCACGGCAAAGGCCGACGGGTGCTCGGTATTGATATCGATCCTGAAGTCATCAGAACACGGGCCGGCGTTGATATAAATGTGCGCTTTGGCGACGCAGAAGACCCTGAATTTCTCGATACATTACCCTTGCAGTGTGTTGATTGGATTGTGTGTACCGCAAGAGAGCGCGACATATCATTATCGTTACTGAAGACTTTGCGCGATTCGTCTTACAAAGGCAAAACAGCAGTCACCGCATCAACTGCGGTAGATGCAGCAATGCTTGAGCGCGCAGGCGCAGACCTTGTCCTTAGACCTTTTCTGGATGCAGCGCAACAAGCGGCAGGCAATCTTGTGGCACACACGGACCCGTTTTTCAGCAGTGGTCAGGAAAAACAATAATTGGTCTAAACCACCAGATTTTTGTGATGACCACAAAATATTGTTATTAAATATCCTTAAAAAACAATGAACTAAAAATTGGCACGGATTGTGTATTGTGGTTACTCAGCAACATTTTGTTCTGAAACAACAACGCCACACGGTCGTGCCAATAAATGACAACTCAAAGCCTGATAGATCTATTTACCCGCCACAAGGTGGCCGCCAATCTGGTCATGATCATGATGATCCTGTCTGGGCTCTGGGCGGGTAGTCGAATCAATACGCAACTGGATCCTTCCGTGCAATCACCGGTCATTCTGGTGTTTGTGCGTTGGCCAGGGGCGTCTGCCGAAGATGTAGAAAAGCTCATTGTTGCGCCAATCGAGCAACAGATGAATACCTTGAACAATCTGCAGCAAGTGTATTCAACCACGACACAAGGCCAGTCACGCATCGATCTGGAATTCACCTTTGATACAGATCTGAGCAAAGCGCTCGAAGACGTCAACGACCGTATAGCCCAGGTCAGAAACCTGCCAGCGGATATGGAGCCTGTGACTGCCCGACGCGGCACACGCTACGAAGACATTGCATCACTGCTCTTGACAGGGGGCAGCAGCATTCAGGAATTACTGCCGATGGCGCGTCGGTTTGAGCGCGAACTCTATGAGGTCGGCGTTGAACGCATTGTGTTTGTTGGATTGCCCGAAGAGGAGATGGCTATTCAGGTTTCCAGTGCCAATTTGATGGCACTGAATACCACTCTGGATAATGTAGCCTCCGCCATTCGTCAACGCAGCGCAGACCTGCCCGCTGGCGTGGTTGCGCGTGCCCAGGGCGAGATGCAGTTGCGTGCCATGGAACAACGCCGTGACAGTCAGGGTTTTGAGCAGTTGCAACTGCAGCTGGGCTCAGGGGATGAGCTCGTCCGGCTAGGCGATATCGCTAGCATCGAAAAACGCCCGCGTGCCGGACAAGCTGAACTGGCCAGAGAAGGCAAACCCGCCATCGAGATCAGTCTGTTCCGGTTGAGTGACACGGACGCGCTGACCTCGGCGCAAGCCCTGCAGCAGTGGCTGGATAAAACCCGTGCCGAATTGCCCGAAGGGATTACTATCGAGGTCTATCAAGAAGTATGGAAGCTGCTGAAAGAACAGCTGGGGGTCATTTTTTCCAACGCCTGGTCTGGCTTGGTGCTGGTGGCACTGACCTTGTTTGTCTTCCTGAATACCCGAACTGCATGGTGGGTAATGTTAGGAATTCCGGTCAGCTTTCTGTTTGCAACCTTGCTGTACTACTACTGGTTTGATGGCAGCATCAATATTCTTGCACTGATCACATTTATTATGGCGTTGGGTATCGTCGTGGATGATGCCATCGTGGTTGGTGAAGACGCGGTAGCTTTGTTTGAGCAAGGCTACTCGGCCGAAGATGCCGCCGCCGGCGCCGCCAAGCGCATGTTTATGCCGGTGGTCACTTCGTCGCTGACTACACTGGCCGCCTTTGTGCCATTGCTGATCTCTGGTGGCGAAATGGGGGCCGTTATCCAGACCATGCCCATGGTGTTGTTCTGCGTCATCATCGCCTCATTGATTGAATGTTTTCTGGTTTTGCCTGGTCATCTGAAACACAGTTTCAGCCGCATGAAACGTGAGCACAAGCCATCTGCACGTTTAGCTTTTGACCGGGCCTTTTATTCGTTCCGCGATCGCGTCTACGCTCCCATGCTTGACTATGCCCTGGCGCGTCCGTACAGCACGCTATTAACGGTATCTGGCTGCGTGGTGCTGGCGCTGAGTCTGGTAATCAGCGGTCGTGTGGGACTGAATTTTGTCACGGGCATGAGCCTGCAGATGCTGGAAGCCAATGTCAGTTTCACCATGGATGCCAGTGACGCGCAACGCCGAGCATTTATGCAGACTCTGGAGCAGACGCTCACACAAGTCGATGAAGAGCACGGCAAGACCAATATCAACGGCTACTATGTTGGGTATAACACTGCCCAGTTGAATCAGGAGCGCAAGTCTGGTCAGCAATACGCGTCGATGCGCGTAGAGTACAGCTGGGAAGATGAGTACCAGATAGATCCACAGGGGTTTGTAAATCAATGGCAGCAATTGGTCACCAAACCGCCTTTTGTTGAGCAGCTGGTATTGGAAGTGCGCGGCGGTGCCAACGGAGGACGGCCGGATCTGTCGCTGGTTTTGCGCGGTGAAGATCTGAACAGTTTGAAGCAGGCCTCTGAGGAGTTGCAGGTCGCGCTGTTGTCTTACGAAGGTGTGAGCAACGTGTTTGACAACCTGCCTTACGGTAAAGATCAGATGATTTTTGCACTCAATGCAGAAGGTGCTGCGCTTGGACTGACAACAACGGCGTTGGGTCAGCAGCTTCGAAGTGCCTACTACGGAAACCGGGTACAGATTTTTAATCTGAATAATACCGAGCTGGAAGTGTTGGTGACCTTGCCGGATGACGAGCGCGATCAGATCAGTTCGTTGCGTCAATTTCCGGTGCGTACACCAAGTGGACAAGTAGTGCCGCTGGGGTTGGTTGCGGATTTGTCTACCCGACGTGGCATTGACGTGATCAATCACAACGGCGGATTTCTGTCGGTGATGGTAAGCGCGTCTGTCGATAGTCAGATCAATAATGCCGAGCGTGTACTTGCCAATGTACGCGCCGACGTTCTGCCGGAAATCAATCGACGATACGGACTTAGCTCCGAACTGGGTGGCAACAGCCTTCAGAATCAACAACTGCTGGAAACCATGCAGCTGGGTGGGTCACTCACCCTGATATTTATCTACCTGATTCTGGCATGGTCATTCAGTTCATACCTGTGGCCATTGGCCGTGATGTCGGCAATTCCATTGGCCTTGACCGGTGCAATTGTCGGGCACTGGGTCATAGGCGTGGATATTGGTGCGATGTCGATGCTGGCCTTCTTTGCGCTGTCGGGTGTGATTGTCAACGACTCAATTGTTTTAGTGAGCTTTCTGCGACGAGAGCAGGAAGCTGGGCTGTCTCTGACAGCAGCGGTCAGATCTGCGGCCTTATCGCGCTTCAGAGCAGTATTGTTGACCTCA
>JAUYSM010000019.1 GCA_030696315.1 Pseudohongiella sp. | reverse complement strand
CAGGAAATTTTGCAGGATCCGGATTTTCGCAGCGGGGAATTCAACACTAGTTTTGTGCCCAATCACCCGCAGCTGCTGAACTACTCAGAAAAACGCAATCCCAGTGAACTGGCCCTGGCCATTGCCGCAGCACTTGCTGCCCATGCCGGCATCTGAGCCGTCGCGAACAAGGAGCTACTAGCAATGAAAAAGATACATGTTACCGACGTTATTCTGCGTGATGCCCACCAGTCTCTGATTGCGACCCGCATGCGCACCGAAGATATGCTGCCCATCTGCGGCAAGCTCGACAAGGTGGGCTACTGGTCGCTGGAAGTGTGGGGCGGCGCCACCTTTGATGCCTGTGTACGTTTTCTGAAAGAAGACCCGTGGGAGCGTCTGCGTCAGCTGCGTGAAGCGCTACCCAATACCCGATTGCAGATGCTCCTGCGTGGTCAGAATCTGTTGGGTTACCGCCACTATGCTGATGATGTTGTTGAGGCATTTGTGGCCAAAGCGGCCGCTAACGGTATTGATGTGTTCCGTGTGTTTGATGCGCTGAATGATTTACGTAATCTGGAAACTGCCATCCGCGCAGTTAAAAAATCTGGCAAACATGCTCAAGGCACCATCTGTTACACCACCAGCCCTGTGCACACTGAAAAATTGTTTGTGCAGCAAGCGCAAGCCTTGCGTGATATGGGTGCAGACTCGATTGCCATCAAAGATATGGCGGGGCTCCTGACGCCCTACGCAACGTATGATCTGGTTAAAGCCATCAAAGCAGCCGTTGATCTGCCCGTGTTTATTCACAGTCATGCAACGGCGGGTATGGCAGACCAGTGCCAGCTCAAAGCCATTGAAGCCGGCGCAGATCATATTGATACCGCCATTTCCTCCTTCGCATGGGGCACCAGTCATCCCGCCACAGAATCCATGGTTGCTGCGCTGCGCGGCACGCAATGGGACACTGGACTGGATCTGGAGTTGCTCACTGAAATCGCTGATTATTTCCGAGAGATACGCAAAAAATATCACCAGTTTGAAAGCGAGTTTACCCGCGAAGATATTTCTGTACAGATCAATCAGGTACCGGGCGGCATGATGTCCAACCTGGCAAATCAGTTAAAAGAACAGAATGCACTGGGCCGTATACGCGAAGTATTTGCCGAGATTCCACGTGTGCGTCAGGATCTGGGTTTCCCCCCGTTAGTAACGCCAACGTCTCAAATTGTGGGCACACAAGCCGTATTAAACGTGCTGACCGGTGAGCGCTATAAATCCATCACCAATGAAGTAAAACGTTATCTGCAAGGGGGTTATGGCCAGCCGCCGGCACCAGTAGATGCCACCGTGCGCACCAAGGCCATTGGCAAAGAAGAGGTCATTGATGTTCGACCGGCTGATCTGATCAAAGCTGAAATGGACAAACTGCGTAAGGACATCGGCGAGCTGGCCAAAACCGAAGAAGACGTGTTGACCTTTGCCATGTTTCCGGACATTGGCCGTCAGTTTCTTGAACAGCGCGCTGCCGGCACGTTGGTGCCAGAGGCCTTGTTGCCGGTTGCGAAAAGTGGTCGCGCAGTAGAAGAGGGTGTTGCCACCGAATTTATGATCGATGTACATGGTGAGACTTACCAGGTGGCAATTACCGGTGTCGGCGGTCATGAACACGGCAAGCGCCGTATTTATCTGACGCTTGATGGCGTACCGGAAGAAGTCATGTTTGAGCAGACCAATGCCTATGTCAGCGCCGGTGGCGATGCCCGCAAACGTGCCAGCAAGCCGGGACATGTCACCACCGGTATGCCGGGCAACATTGTGGAAGTGCTGGTCAAGCAGGGGGATACCGTCAAAGCCGGTCAGTCGGTACTGATCACCGAAGCCATGAAAATGGAAACCGAAATTCACGCCACCATTGCCGGCACCGTTAAAGCGGTGCATGTGGGTAAGGGGGATCGGGTGACGCCGGGTGAGGTGTTGATCGAGATTGAGTGAGACCGGGATTGAACTGGCGGCGCAGAAAAGTTCAGCTGCCAGTTCAGTGTAATTTAGTGCTGCCTGATATTAGTGATGGTTAATGGCAGGTCAAGGCCCGTCCAAGCGTTGTCGGCTGTGACCACCTCTGCATTCAGATGTTGAGCAAGTGCCAGGCAAGCGCGATCTCCCAGAGATAACCCCCGGGCTCTTGTCACCGTGCGCAGAGACGCTGATAGCAACGCTTGTGTGTCATCAAAGGATACAATTTGTAAGCCCATCGCGCGTAGCTGGCCCGGGATTTTTTCGGGTCCGGCGTGGTTCAGGTCAACAAGTTTACTGACTAACTCGGCCAGATTGACTGTGCTGAGATAGCATGGAGATGTCAGGTAGTCTGACACTGCATCGCTGCCCGGTTCATTCTGCATCCATGCCAGAAGGGCTGACGTGTCCAGCACGTACGTTTTTACTTCCATGGTGAGCTGCGCTCCTCTGCGTATATCTTCTCTGATTATTCTTTTGCGGCTTCTGCCTGTCGCTCAGAAATAAGTTCATCAGCCAGAGAGCGTCCCTCAGCCAGTGACAAACCGGCCCGGATTTCATCACGGATTTGCGCGATGCGCTGCTGTTTACTGGTCAATATCAGCGCACCGTTTTTAACTTCCATCACCAGTTCATCTCCCTGTTTGAGATTCATCTGCTCGCGCAATTCCGCCGGTATGACAACCCGGCCACCTTGTGAGAGTCGTGTGCTTAGCATGGCAAATCTCCGCTTTAGTGACAAAAAAATAGCTAAATGACATCAGTGGCGATAATGACATTAATGTAGCGTTATGTCATGTCAGAGTTCATTATCTGACCGATGGCGATCACGGCAGTTAGGTGGTGCTGGTGCACGTTTTTACCTCCAGCGGGCGCGGTAACTGGTAAATCACCCAGATTGCGCAGCAGTTGGGCCGGCCCCTTCCCGTTATCAAGGCAAGCCGTTACACTGCGCGGCAGACTTTGCCGAAAGTATGTCCTGCGGATTCCTGACTTGATGCCTGCACTCAGACCAGTTTTACACGCCACTATGCTGTTGCTCGCCAGTGCCTCCTTGCAGGCACAGTCTCCTGAATTTTTGCAACGTCTGCCGTCAGACATTCTGGACGTCCGCTCGCCTATCGAGCGCGTCGCCGGCTCTCCCGGCAGTATGCAAATCACTGACCGTAGCTGCAGATCCGTACCGCTGAATGATGTGCGTCGCCGTATCGTAGATACAGCCGTGCAGGAGTGGGCCTATTTTGGTTTCAGCGTGGATAAACAGCAGCGCTTGGCGCCGTTTTCTCAACCAGTCTCACAAGTACCCTCTCAATTCACACCACGTGGTGCTTTCGGACGGATGAGCCCAAGTGAGAGCGCCCGGCTGGCCAGCTCGATCGCTGGCTATTGGGCAGCGACTCCCGACAGCGACTGGATACTGCAACGTCAGAATGCCAACTGGAATGCCGAAGGCGACGGTGCACGTTGGCGACACGCCTGGTCTGCGGCCTTTATCTCCTGGGTGATGTGTGAGAGCGGCCTCGGTGATCCCGGTCAATTCCGCCGCGCCATTGCTCATCACACGTACATAGATCAGGCCATCCGCGCGACTGATGGTCGTGATTCTGAATCCGTTTTTACCGCCTTTGATCCAGGCGAGGCACCTGTTGAACCCGGCGACCTGCTGTGCCGAGGCAGCCGCCCCGCATACCGCAACCTGGCTGAGCGGCGCGCGCAGATCGGTGACGGCGCGCGCACTCACTGTGATATTGTGGTCAAAGTCGATGCAGAGACGCACAAAATACTGGTAATCGGGGGCAATGTGCGGGGTTCCGTTCGCATGAAGGTGCTGCATGCTGTTCACGACGAAGGCAAAGCAATGCGAGCATTGTCGGACAATGGCCGAGCGTTGTTTGCCCATCTCAAGCTGGAGGCGCCAGCTGTTGCACTCGATGCGCTGGAAGACACCCCTACGCTGCAGGCGCTGACCTGTAATGTCGTCTCAACTGATGTGTGCTTTTTATAGATCTGATTTTTTAAGCCCCATATGTCTTTAGACCTGATTTAATTTTTACAAGAGCTCTCAATGTCTTCAAGCAAACCTTTATACATCGCTTACGCTGGCCCAACACTGCTCGAAACACCGTTGTTAAACAAAGGTGGAGCGTTTACCGAAAAGGAGCGACGTACCTTCAACCTGCTGGGTCTGCTGCCGCCGCGTTATGAAACCATCGAAGGGCAGGTCAAGCGCGCTTATATGCAATATTGCAGCTTTGCCGAGCCGATTAACAAACATATCTATCTGCGCGCCGTGCAGGACACCAACGAAACGCTGTTTTATCGGCTGATCAGTGAACATCTGGTTGAGATGCTGCCCATCATTTATACACCGACGGTGGGAGATGCCTGTGAGCATTTCTCCGATATCTACCGCAGGGCGCGTGGCCTGTTTTTGTCCTACGAGGAGCGCGAGTTCATGAGTGACATCATGCAAAGCGTGACCAAGGAAAAGGTCAAAGTCATTGTGGTAACCGACGGTGAACGTGTGCTGGGTCTGGGCGATCAGGGCATAGGTGGTATGGGTATTACCATTGGCAAGCTTTCAATTTATACCGCGTGTGGTGGCATCAGCCCCGCATACACGCTGCCTGTGACGCTGGATGTCGGTACCAACAATCAAGCGCTGCTGGACGACCCCATGTACATGGGTTTGCGCCACCCGCGTATCACAGGTGATGAATACAACGCGTTTGTTGACAGTTTCATTGAAGCCGCGCAGGAGCGCTGGCCTGGTGTACTCATACAGTTCGAAGATTTTGCGCAGCCTAATGCCATGCCACTTCTGCAGCGCCACCGTGATCGAGCATGTTGCTTCAACGACGATATTCAAGGCACCGCGGCGGTCACACTCGGCACCCTGTTGGCCGCCTGTCGTAAAAAAGGCGAAAAACTGAGTGCTCAACTTATTGTTTTTGTAGGGGCAGGCTCCGCCGGCTGTGGCATTGCAGAATTGATCATCAGCGCTATGGTGGCCGAAGGTTTAAGTGATCGTCAGGCGCGCGCGCAGATTTTTATGGTCGACCGCTTCGGACTGCTGACCGAAGGTATGCCGTATCTGATGGACTTCCAGCAGAAGTTGACACAGCCCATTACGGCACTCGAAGGCTGGACGCTCGAGCAAGACAGTGAGTTCGCGAGCCTGTTTGATGTGATGAACAACGTCGGTGCCAGCGTACTCATCGGCGTTTCCGGCAAGCCAGGTTTGTTCACCGAACGCATTGTGCGCCGAATGCATGAAAGCTGTCCGCGCCCGATTATTCTGCCGCTCAGTAATCCTTCCCGGCAGGTTGAGGCGCATCCTGCTGAGGTGCTGATGTGGACCGAGGGAAAAGCCATCGTGGCTACCGGTAGTCCGTTTGGCAAGGTGGAATACAACGGCAAAACCTATGCGATTGCCCAGTGCAATAACAGTTACATTTTCCCCGGTATCGGACTCGGCGTGATTGCCTGCAAGTCGGCGCGTGTGACCGATGAGATGCTGATGATTGCCAGTATTACCTTGTCGGAGAATGCCCCGCAGCTTGAAGATAATTCCGCCTCAATTTTGCCACCGCTGACGGATTTGCCGCAGATCAGCCGCAAGATTGCCTTTGCGGTTGCAAAGATGGCGATGAGCCAGGGGCATGCGCGCGAGATTCCTGATGAAGAATTACTGGAAATCATCGAGCACAATTTCTGGACACCAGCGTATCGTGAGTACCGGCGGATTGCGGCGCGGGCGCGGTAGGCCTTGTTTCGTGCTGATGTCTCAGACACGCGTAAATTGAGTGATCTCTACTTCCTGACCGTCAGGGAATTTAGCGCGAATTTCAAGCGTCCCACCTAAGGCCTCAATGTAAGCCGCTAAGGTGCTCACCATGGTGTCCGGACGATTTTCAATTTGGGAAATATTGGGTTGAGCAATATTGAGGATTCGCGCTACTGACAGCTGGCTTTGGCCCCGAAGCTTACGCGTCTCAGCCAAAGACATCTCCGCTACAATACTGACTGCTTTTGCACGCGCTGCAGCCTGAACCTCATGACTCATTTTCTTACGTAGTTCGCTTAATGGCTTTGCCATCTGCTATCTCCAATATCTAAATGCGCTTTTCATTCTGCAAATGATTTTCAAACTCTGATTCCGTCAGCTGTATCATTCTTTTACAGAACTGTTTGTCTTGAGCGCCGTCTTTACGGCCACCACACAAAAGGACGGCCCGGCGTTTTGGATCAAAGGCGAAGAATACTCTGTAAGGCTTGCCATAATGTTGTATTACCAACTCTTTTAAGTTTTTAGTTTTTCTTGTCCCGCGAATAGTATCCGCATGTGGGCGGCCAAGAGTTGGCCATTTGATTTCCAGAACATCAACCATGGCCTGGACATCGATTTGCTCAGCTTCGGTCAAATCAAGGAACCACTTACCGTAGGTCTCGGTATATAACACTTCCCATGTCATAGGTATCCAATCCTTGGATTAAAATATACGCTGTAAATTATATATCGTAAAGCGTATTTCAATTGGCCTTAGAAAAGGCTGAAAATCCACATCTTCAAACTTATTAAAGTAGTTTGGATGTCTTAATTCAAGCGCTTGGAAAAACGGCTGGACGCAACAATCAGCCCGATTATGGTGAATACAATCAACGCCAGCGCATCAAACTGCAGACTGAAAATATCCGCGTCACGCAAAATGATGGCGCGCGACATACGCATAAAGTGTGTAGCCGGTAGTACCTCCGCAATCCACTGTGCCGGTACCGGCATGGCTTCAAACGGAAATAGAAACCCCGACAAAAGAATCGATGGCAGCAACACAAACACCGTCATCTGCATGGCCTGCAACTGGCTTTTGGCGATGGTGGAAATCACCAGTCCCAGCGTCAGGCTGGCGCAAATAAATAGCAGCGCTGCCAGCGCCAGATAATCCAGACGTCCGCGCACCGGTACATCAAACACCAGATTGCCGGCGCCCAGAATAATGGCGATCTGAATAAAACCCACCAGCACGTAGGGCACAATTTTTCCCAGCATCAATTCAAACGGCTGCACCGGTGTATTGATCAGAAATTCCATATTGCCCTGTTCACGTTCGCGCACAATCGCAGCCGACGTAAACAGCACCATGGTCATGGTCAGAATGATGCCGAGTAATCCCGGCACGATGTTCACCACGGTGCGTTGTTCCGGATTGAAGTACTGCACCACTTCCATGGTTGGAGAGGGCAGGGCATAGGCTTGGTCACGGATTTCGTTTAAAGGCATGTTGCGCAGACCGCGGATACTGCCGGCAACAACGGTATCCGAGCCATCCACCAGCCATTGCCCGATGGGTTCTGATATATCCGCATGTGCATCGGCCTGTGTACGGCGCAGTAAACGCCCGTCCAGATCAGCCGGCAAATATAAAACCGCTTTGACTTCGCCGCGCGTGATGGCCGCTTCTGCCTCTGGCAGCGTGAAGTATTGTGCTTGAAACTGCACAACCTGACTGGCCTCAACAGACTGAATCAGCGCACGGCTGTATGATGACTGTTCCATATCCAATACGCCGGCTGGCAACAGTCTGGCATCGGTATTGATGGCGTAACCGAACAATGTGAGCTGGATCAGCGGGATCATCACAATCAAACCAAAACTCATGCGGTCGCGCGACAGTTGGCGCAGTTCTTTGCTGATGATGGCAAAAATTCTATTCCACATGATGAGCACTCTGGGTCACGCGAGAACCGGTGCAATTCACAAACACGTCCTCCAGGTTAGGGCGCACCATTTCCAGTTCACGTGCGCCGGCGCGTTGTTGCAACCACAACAATGGCTCTGCAGTGTTGCTGCATTTGTGAATCAACACACGCAGGCGTGCACCAATCTGTGCAGCAGATACCACTTCCTTTTCCTGCTCAAGGGTTGCTTTAAGTGCGCGCAAGTTGTCGCCGGAGATTTCGATTGTCCATGCGTTCATGGCATTCATTAATGCCTGTGGTGTACCGTCGGCGCGTTTGACACCCAGATCCAGAATTGCCAGTTGATGGCAACGTTCGGCTTCATCCATGTAATGTGTAGAAACCAGGATGGTCGTGCCGGCATCGGACAGATCAAACAAGCGTTCCCAGAATTCACGACGATTTTCCGGGTCAACGGCAGAGGTTGGCTCGTCGAGAAACAATAACTCAGGTGCGTGAATGGTGGCTGCCGCCAAGGCCAGTCGTTGCTTCTGGCCACCGCTCATGGATCCGGCGAGTTGTTTGCGTTGAGGGTCCAATTCATACAGATCTATCAGTTCATCACGGCGCTGTTTTGCGTGCGCGCGTTTGATGCCGTAAATTCGCGCTACAAAGTCCAGATTCTCCTGCACACTCAGATTGTCGTAGAGCGAAAACTTTTGAGTCATATAACCAATGCGCAGACGCAGTTTTTCTTCTGCACCGGGGAGATGTTCTCCAAGCACTATCGCGGTGCCCGCACTGGGTTTTAACAATCCCGTGAGCATTCGGATCGACGTCGATTTACCACTGCCGTTGGGACCAAGAAAACCATAAATGCTTCCGCGTGGAATTTTCAGATCCAGCGCATCAACGGCCAGTGTCTGACCAAAACGCAAACTCAAGCCTTGGGTTTCGACTGCGTAATCCTGGCTCATGGCAGGCTGACCTCAACCGTCATGCCAGTGGGCAGTCCTGACTGAGAGGCTGGGAGCGCCAGCTCGGTGAGATACATCAAACGTGCCCGGTCGCGCTCATTGAGAGCATAAAACGGTGTAAATGCCGGTTGTGCGCGGATGTAACGGATGCTGGCTGAGAATGCTGGTATGTCGGAGTCGGGTTGAACCATCAATTGTGCGCCGGGTATCAATCGCTCGCGGGCGTCAGCGGGCACATAAACACGGACATAGGCCTGTTGATCGATCAACAAACTCACCAACGGGGCACCTTGAGCAACACGGTCACCTGGTTGCCACGGCAGGCTGTCCACAACGGCATCGTGCGCAGAAATCAGACTCAGATCCTGCAGCGCTTTTTGCTCCAGGGTGAGTCTGGCTTGCGCAGCAGCAATACGCGCCTCGATTTGCAACAGTTGTTCCGGCCGTGTGCCGTTTCTGAGTTCAGCCAGCTGTTGCCTGGCTTGTTCAAGCCGTGCAGCTGTCTGGTCTTTGGCCGCCAAAAACTGATCCAGTTCTGCCTGTGTGCCAGCGCCGCTGCGCACAAGCTGATCTGCGCGTTGCCATTTTTGTTCGGCATCCAGAACATCCGCTTGTGCGCCTTGCACGGCGGATTCGGCGCGGGCAATAGCCTCATTGCGCGGGCCCTGTATCAACTCGTTGCGTAACGCCTTGAGTTCGGCCATTTCCGCTTCACGTTGAACGATCCGGGCGGACACACTCTGGTCATCCAACCGCAATAGCAACTGGCCAACGCTGACGTGATCACCTTCACGTACCAGCACCTCGCTGATGAGTTCGCCCACCGGTGCACTCAAACTGTGGCGCTCGCGCTCAATAAGGCCATACCAGCCGGTGGTCTCCTGTTCGCAGGCACTGAGAGTGACCAAGAGCAGGGCAACACAGGCAAAGCGTACGTTATTCATGTCATGTGTCCGGTCAGGGGTTGGTTTGTGTGGATGATTATCACTGCGAGTCAGGTGGATCAGGCACAAACAGCGCGCGTTGCAACAGCATCACGTTGTGCTTGACCAGACGTTGAGCATCACTGGCACTTAAACCGATGCCACTGTGTTCCATAAAGGCGGGAGGTGCCAATAGCGGAAACACCATCAAACTAACCAGGCTGAGTCGGGCCATCATAGGATCAACCTCGGGTCGCAGGTGACCGGCATCCACCAGCATTTTCTGAATCCATACCCGCGACAGATGGTGAATATCGTCAAAAACGCGGTTCACAATCTGATACGACGGCGTGCTTTTATCGGTGTGCATGACCCGTTGAATCAAACGCGCCAGTCCCGGGTTGGGCGCCATGATGCGGTAATAGGTCAACATCAGCGACTCAAGTCGTTCGGATATCCGGCAATTGCTGTGATCGGGTTGCCGGTCTGCGGTTTGCTCGTGCGTGTTCTCGCGCAGTCCGGCCAGCACCGGTGCCAGCGTTTCGCGCAGCATCTGCTCAAACAGCCCGGCTTTTGAGCCAAAGTAATAACGAATCAGTGCCGCATCAACGCCTGCGGCTGCAGCCAGTGAGCGAGTGGAAACCGCCTCATAAGGTTGGTCAGTAAACTGTCTGTGAGCAGCTTCTATCAATAGTTGTCTGGCGTTGGAATCACCGCGTGGTCTGCCGGGTGTGGCTGACATAATGTGTGCTCGTTTGATTAATTCACCTGATGATGAATAGTTTATGCCCGCGTCAGGTTGTTTTGATAGCTATTAAATTCCTCAGAAGGCGGTGGTTTGTGGAATAAGTCGACAAAGTATTGCTGATTGATCAGTTCGCCTCCGACGCAGCTTCATGATCGAAAATGGTCGATGTCGATCAGGGGCGACTATGGAAAAGCGTCGATCTGATGCATGTTCTTGAGTGACAGGAGTGCACTCATATCCTTTCATTTGTTACAGTGCGGCTGTCCTTGATGCCAATACGGCTGCATTGTCATGACTGCTTATCCGCACTACTCGCACACAGAAGAAAGACTTAACGTCGGCTTGCACACGTTCGGGTTTGTGCTGAGCATTGCTGGCCTGTTTGCATTGCTGCTGCGCGCCAGCAGTCTGAATTCCATACGGGCGATAGTGAGTTTTGCTCTGTTTGGTATCAGCCTCATGCTGCTTTACGGCATTTCCACGCTGTATCACAGCGCACAGAATCCGCAACTACGCAGCCGCCTGAGAATTGCCGACCACGCCAGCATCTATGTGCTGATTGCTGGTACCTATACACCGTTCACCCTGGTGGTGCTGCAAGGCAGTATCGGCTGGAGCATTTTCACCGCGACCTGGATCATGGCGCTGTCTGGTATTGTACTGAAGCTGTTTTACACCGGCAGATTTCGTTTGATATCAACACTGCTCTATGTGTTTATGGGATGGATAATCGTGTTTGCGATCAATCCGTTAGTGGACAGTTTTGATCACACCGGTCTGATGTGGTTGCTCGCCGGCGGGGTTTCCTACACCTTGGGCGCGATACTTTACAGTATCAAGCGACTACCGCTTAACCACGCCATCTTTCATCTGCTGGTGTTGATCGGCAGCAGTTGTCATTTTGTAGCGGTGTATTTTTACATCGCCTGAGGCTGAGTGCAGTTCTGCATTGAACCCGTTGATTGTCTATTTACCCCAACTAGGCCAAAATACGCGCCTTTTAAACACGACCCCAGCCAATGTCCAAACTAGAGCTTGAACACGAAATTGCTACCCGGCGTACCTTTGCGATTATTTCGCACCCCGACGCCGGTAAAACCACCATTACGGAAAAACTGCTGCTGTTCGGTCGTTTGATTCAGCGGGCCGGTACCGTCAAGGGCAAAAAAAGCGACAAACATGCCACCTCTGACTGGATGGCCATGGAGCAACAGCGTGGAATCTCGGTGACCTCATCGGTGATGCAGTTCCCCTATGGCGATGCGATTGTGAATTTACTGGATACACCGGGTCACGAGGACTTCTCTGAAGATACCTACCGAGTATTGACGGCGGTGGACTCCGCCCTGATGGTGGTGGATGGCGCCAAAGGTGTAGAAGAGCGCACCATCAAACTTATGGAAGTCTGTCGGCTGCGTGATACACCTATTTTCACCTTTGTAAACAAACTCGATCGCGACACTCGTGAACCAATCGAAGTGCTGGACGAAATCGAGACCGTATTAAAGATCCGTTGTGCGCCCATTTATTGGCCGCTGGGCAATGGCCGGGGATTCAAAGGTGTTTACAACCTTTACACTGACACTGTTCATATTTATCAGCAAGGGCAGGGTGACAGGATTCCGGACGATATACGTGTCAAGGGCCTGCGCAGTGCCGAGGCAAAAGCTTTGCTTGGCATTTACGCTGACGAGTTTGCCGACGAAATTGACCTGGTGCGTGGTGCCAGCAACGAGTTTGATCTGGATGAGTACCTGGCCGGTCGTATGACCCCGGTATTTTTTGGTACCGCACTGGGTAACTTTGGCGTGCGCGAGATGCTCGATGACTTTGTGCAGTGGGCGCCGTCGCCGCGCGCTCGCGCCACTGAAACTCGCTTGATTGCGCCAATCGAGCCGGCATTCAGCGCGTTTGTGTTTAAGATTCAGGCCAACATGGACCCGAATCACCGCGACCGCATCGCGTTCTTGCGGATCTGCTCAGGCGCTTACGAAAAAGGCAAAAAACTGCAGCATTGCCGTTTGAATAAAGAAGTGCGTATCAGTGATGCCGTGACCTTTATGGCAGGCGAACGTGAGCAGGCAGAGTATGCGGTGTCGGGCGATATTATCGGTTTCCACAACCACGGCACCATCCAGATTGGCGATACCTTTACTGAGGGTGAAATCCTGCAGTTCACCGGTATCCCGCACTTTGCGCCGGAGCTGTTCCGCCGTATCCGTCTGAAAGATCCACTCAAAGCCAAAGCGCTGCAGAAGGGCTTGAAACAACTGGCTGAGGAAGGTTCAGTGCAGGTGTTTATGCCGGTACGCAACAATGATTTGATAGTGGGTGCGGTGGGTGTGCTGCAGTTTGAAGTGGTGGCGTATCGTTTGTTGGATGAATACAAGGTTGATTGTATTTATGAGCCGGTGAATGTGTTCAGTGCGCGTTGGATTGAGTGTGCTGATCCCAAGAAGCTGGAGGAATTCAAGAAGAAGGCGTATGACAATCTTGCTGTGGACGGCGGGGATCATTTGACGTATCTGCCGCCAACGCGGGTCAATCTTGCGTTGATGCAGGAGCGCTGGCCTGAAGTGACATTCCACGCGACGCGCGAACATTAAATATTTGTGCGTCGCGCTTTGAAATTCCGCACCTGAGACGGGTAGCGGGACATTCCTCGGAACGACGCCTGCGGCGTCTTTATTGTTCCTCGCTCATGTCCCGCTACCCGTCTCAGGTGCTCATGTCAGTGCCGCGTTGAGTCGCGCAACCTCGCGCCGTAAGCGGGTGGCGTGGAAGGTCGGATTTTTGTGCTATGGCCAGCGCTGGTGGCGGGCTGTGCGCCCTTTGTGGCAACTGTCGGCGCGGAGCTGCAGAATTGAAGATCGGGAGTGCGCTACGTCGGCGATATGAGCGCTGAACTGAGTTGCTGACCGCGCATCTGCTTACGGAGTGCATAACCAAACAAATGTGGCACAGAAGTTAGCGGCGGGGTGGGGGGATAGCGCTGAAGGACCGTCGGCGGACAGGACGTCCGCCGCCGAGCCCTCCAGGGATGGATTCACGGGCGTGTCCTGAAGCTCTATCCCCTCAATCCGCCGCGTATTCAGTGCGCAAAAAAACACCGCCGAGCGAAGCAAGGCGCAGATTACTCAAGAAGATTACAGACACCATGGAATTTAAAGTACATAACACAGACGGCCTCGCACGACGCGCCACCCTCAGCTTTCCGAGGGGTGACGTACAGACCCCGGCATTTATGCCCGTCGGCACTTACGGCACCGTTAAAGGCATGACGCCCCAACAGATCAACGAGATTGGCGCCGAGATTATTCTGGGTAACACCTTTCATCTGATGCTACGCCCCGGCACCGACGTGATACAAAAACACGGCGACCTGCATGACTTTATGGGATGGAATAAACCCATACTGACTGACTCCGGTGGCTTCCAGGTGTTCAGCCTCGGCGAAATGCGCAAAATCAACGAAGAAGGCGTCACCTTCCGCTCCCCGATTGACGGCTCCAAAGTATTCCTCGGGCCCGAGTCCGCGATTGACGTGCAACAGAAACTCGGCTCCGACATCATCATGATTTTTGATGAATGTACCCCTTATCCAGCGTCTGAACAGGAAGCTCAAACCTCCATGGAGCTGTCTTTGCGCTGGGCAAAACGCTGCAAAGACGCCCACGGTGATCATCCTTCAGCGCTGTTTGGTATCGTGCAAGGCGGCATGTACGAAAATCTCCGGCAGCGTTCTCTGGACGGCCTGGTTGCGCTGGACTTTGACGGTTACGCCATCGGCGGATTGTCGGTTGGCGAACCCAAAGACGAAATGATCAAAGTGCTGGATTATGTTGCACACCAGATGCCGGCTGACAAACCCCGTTACCTGATGGGTGTGGGTACGCCGGGCGATATTATTGAAGCCGTACGCCGTGGCATTGATATGTTTGACTGTGTCATGCCCACACGCAATGCGCGCAATGCCCATCTGTTTACCAGCCAGGGCGTGCTCAAGCTGCGTAATGCACGGTTCAAGGACGACACCCGGGCGCTGGACCCGGCATGTACTTGTTATACCTGTCAGAATTTCAGCCGGGCGTACTTGCATCACCTGGATAAATGTAACGAAATGCTGGGCGCTCAGCTGAACACTATCCACAACCTGCACTTCTATCAGCATCTGATGCAGGGTTTGCGTCAGGCACTGGAACAAGGTAGATTTACCGCCTTTGTTGAGGACTTCTACCACGCTCAGCGCGTCCTGGAGACTGACCCCAACGCCTGAGCCTGAATATATTGACGTCAGGCTCTTGAATCCATGTGGTTTGACCTCATGATCTACACCAACAATACACAAAAATACACCGGCAACTGAAAAAACAGCGCCGGTCAGCAGGAGAAAACCATGATGGATTTTTTTATCAGCAGCGCTCACGCTCAGACAGCGGCAGCGTCACCTAACGCCGGGTTGTTTAATTTGCTGTTTATCGGCGGTATGTTTGTGCTGTTTTACCTGATTCTGTGGCGTCCTCAGTCCAAACGAGCAAAAGAGCACCGCGAGCTGGTGAGTGCACTTGGCAAAGGTGATGAAGTGCTGACCAGTGGCGGCATTCTGGGCAAAGTGACCAAAGTCAGCGGCGAATACATCACCGTTGAGGTCGCAAATGGCGTTGAGCTGAATCTGCAAAAATCTTCCGTCGCAGCTGCCTTGCCAAAAGGCACAATCAAGTCTATCGATAATTAAACTCTGTCAGTATGCCGGGCACAAAAATAGTGTCCCGGCGGCCGGACACCTCTGAGCAGTAAAGGTTTACCCAACATGCTTAATAAATTTCCCCTTTGGAAAAACTTGATGGTGATTGGCATTCTTGTCCTCGCCTTCATTTATGCGTTGCCAAACCTTTACCCGGATGATCCGGCGCTGCAGATCTCGCACGAAAACGATCCAATCACGGAAGTGGATCTTGGTATGGTGACCGATGCCTTGCGCGCAGCGGACATGGCGTGGTTTGGTGAAGAGATCAATACCAACGGTGGCCTGGTGCGGTTTGCCAATCTTGAAGATCAGTTGCGTGGCAAGGCGTTGATTGAACAGACTCTCGGTAGCGGCTACATCATTGCGCTGAATCTTGCGCCGACCACGCCAGGTTGGTTGCGGGCCATGGGTGCCAGCAAAATGAACCTGGGTCTGGATCTGCAGGGCGGTGTGCACTTCCTGATGGAAATTGACATGGAAGCTGCGTTGACCCGGCGCATGGAAAACACGCTCAGTACTATCCGTCAGGAACTGCGTGCCGACCGTATCCGTACCCGCCAGATGAGTGTCACAGGTACCGATTCGATTGAGCTGCGCTTTGATGATGAAGAGTCACGCACTCAGGCGCGTGCTTTGATCAGAGATGGTTATGTTGATTTGTTGGTGCAGGCGAGGGAGCGCGATGGCCAGTTTATTCTGGACCTGACCATGACGCCTGAAAGTATTCAGCAGATGCAGGAAGACACCATTGCCGCCAACCAGACAACCATTCTCAGCCGGGTTGACTCTTTGGGTGTATCCGAGCCGGTTGTGCAGCGCCAGGGCGTTAACCGACTGGTTGTGCAACTGCCGGGTGTACAGGATACCGCGCAGGCCAAACGCATTCTGCAGCGCATTGCCACGCTGCAATTCCACCTTGAAGCCGACGTGGGCGCGGCCGCCAACAGTTATACCGTGTATGACTACCAGGGCCAGTCCATTCGTGTGGACAACGATGTCATTTTGCAGGGCGATCGCATCAGCAACGTGCGTTCGGCGCTGGATCAGTACGGTCAGCCCCAGGTAGTGATCAACCTGGATGCGCAGGGTGGGGAGCAATTCAATCGCGTGACGCGTGAAAATATTGGCCGCCCCATGGATATTCTGCTGAACGAAACCCGCACACGCTCGGTGTTTAAACCCGATGAAAATGGTGTGTTGGTTGAAGAGCAAGAGTCCTACGAAGAAAGCAGGCTGATCAGCCATGCGGTGATCAGGGCAGCACTGGGTCGCGAGTTTGTGATCACCGGGCTGAGTCAGCGTGAAGCCAATGATCTTTCTCTGTTGATTCGATCCGGTGCATTGGCGGCGCCTATGTACTTTGTTGAGGAACGTACAGTGGGCCCCAGCCTGGGCGCGGAAAACATCGCACAAGGTGCCAGAGCAGTAGCATTAGGATACCTGCTGGTAACCCTGTTTATGTTGTATTACTACCGTCTGTTTGGTGTGGCGGCGGTTACCGCACTCGGTATTAACGTGGTGCTGCTCGCAGCAATCATGTCCATTATTTCAGCCACGCTGACACTGCCAGGAATTTTTGGCATCGTGTTGACCATCGGTATGGCTGTCGATGCTAACGTACTGATTTTCAGCCGAATACGTGAAGAGCTGGCGGCAGGTATGTCGCCGCAGAGTGCCATTGATTCAGGTTTCTCGCGCGCCTTTGGGACGATTATCGACGCCAACATTACGACGTTCCTGGTTGCGATGGTGCTGTTTACCGTCGGTTCCGGGCCGGTCAAAGGGTTTGCGATCACCTTGATGGTGGGCATTATCACCTCGCAGTTCTCTGCCATTATGGTGACGCGACTGATGATCAACAGTTTCTACGGCGGTCGGCAGATCAAGTCCTTGTCTATCGGTCCATCCATCAAAGCGCTGCCGACTGACGGCCCTAACACAATTTAAGTTGCAGGCAGACCACCATGGCCCTGATTAAGAACGACATTGATTTTATGAGTCTGAAAGTGCGTCGGGTGACCGGCGCCATGTCCTTTGCGGTGATCGTTTTTTTCCTGATCACCATTGCGGTAAAAGGTTTCCAGCTTGGTCTGGATTTCACGGCGGGTACCTTGATCGAGGTAGGATATCAGCAGGCGGTCAATCCTGATGACGTCAGGCGGCAATTACTCGAAAGCGGGTTTGAAGATGCCACCGTTGCAACGTTTGGCTCGGATCGTGATGTGTTGGTCCGGCTACCAGTGGCCAATATGGAAAGTTCGGAGATGTCCGATGCAGCATCGTCGCTGGGTGTTGATGTTCTTGCTGTATTGGCGGCAAACAGTTCCACGCCGGTAGAGTTGCGCCGATCCGAGTTTGTTGGGCCGCGGGTGGGTTCTGAGCTCACCGAGCAGGCCGCGTTGGCGGTGTTGACCGCGATGTTGATCATCATGGTTTACGTGGCCGTGCGCTTTCAATACAAATTTGGTGTGTCTGCGGTAGCCGCTCAGTTACATGACGTGATTGTGGTACTGGGTGTCATTTCGCTGTTTGAAATAAGTTTTGACCTGACGACCCTGGCAGCGTTGCTGGCGGTGATTGGTTATTCACTGAACGACACCATTGTGGTGTTCGACCGTGTACGGGAAAATCTGCGCATTGCACGCAGTTCGGATACGGAGTACATCATCAATCATTCGTTGAACCAGGTGTTGGCACGATCCTTTGTGACGTCATTGACGACGCTGCTGGCGTTGTGGGCGATGTTTATTGTCGGCGGAGAAGCCATTTACAGTTTCTCGCTGTCGTTGATTGTGGGCGTCAGTGTCGGTTTCTTCACATCACTGTTTATTGCCTGTAACTTCCTGATGTACTTCAAGGTAAGCAAGGAAGATGTGGCGGTGCTGGTGCGCGATAGCAGTGATCTGGATTCTACTCCCTGAGCATTCATGCTGATTTCTGGCGTGATAGGTGACATGCGTCACAGATTATTGGTGTCCTCAGACTTCTGATTGACTGCTGCGCACGGGCATGCAAATGGTCCGATCTCATGCGTAGCAGTCAAACCAGCGCTTTTAGTATGATTGCTGTGTGCACACGATCGGAGCAGATCGAATAACTGCCAAAACCACTGTAACCGGCTTGAAACTCAGTGTTTAAATCCTCAAGTAGTTCAAATCGGAACTTGCCGCCCATTGCGGTCTCTGAAGCCAATGGTGTGATGGCAGCGGCCTGGAAATCAAAATACGTGTCTGTAAGCGGAAACAAGCACTTGAAAAGACTCTCTTTGGCAGAGAATACCAAGGTGAAGTAATGAAGCGGTGAGTGGAACTTGGCCAAGTGGTCTGCGGGTCTTTCAAAGTCTGTCAGAATCTGTTGGCTAACAAATTCCAAGGTTTCTGGCGAAATCCACTGTTCCGAATCTATGCCTATCGCCCGCACCTCATTGCTTCGTGCCACTAGCGCTGACGCGTAATTTTCTGTGTGTGTAATCGAACCAACAATACCCGGCGGCCAAAGTGGCTGACGATGGGCTCCTATGCCGATAGCCCGGTGATTGTCCGTTGCATCACCATCAGGGTGACAGAAGTCGGCAGCGAGTTGTGCGAGAGCCGTATGGGCACAGACACGGCCCGCAATAAATTCCGCTTTACGTTTTTGAACAGCGCTGTTCAGGGAGACGGGCATGGTGATACCAAGCAGACTGGCTGTCTCGTCGCGTAAAAGACTTCTATCAAAGTAACAACTTGCCTGCCTGCAGTTGCGATCAATCTGCAGCACGGGTGCGGTCCGTCGGATCATGTTGCTTGCCAGTTGTGCCACCAGGGCGGTTGCATTGCATAGTAACATGCCAGTACAATTCTTCGGAGCAGCGCGCGTGAACCCCTCGAGTTGCATAAAGACTTGCATAAATTTTGGCCCGTACCGGTGCAGTAGCATCTGGATCATTGTAGCAATCTCACGAGTTTTTTTCGCTGCAATAGATCTGCTGTGAAGACTCCACAAAACTTCTTTGAGTATCATTATGAGTCTGGAGCAAGAACCGACAGGTCAGGATGGTTCATCGTCAGTAGGCGATACCCTGTTACGCTCCCTCACACGGCTGCCGCAGCCCCGATTTAAAAATCCGTTCAAATCCAGATTTTTCAACGCTGTTCATTTCGACAATCCTTCGGTTAAAGGTTTGCTTGGCGTTGCCGTGCTCAGCGCCGCATTTGGCACGGCAGTTGTGTATTTTCTGAATGCCGAATCCAAGCTCGTTGGCGAGGAGCAATACTCCGTTTTTGCCGCGGTCGCGTTCCTTGTCATGCTGATATGTTACCGTTTTTGCCAGCGCTTCCTGATTGCGCAGTCCAGCAAGTCAATTGAAGCGGCGATGCATGAGTGGCGACAGCGCATTGTTGGCAAGGTTACCAAGCTTTCATTGAGGAATATCGAAGATTTCTCGGAAGATGCAATTACGGATGGATTGATAAAAAACTACGGACCGCTTTCCCAGTCGATTATCACCATCACAGCGGGTGTTGAGTGCCTGAGCTTGCTGGTGTTCATGTATTTTTATGTGGTGTTCCTGTCACCTCTTGCTGCCTTGCTTACCGGTGTGGTAGCTGTGGTAACTGTATTGGGATATTTATCCGTATCTGCGCGGCTCGGCGATACCATGCGCGAAGCAGCAATTTCCAATGCCAATCTGGATCGTTCTATGGAGGCCGGCATCAGGGGCGCCAAGGAACTCAGACTCAATACCAGCAAACGTACAGAGTTCCTGCAGGATGCCAAAGTAGCGTCTTCACATCTGTATGAAAACCGTTCCGCCAGTGCATCGCTGTTTGCTGAGGTTCTGGCCTCTGGTACAACGGCCTCGTATCTGATGGCCGGCGCGGTCATTTTTATTCTGCCTATCCTCAATCCATTAGAAAAGGATGAGGTGTCAAGAATTGTAATGGCAGTGCTATTTCTGATTGGCCCGATTGGCGGGGTGATAGGCAGTATCCAGCAGTTCAATATCGCGCGTTTCTCCGTTCTGGGTATCATAAAATTCGAAGAGGAAGTGGATGCTTGCCTGGCCAAAAATGAGGAAACAGGCAGCGCCGCCACTGCTCCAGACCTTGCAGGTTTCAAGCAGATCCGACTCGAGAAGGTCAAATACAGTCATCGATCGTCGCAGGCCGCCGATGCTGAAAACGCTTTCAGTGTTCACGATCTGGATTTTTCAATAGAGCATGGATCGATCACATTCATAACGGGTGGTAATGGTTCCGGCAAAACCACAATACTGCGCTTGTTGGCAGGCCTGTATCCGCGCGAGCAAGGCGACATCAGAGTTGACGGCGTACCAATAAGTCGTTTCCCCATGCAAAACTATCGCGATCTGTTTGCAAGCGTGTTTGCAGATTTTCATTTGTTTGCCAAACCTTATGCACTGGGTTCAGAAGGATTGGTTCGATTGGATAACTGGCTGGCGAGGCTGCAAGTGCGCGACAAATTTCCTGCAGATCTGAGTACTGGTTATGATACCAATGCCTTGTCGACAGGACAGAAGAAGCGCCTGGCGCTGGCCTTGGCACTGGCTGAAGATCGGCCAGTGCTTATCCTGGACGAGTGGGCCGCAGATCAGGATCCACAAACACGCATGTTCTTCTATCGTACTTTGCTGCCTGAATTCAAGGCATCGGGGAAAACGCTGGTGGTTGTTACGCATGATGATCGGTATTTTGACTGTGCAGATCATCACTATCATGTGGAAGAGGGGAGGATTACACTCGCTTCCGGAAGCCAGGCCGGGGGAGATTCCAAGCCGTGAAAAAATATTTACATGGTGTCTACATGCGGTTCCGGTACGGTTTTACTTTTACTGTACTGATTTTGCTGTTTTTATTGATTGTGCTGTGGGACAGAATTGTACACATGGTTCCCGCCGGGCATGAAGCGGTTGTGTGGCACAGCATTCGATTACCATGGGCGCCTGGTTACCACAGTCATCTGGCAGGCGAAGGCATCGAGGCCACCTGGCCTTGGGACAAGTTCTATTTATATGATCTGCGCCTGATGACTCACACCGAGACGTATCCGGTTGTCTCACAGGAAGGGTTGCATTTCGAAATTGATATGACCTTCCGATGGAAAGTTGCCCATGAAAGTCTGATCGAACTCAATCAGACTGTGGGCAAGGAATATCTCAAGAATATGCTGATACCGGAGATTGGTTCTGTGCTCCGTGAGACCGTCGCCAATTATCCAGCCGAGGCGCTGTACACTGTTGCCAGAAATGAAGTCCAGATTGAGATCTACGAAGAGATTACGTCAGGATCACTGCCCAATCATATCGGGCCATGGGTATCCGGAAGCGAAGATTTCACAATTTTCCTGCAAGATACGCTGATGACGAATATCAGACTTCCTGTCAGCTTGAAAGAAGCCATCGAGCGAAAATTATCAGAAGCTGAACTTGTGTCGCAGTACCAGTTTAGAGTGGAGCGTGAGCGCCTCGAAAGCCAGCGTAAGCAGATTGAGGCTGAAGGCATCCGCAACTTCCAGGAAACAGTGGCTCCGGCAATAACCGCCAGCTATTTGCAGTGGCGTGGCATCGAGGCTACCCTCGAACTCGCCAAGTCCAATAATGCCAAAGTCGTGGTAATCGGAAACAGCGCTAACGGTTTGCCCTTGATTTTGGACACACAGGATGGTCGGCAGACTCCTGATGCCGCAAGCATCCTGAACAGCGTAATTGAAGAGTAGATAGAAGCGTTTGAGAGTTATCGTACCTTCAGCACCTGGTAAAAGTCCGTGACACAAGATAATCGCAGTGAAATACGAGGAAGTGAGCGCCTCAGGTTCAGCGTTCCTGAAAATCAACTCGTCGCCTTGTTGCTTGCGCGCCAGTTTGAGACGCATACCGGCATTACAACTCTCAACAAGCGTGGCGACGCTCGCTCACTGACCTATGCGGAACTTTTCGCTGA
The DNA here is from genome assembly GCA_030696315.1 of Pseudohongiella sp. Lineage (GTDB taxonomy): Bacteria > Pseudomonadota > Gammaproteobacteria > Pseudomonadales > Pseudohongiellaceae > Pseudohongiella. Next base: position 4,043 of record JAUYSM010000019.1, on the reverse strand, counting down.
GGCTGCGCAACTGTGCGCTGGACTTCAGCAAGCGGGATTACGCCCGGGTGACCGACTGGTTTTGCAACTCGCAGACGCGATGGATGTTTTGGTCAGTTTTTGGGGTTGTCTGCTTGCGGGGGTTGTGCCCGTACCGTTGAATACGGCGGCATTTTACGACCGACCAAACAGTCAGACCGACCGGCTGGTCTCGTCAGTGCTGCGCTTTCAATGCCGCGCAGTTCTGGCTTCTGCTGACTTTTTTGAACAAATTGAAAGCCTGTTAGACAATTCCTGCAGTGTTGTAAATATCGCGGCGTGCCGCAGCGTCAAAACTATTCCTGTCTTCCACACGCCCTTGCCAGATGATCCGGCCGTGATGTTCCTGACTTCAGGCAGCACCGGTGCTGCCAAGGGCGTTGTGCAGAGTCACGCCGCCATGCTGGCCATGGCAGATGCAACGATTCAAATGAATGGCTTTACGGCCGATGATGTCACTCTCAATTGGATGTCACTGGATCATGCTGGTTCACTGGTGTTTCTCGGGGTGATGCCGTTAGCACTGGGTGCGACTCAGGTTCATGTGCCGATCGATTACGTGTTGAAAGAGCCAAGCCGTTGGTTGGATCTGATAGAGTCCTGGCGCGCTACGATAACTTGGGCACCCAATTTTGTGTTTTCACTGATGCTGGATCGTCAACAACAGTTGGTAACGCGTCGTTGGGATCTGTCCAGCATGCGTTTTATGGTCAATGCAGGTGAGGCAGTTGTCAGTGCCACTGCGCGACGCTTCCTGTCGCTGTTACAGCAATTTGGCCTGCCCGAAACTGCGCTCAGGCCAGCATTCGGAATGGTAGAAACCTGTTCTGGTATTACGTGGTCGCGAGGTTTCAGACTGCAGGATACCGCTGACACGGACAACTTTGTATCGCTGGGGCCAGTAATCCCGGGCGCAGCCATGAAGATAGTTGATGATTCAGGTAACAGTGTTGAAGAAGGCGTCGAAGGCAGGTTATTGCTGAAAGGGGCGTCGGTGTTCAGTGGTTACGATGCAGAAGATGCACTCAACGCCAGCATGCTGGTCGATGGCTGGTTTGTCACCGGCGATCTTGCCTACACCAAGGCTGGTGAGTTGTATGTCACTGGGCGCGAAAAGGACATGGTGATCATCAACGGCAATAATCACTACTGCCACGAAATTGAAGCAATCGTTGCAAAGTACCCAATGATTGCCAGTGACTGCGTGGCGGCGGTCGGTGTCTGCGCCTCTGGCGAAAATACTGAAAGCCTGGTCATTTTTTATTCTCCCGCCGAGAGAGAAAGTGGTGGTAAGCGCAGCAATACTAAGGACAATCTGGAAAGGACCCTGCGATCCGAAGTCGCTCGCCTGACGGGTATTGCTGTTGGAGCCTTGGTTGAGTTGCTGCCTGAGCATATTCCGCGCACCGAAATTGGCAAAATCAAACGAAGCCAGTTAAAGCGGCGTTACGAAAACGGCGAGTTCCGCCAGTCTGTTGCTAACAATGTTACGGTAAAGGTAAATCCGCACCGCATCGACGATGCAGAAACGGACGACTTTGGAGGCTTCAGGGAGTTGCTGGCTGGTATTACCAGCATTTGGCGGCGGGCACTGAAACTTGACCGTGTTGGGCTCGACGAAACCTTTTTTGAGCTTGGCGGGTCGTCACTACTGGCTATCCAGGTCCAGTACGAGCTTGAGTTGTTGTTGGGACGCGATGTGTCGATGGTTGAGTTGTTCGACACGCCCACCATTCGCTCAATGGCAGAACATTTTTCCGGCCGTAATATGTCGACTGCGCCGGCACAATCGTTGCAGACTTCCCATATCAAGACAAACGATATCGCGGTGATTGGTGTTGCCTGTCGTTTCCCCGGGGCCCACGGCCCTGAGGCTTTTTGGCGTGTTCTTGAAGAAGGTATAGAAACGCTTTCATGCTTTACACCCGCACAGGCAATTGCCGCCGGCGTGCCGCCCGAACGCGCCCATGATCCGGCGCAGGTCAATGTCGCGCCCATACTGGATGACATTGAGGGTTGTGATCTCGACTTCTGGAAATACGCAAAACGTGAAGCCGAACTCATGGATCCACAACAACGTGTCTTCCTTGAAACAGCTTGGGAAGCATTTGAAGATGCCGGTTATGTGCCAGGGTCTGCCTTAGGCAAAGTGGGAGTGTATGCCTCCGCCGCCACGAATACCTATTTACAAAACAATGTCTACGCCAACCGCTCATGGGTTGAAGAAAATGGTGGCCGTGTGCTCACCGTCAATTCAGTACCCGGATTTAATGTGATGGTAGCCAACGACAAAGACTATCTGCCTACCCGTGTGTCATACAAACTGGATCTGACTGGCCCGAGCATGGCAATTCAGACTGCCTGTTCAAGTACACTCGTGGCCGTTCACGAGGCAGTTCGCGCGTTGAGAGATGGCGAATGCGACATGGCAATAGCTGGTGGCTGTGCATTGATGCTGCCACAACATGCCGGGCACTATTATGAAGAAGGTATGATCAACTCGCCGGACGGCCATTGCCGCGCCTATGACCGGGATGCCAAAGGCACCCTGTTTGGCAGTGGTTCTGGCGCAGTATTGCTGAAACGGCTTGAGCAGGCTCAGGCCGATGGCGATGCCATTTATGCTGTCATCAAGGGTAGTGCCGTGGTCAATGATGGTGGCCAGAAAATGGGGTTCACGGCTCCAAGCATGATGGGTGAGTACCGGGCGATTTCCAAAGCTATTGAAAATGCGGGTATTGAAGCGGCCAGCATCGGGTTTGTGGAGGGCCATGGTACCGGCACCCCAATTGGAGATCCTATTGAAGTGCAGGCCTTGACCAAGGCGTTCCGGCACAGCACACAGTTGAACAGTTTCTGTGCCTTGGGTTCGGTCAAAACCAATATTGGGCACATGGGCATTGCATCTGGCATCGCCGGCTTTATAAAGACGGTGCTGGCGTTGCATCACAAAAAGCTGCCGGCCACACTGCATTTTAAGGAAGCCAATCCGGCAATTGCTTTTTCGACAACACCGTTTTATGTCAGCAACCGCACCCGCGCCTGGGGAGCAGGAGCAACGCCGCGCCGTGCGGGCGTTAACTCACTTGGCATTGGTGGCACAAACGTGCACGTCATTCTGGAAGAGGCGCCGATGCAGGCGCAGAGTGTCCAACGTGATGGCGTGTACCTTGTGCCGATATCGGCGGGCAGTGAGGCAGCGCTTAAGGTCAGGCTCGCAACACTTGCGGATTTTGTAAAACGCCATCCTGATACTGCACTGGCCGATATCGCGTTCACCCATCAGCGCGGGCGACTTGCGATGGCATGCCGGCGTGCTTATGTGGTGTCAGATCGGGATGAGCTGCTACAGAAGCTTTCACAGACCAACGTTAGCAATGAACAATTGCTGTCAATGTCTGCTGCCACGGGTACCGTGTTTATGTTCACTGGCCAGGGCAGCCAGTATGCCAGTATGGCCAGGGAGCTGTATGGCACACAACCGGGATTCCGTGAAGCTTTTGATACCTGCGCACAGCTGTTTGCCCCCTATCGTGAACACGCTCTCCTCGATCTGATTCTGGCTGACGCTGGTGATGCAGATGCTGACGCGATCCTTGGCCAGACGCAGTACACCCAGCCTGCATTGTTTTGTATCCAGGTCGCGCTTGTTCAACTTTACCGGCAGCATGGTATCCGCCCCGACTACATTGTTGGGCACAGCATCGGCGAAGTAGCGGGAGTGTGGGCAGCCGGCGGCCTGAGTCTTCAGGATGCGGTAACACTTGTGGAAGCCCGAAGTCGTCTGATGCAGGCAGTACCACAAGCCGGTGCCATGGCCTCGGTAAAAGCGGATGTTGATACGGTGCGCAGTCTGCTGCTGGGAGCGGGCATTGATTGTGAGATCGCCGGCTGCAACTCGCCGCTGGATACCACTATAACCGGTGATACTGACATCATTTCACATGCCTGTGCGTACCTGCAGCAACAGGATATTCGTGTGACAAAGTTAACGGTTTCGCACGCATTTCACTCTCGGCATATGG
>JAUYSM010000008.1 GCA_030696315.1 Pseudohongiella sp. | reverse complement strand
ACCAGTAAGCAGTCTTGTTCTCGCATTTCTGGCATGCACCATGACCCTCAATCTGCATGCGCAGACGTTTTATCCGGCACCAGCCAGCGAGTCACCACAATCCTGGTTTGCGTCAGGTCAGGCAGAACTGCAGCGTGCGCTGAGCCAAACACACAATACTAACCGGGCAAAAAACGTCATTCTGATTGTCGGCGACGGCATGGGGATTTCTACTGTCACCGCCGCGCGAATTTTTGCAGGCCAACTCGAAGGCAGTGCAGGCGAGGAAAACTTTCTCGCTTTTGAACAGTTCCCGGCCGTTGCCTTATCAAAAACCTACAACACCAATCAGCAAACCTCGGACTCGGCGGGCACTGCCACGGCAATGATGACAGGTATAAAAACACGTGCTGGTGTGATTGGAGTCAATCAGTATGCTGACACCGGTGATTGCCAGTCTTCACTGGGCACTGAAGTCCCCAGCCTTATGCAGCAGGCTGCAGAGCGCGGCCTTGCCACTGGCTTTGTGACAACCACGCGTATCACTCATGCAACACCTGCGGCCACTTACGCGCACACGCCCCATCGCGACTGGGAAAATGACTCGCTGTTGCCTGCCGATGCCGTTCAACATGGCTGCAAAGATATAGCGCGGCAATTGCTGGAGTTTTCTCATGGCGATGGCATCAATGTCGCATTGGGTGGCGGCATCGAACAATTTACCCCGGCAAACAAATCCGATCCGATCACGGGACGCCCCGGCGCTCGTCAGGACAGCAGAGACTTGACTGAGGAATGGGCTTCTCGCGGCAACAGCAGTGCCTTTGTCTGGACAAAAGAACAACTTGCCGCAATAGACCTCAACCGCACCCAACATCTGCTGGGCTTGTTCAGCCGATCGCAGATGGATTATGCCTACGATCGTCAGGTCAGTGATACCACACAACCCGATCTGCCCACCATGACAGGAACGGCGATCCGCCTGTTACAGGCACAATCAGGCGACGAAGGTTTCTTTCTGATGATTGAGGCTGGCCGCATTGACCATGCGCACCATGCAGGCAATGCCTATCGCGCCTTGAATGACACACGTGAATTGTCCGACACCGTGCAAAAAGTGATTGAATTGACAAGCGAGCAGGACACTTTGGTGATTGTGACCGCCGATCATAGCCACTCGTTAACACTGGGCGGTTATGCAACACGTGGTAATCCGATTCTTGGGGCCGTGGTAGGTAACAATGATCACGGTCATGCAGACACAGCGCCCAGTCTGGCGCAAGACAACCTGCCTTATACCACGCTGGGTTACCGGGATGGCCCCGGGTTTGCAGCCGAAGGTGGCGGTGATCCGCGCTACATGATTCCCGCTGCCCCAGGTCGCCATGATCTCAGTGACATTGATCCTACACATCCTGATTTTCATCAGGAAGCTTTGATACCGCTGGAGTCAGAAGGTCACACGGGTGAGGATGTTGCAATTTACGCCCGAGGCCCTTGGTCGCACCTGTTTCACAGCACACATGAACAGCATTACATCTACCATGTCATGCGTCACGCTTATGGCTGGTAAGCCACGCGCTTTGTAAATACTGCGTTGCTCAGGCAAAATGAATCCATTCAGCCTGAGCAACGAGGTTTTTATGAGCACAGCATCCGACCATACCAACTTGCCCGACCGGGCAGGGTATCCCGAGCAACATTTTAAACATTGGAAACTGACGCACGACCGCGACAACATTCTGTACGCTCGCCTGGATCGTGCGGGCGAGCGTGTTAATGCCCTATCCCGTGAAGTGCTGGAAGAATTTGACCAACTGATCAGTCTGGTAGAACGCGAAACCCCGCGCGGCTTGGTGTTGATGTCCGGCAAAAGCACAGGGTTTGTGTTTGGTGCGGATGTGCGCGAATTTGATGGATTCACGTCGGCAGACGATGTCACCGGTGAAATCAATCGTGTGCATGAGATGTTTAATCGTCTCGAAAAACTCGATTGCATCACGGTTGCTGCCATTGAAGGTTATTGCCTGGGCGGCGGGCTGGAAATGTCGCTGGCCTGCAACTGGCGTATTGCCAAAGATGTACCTGCTACCAGACTTGGTTTTCCGGAAGTACAACTGGGTATATTCCCCGGATTCGGCGGTTCTGCGCGCTCAGTCAAGGTCATGGGCGGGCTAAAAGCCATGGAGCTCATGCTGACCTCGCGCCAATTAAAAGCGCGCGCTGCAAAAGCGGTCGGCTTGGTGGATCAGGTTATCGGGCGTCATGAAGAACTGGTCTGGGCCGCACGCAAAGCGGTACTGAGTGGCAAAAAAAATCGCGGCCCCGGACTTGTCGGGCGCTTAAGCAATTCCCTGCCAGCGCGTAAATTTCTCGCGGAACAAATGCGCAAGCAGACCCGCCGCAAAGCGCGTCCGGAGCACTATCCGGCGCCTTACAGCCTGATCGACACCTGGGAACAATTTGGCGGCAACACCAAAACCATGATGCGGGAAGAAGCCAAGGCCGTTGGCAAGTTGATGGTGTCATCTGCCGCTGAAGGTCTGCGCCGGGTTTTTCATCTCATGGAGCGTTTGAAGTCCGAAGGCAAAAGCAGCGACTTTAAAGCCAGCCACGTGCACGTGGTGGGCGCGGGTGTCATGGGAGGTGATATTGCGGCCTGGTGTGTATTGCGTGGCATTGATGTCAGCCTGCAAGACCGCGAAATGAAGTTCATCACCCCGGCATTAAAACGCGCCGAAATTTTATTTAAAAAGAAGCTGCGCGATCCCGCTAAAGTCAAAGCTGCCATGGAGCGCTTGCGGCCCGATCCCGACGCGCGTTTTGTGCCGCGCGCTGATGTGGTGATTGAAGCCATCTACGAAAACGTCGAAGCCAAACAGGCGCTGTTCCGCGACCTGGAGCCTCGCATGAAAGCCGGCGCCATTCTGGCCACCAACACCTCGGCGATTCCTCTGGAAACACTGGCCTCGGTGCTGGCCAATCCCGCCCGCTTGATCGGTCTGCACTTTTTTAATCCTGTGCCACAAATGCCCTTGGTAGAAGTGGTGTATAGCCTGGACACTGATGAACATGAGCGCCGTAAGGGTGCGGCTTTCTGTCAGCAGATCAGTCGCTTCCCTCTGCCCGTAAAAAGCAGCCCGGGGTTTCTGGTCAATCGCGTCTTGGCACCTTACATGATGACGGCATTAAAAATGCACCGCGAAGGTATTCCCGCGGAAGCACTGGATGCGGCGGCCGAAGCGTTTGGCATGCCCATGGGGCCGGTTGAACTGGCCGATACCGTGGGTCTTGATGTCTGCCTGATGGTCACTGGCGTGCTGCAATCCGACGATAATTTTGTATCGCCGGAAAAGAGTTTTATTCAGTCACTGGTCAGCGCAGGCAAACTTGGCAAAAAGTCCGGCTCAGGTTTGTATGTCTGGAAAGACGGCAAGGCCTTGAAAAAACCGGGTGTGGCAGAGACTCATAATCTGGCCGAGATTGCAGAACAATTGATAGAAGCCTACACCAACGAGTGTATTGCAGCCTTGCAGGAAGGCGTGGTGGCTGACGAAGATCTGTTGGATGCGGGTATGATTTTCGGAACAGGTTTTGCGCCGTTCCGGGGCGGTCCTTTGTACTACCTTGCTCACAAGGACAAACAAGCGATTGTCAGTGACCAGGTAAAAACCCCTGAACCAGAACAGGTGAAGCGCACACCCGACACCGATAAAAATGAGCCTGAGCAGGAGACTGAAACCCGTGTTTAATTCAGACAGAAATCCACAGACATTGCGCCGGGTTGTCATTGCAGGCGGAACACGTATCCCTTTTTGCCGCTCAAATACTGTCTATGCTGAACTGAGCAATCTGGACATGTTGGCAGACACCCTGCAACAGCTCAGTACAGAGTTTAATCTGGCCGGCAAAAAGATTGATGAGGTCGTGGCGGGCGCGGTGACCAGCCACAGCAAAGACTGGAATCTTGCACGCGAGGCGATTCTGAGTACCGATCTGTCGCCGGCCACCCCCGGCATTACCTTACAGATGGCCTGCGGCACCTCCTTGCAGGCAGCATTGATGCTGGGCGCCAGAATTGCCAGCGGTGAAATTGACTGTGCCATCGCGGCAGGCACCGATACCACCAGCGATGTGCCGATTGTGTTTCAGCGCAAATTTGCCCAGCGCCTGATCAAACTAGGGCAAGCGCGCACCTTTAAACAACGTCTGCAGACATTTAAGGGATTTCGTTTTTCTGAACTTGCCCCGCGCCCGCCTGCCAACGGCGAACCACGCACAGGTCTGGCCATGGGTGAGCACTGCGAGCTGATGGCGCGCGAGTGGGGCATCAGCCGCGCCGATCAGGATCAGTTGGCGCTTGAAAGTCATTTAAAGGCGGCAGCCGCTTATGAAGCCGGTTTTTTTGACTCGCTGGTCAAACCTTATGAGGGCGTCAGTCGCGACAACAATATTCGGGCTGACAGCTCTCTGGAAAAACTCGCCAGTTTAAAATCTGCGTTTGACAAAAAACATGGCACCTTGACGGCGGGCAACAGTACGCCACTCACGGATGGCGCTGCAGCTGTGCTGTTGTGCAGCGAAGAATGGGCATTGACCAATAACATCCCCATCCGCGCATACCTGGTGTCAGGTCGCAGCAGCGCAGTGGATTTTGTGCACGGTGAAGGCCTGCTGATGGCGCCTACCGTGGCGGTCAGTGAGCTCTTGCAAATGAACCAGCTGACGCTGCAGGATTTTGACTGTTATGAAATACACGAAGCCTTTGCTGCGCAGGCTTTGTGCACACTCAAAGCCTGGGAGGATGAAGATTTCTGTCGCGAGAAGCTTGGGCGTGACACCGCGCTCGGTGCCATTGACCGCAGTCGCATGAACATCAAAGGCGGTTCGCTGGCGTTTGGACATCCGTTTGCGGCGACCGGCGCTCGTATCCTGGGGACCTTGGCGGCAATCCTTGAAGAAAAAGGTCAGGGACGCGGGCTGATTTCTGTCTGCACAGCCGGTGGCATGGGTGTGGCTGCGATTGTTGAGCGGCCTTGATTAGTGCCGGTAAGCGGGTGTTGCGGGTACCCGGCAGTTCCTCGCAACGACGCTGCGCGTCTGATTGTTGCTCGCTCTCTGCCGGATACCCGCAACACCCGCTTACTGACTGTTTCTTTGAATCGCCGGCCGCTCAAATTTTGATGGTTGAGCGGCCGGCGCGTCGGGGTTACATCTCAAAATCCATGGAGACGTAGAACTGGCGACCAAAAGGATCGTCGATTCTGGTTTCAAGTCCACCGGCTTGCGGCAGACGCTGGGCTTCGCGATCAAACAGGTTGGTGATACCCACGGTCAGATTTGAGTCAGTATCAAACAGATTAAATCGGTGCGAATAGCGGGCATCGACTTTGGTGACCGCCCTGACATACTCGGGTGCAAACGCCTCATAACCCAATGTCAGCGTTGTCTGGTCAAACTTCAACTTGCCAGAATGGCGCGCCGTGATACTCGCACTTTGCATATCTCTGAACCAGGACAGCCCGGTATTGAACTTGTATCGGGACAAAGGCGGCGCCAGGTTAGTTTCCGCATTCTGCATCGCTATACCGCTGGTGTAGGCAGAATACTCGTCAGGCAGATATTCCCATCGGGTGTAGTAGTTGCCACCCAGGCTAGCGGTAAAGTTGCCCAGATCGCCAATGTCGAAGGAGTAACGCACACGGAAGTCGATGCCTTCAACAAACTGAGACGACAGATTGATGGGGGCGCGATAAACATCCGTCACTTTACCGGTCGCATCGCGGGTAATCAGCTCGTTCGGGTTGGCAAGCGCCCACGCAATACCCGCCGCCGCATCAGCAGGCACAGTGGCCGGTTTAAAATCTGCGGTGGTTTTGCCATTGGCTGCCAGATAGGCATTTAACTCGCGACGGGTCACATCAGCAGTTACCAGTGATGCGATACGTCCTACGTATTCAATTTCCTGATAGTCCAGATTGATGCTCAGACCTTCAATCGGCAACCAGCTCAAACCCACGTTGGCAATGATTGACTCTTCAGCACCCAGGCTTGGGTTGCCGGAGGTACAGCTGTCAGTACCGTCCAGAGAAATGTTGGTCAAAGGATCTACACCGCTGGTCACAATGGTACACACGTCTTTTGCTAGTGGGCGCAGCTGTGCCGGAGAAGGTGCCAGGAAACTTTCGCCATAACTTGCGCGGAAAGCCAAGGTATCAAAGGGCTCCCAAAGCACCGATATCTTGGGTTTAGTGGCATCAAAACCAATCGAATAAAAATCCTCGCTCCTCACTGCAGCTTTGATACCGAGGTTTTCGAGGATTGGAATTTCAACTTCAGCAAAAATAGCGCGTACACCCGAGGTTCTGTCTACGCGGGGTGTTAACGCGGCGGTCGAGGTTGAATACAGATTGTCGCGCTCGGCTGTCAGTGGATGTTCAAAGTCGAAGGTTTTCTGGCTACGTACTTGCCCACCAAAAGCGGCGCGCACGGTCCCGTTGGGGACTTCCATGACCTCACCGTTAAACACCACATCAAAGTACTTTAACTTGTCACGGGTATCGATCCAGATGACTTCCTCCACCAACCAATCCACGATTTCCTGGCTATTGTCGGTAATACCGGCCCGGTATAAAGGCGAGCGCGAATCAGCAGATCCAAAGGGGTTAAAGTATTGGTTGCCACCCGGACCACCTTGTCCGCGGAGGGCTGCCCTCATTTTGGAAAGGCGCATGCCTCGACCATCAAACTCGCGCCAGGAGTCTTGCTGTCCAATCCATGCCTCGCCTTCCCAAGTGGTATTGGCAATTTTAAATTCGCCACCAAACTTGTAGGCGTCGGCATAGTAGTTGTAGTCGGTCTGCCCCATGCCATTACTTTCCAGCGAGCTGGGTAACGTGCCCAACTTGGTAAAAGGGCGCCACGCAGAGGGTCTGACCTGCGCACCAAAGGGATTGGCAGGATGGTTGGCAGGCACAATCAGGGTGGTCAGGTTGGTAGACAGCGCATTGCTCGGCGAGCTGACCAAGGTTGAGGTGCGGTCGTTATGGCTCATCTGGAATTCCAGATTCAGCCAGTCGTTCACTTCATAATTGAAGTTATTAAACAGGGTCACGCCTTGCGCAGGGCGGCCATAATCCTGCCACTCACCAAAATAGAGTCGACAGCCTGTGGCAAAGGATTCCCCACTGGGGTAGGAGCCAAACTGGCTGACATCGGTCTGTGATCCGTTAAAGGTGCCGCAGCTGGGGTCAGTTCGACCTGTTGCGGCACCCTGTATCCATCGCCCCGGGTTATTAAAAGTACTGTCCTGGTCGTAATATTCTTGATATCGGGGCCGTTCTGACACCAGAAATGCAGTGCGTTTGTTAACTTCTACGGCGCCCACCCACTCAAGGCCATTACCGATTTCAAAACGCTGCCCCATCAGAAACTCGGCGGTGTATTGCTCGGAGCTGTTTTCCTGATCGGTCTTGTAATACACACGACCTTTCATGCCGTCGAATTGTTTGTATGGAATCAGGTTGGCAACACCAGCAACGGCGTCTGAACCGTAAAGAGCGGCGCCGCCGTCGGTAACAATTTCAACCGAGCGCTGCGCGATGCCCGGCAGCAGAGCAGATACCGCACTTTCATTCACTGCACGACGACCATCCATCAAGGTCAGCGTGCTTTCGGTGCCGAGTCCGCGCAGGTTAAAACGTGCGGAGTTTGAGTCCTGTTGCCCGTCCTGGGTCGCCAACACCGAGGCAACGGTGTCGATGTTCTCCATGTAAGGCATGTCACGTAGATACTCACCAAGGTTAGCGGCACCTGAGGTCCACAGATCTTCCTGGGTAATAGTTTCAACGGGCGATGCATTGGTGAATTGGCTGTTGCGAATAAAGGAGCCTGTGACAACAACCTCTTCGATATCCTGCTCACTTTCGGTTTGTGTAGCCGCCGCTTGTGCATACAAAGCCGATGGCATCACAAACAAAGCTGCGGCACCCAGTAACAGCAAGTGTTTGGCAGCTTGGTGCGTTTTTGTCGATTTTTTCTGGCGGGCAGCAAACGTGTTACACGACTGTTTTAATCGCATATTCCCTCTCCATAATTTTGATTATTATTTTCTGGTGCCAATTCATGACGACGCAACATGAATTTGTTCACAAAACATCGAGGCTCTGGAACATTGACGTCTTGAATTTGACCTATAAAGCAGACTGATAAAAGAGGGAATCAAACTGACTGACGCACAATTGCGTCACTTCATCGACATACGTGTGTTGAAGGCAGGATTTGGATAGTCAGGCCACACATTCAACGCTTGTGTGACCTGATTACAAACAAAATCTGTTCTGAACAATGGCTACGATTACCAGCCTGTTCGTGCGGGTTGAGTGGGGTCGGAGCGCAAAAATGCGATCAGATCTGCGTGATATTGTTCCGGATATTCAAAATGCGGGTTATGACCAATACCTGGGTACAAAGTCAGCTCAGCATTTTGCAACGATTCCGCCACCATACGCGCCTGCCCTGCAAAATCAGTGGTCAGTCTGTCATCAGCGCCGCCCAATACCAGGGATTTTGTACTGATGTGTTGCCAGTCATAAACCACGGGATCAATAAACAAAATCGCCTGCTGCCATGCGCGGATTTTGGCCAGCAAAGGCCAGTCGGCGCTAAGCGTCTGACCGTATTGCATACGTACAAACTCAAGGTATTCAGGTTTGATCTCGGTGTTGTAGTAACGCATGTGATTGGCAAGGATGGACTGATAAGTCGTGGTAGCTTCGGTGCGAACGGCAGCTTCTTCGATATCGCCCCAGGCGCGGCCTTGACGCTGATCAGTCATGCCTATCTGATTGACCAACACCATGTGTGTGACATTGTCTGGATAGGTCATCGTGAAGCGTGCAGCCAGCATGCCACCCATGGAATGGCCAACAATGGCCGCTTTCTCAATGCCCAAATGATCAAGCAGACGCTTTGAATCGGTGGCAAAAATGTGCAGGTTGTAAGGAATATCCATTTTGGAGGACTTGCCATACCCAATACGATCAGGCACTACCACGCGGAAACCCGCCTCAGACAGTGCGGTGATGGTAGGGCCAAAACCGATGCCACCAAAATTCATTCCGTGGAACAACATAGCAGTCTGGCCATTTGCCTGCCCGACGGGTGCGACGTCCATGTATGCCATGTTGCCGCGTTTACCAAAATGTGTCACTGGTAAAAAATGCACCGGATGCGGGTAAACAATTTCGTCCATGGTGGATGAGATCGGACCCCAGTCAGCGGGCGGCTCGCTGGGTGGTGTGCCGCTCTGG
>JAUYSM010000107.1 GCA_030696315.1 Pseudohongiella sp. | reverse complement strand
CGGCCTCCAGCAAGGTGCGCAGGCTAAGGCTCATGCGGGTAAATGGCATGTTCGCGGGTCTTAGCGCTCTACACACAGCTGGGTCTGAGGTGTCCAGTGCATCCTCAAGACCCTGGGCATGCGGAAACAGCGACGCCGTGTGCCCATCGTTGCCCATGCCCAGCAGCACCAGATCCAGTGGCAGAATACTTGCGGACAACCAGCGGTGCAGTTTCAGTTGCCCGGCAAAAGCATCAACCGCGCAAGTCTTCATGCTCACCAATCGCGCAGTCGCGGCAAAGTCTTTGATTAACTCCTTTCTGATCATGGCTGCATTGGAATCCGGGTGATCTTCGTCCACCCAACGCTCATCAACCAGACTGACAATGACGTCGGACCAGGGTAAATCGATGTCCGCCAGTGTGTTGTAAAGCGCCGCCGGGGTACTCCCGCCAGAGACTGCAATAGAAGCATGTCCGGTCTGTGCAATCCGGCTGCGTAGCAAATCCTCGATTCGACGGCTTAATGCCTTGATAAGTGTTTGATTATCAGGATATTCGTTAATAGCCCAACTCATGATTCAGTCCTGCCACTGTCGGTTGTCGCGAGCAACCAGCGCGATACTGTCGGTTGGCCCCATCGACCCAGACACATAGGGTACTGCCTTGAGTTTATGTGTGCTCCAGCCCTCGTGGATGTCATCAATCCAGGCCCATGCCGCTTCCACCAGATCGGCCCGCATAAACAAAGTGGAGTTGCCGCGCATGACATCGTATAGCAAGCGCTCATAGGCATCAGGAACATGTCGGTCGGTGAAGGCATCTGTCAATGACAGATTTAAGGACACCGACTCCAGTGGAAAGTTGTCATCCAGACCAGGCACTTTGTTTAACAAATGCAGCCGGATACCCTCCTCGGGTTGTAATTGAATGACCAGCCTGTTGGCAGAGTCGCGGCCTGTCTGATCCTGAAAAATGACGTGTGGCAATTCCTTGAATTGCACCACTATCTCGCAATAACGTCGTTGAAGCCTCTTGCCGGTGCGTAAATAAAACGGCACGCCGGCCCAGCGCCAGTTATTGATATGTGCCTTGATCGCCACGAAGGTTTCCGTGTTGGAGCGTGCCGTGGCGCCTTGTTCAGCCGTATAACCCGGCACCGCTTCAGACCCGATATTGCCAGCGGTGTATTGCCCGCGAACTGTTTTATCAGCCACGTCGCGGCCCTTGATTGGCGCCAGACTGTGCAGCACTTTGAGTTTTTCGTCGTGAACGGCACGTGGTGACAAAGAGGCAGGTGGTTCCATCGCCAGCAGGCACAGCAGCTGCAACAGATGATTCTGGACCATGTCACGCAAAGCGCCGGCCTCATCATAAAAAGACCAGCGACCGCCGGCGCCCACCGATTCGGCAGCAGTGATTTGTACGTGATCGATGTAGTTGTTGTTCCAGAGCGGTTCAAACAAGGCATTGGCAAAGCGCAGCGTCAGCAGGTTCTGCACGGTTTCCTTGCCCAGATAGTGGTCGATCCGGTAAATCTGGCTCTCTTTAAAAATCGACATCAGGCTGGCGTTGATCTGTAAAAAACTCTCTTGGTCGTGCCCCAGGGGTTTTTCAACCACCAAGCGCATATTCTCGCGCGCCAGGCCTACCGCCCAGAGTGATTGACACACCGGTGCAAAGATCGCGGGCGGCGTAGCCAGGTAGGTAATCAAGTCACGTGACTTGTCGGTGAATACCTCTCTGCTGAGTACCGACAAGGCGGCTTCGCTGGTGGCATCCAGACTGTAGCTGTGCAGGCGGGCTAAAAATCGTTGCTGCACCTTCGCATTCAGGGGCGCTGCGCCGCAATACTCCGTGAGCATCAGCAAAACTTTATTGCGGAAGTCAGCTGCGTTCAGTGCCGTGCGTGAAACACTGACAATGCGCAGGCAGGCTGGCAGGCAGTCAGCCTCATCCAGATGAAACAACGCGGGATATAACTTGCGGTATGCCAGATCGCCATCGCCACCAATAATCAGTATGTCGCAGATCATGCCTGTCTCCGGCCGTGTCAATAATTCATCGGCTCAAGCTAGGACAAGCAAGCTGCGGGCCAAACTTACCAGACCAGATCGTCGGGTATTGGGAAGTCCTTGTATGCGTCGTCCAGAACCGATTCATCGATTTTGCTTTTAGCATCAAATAACACTGCCTCAGGTGAGCGCTCTTTGATGCGTTCTGCAGTATCTCGATTGGTTATGACAGCACGTTTACCGTCACCACAAATAAGCAATTGCCCAGAGGCCAGCAAAGCATGTTGGTTCTCTGAAACAAACAGATAACGCACCTTGCCGGTCGCCGGATCTTTAAAATTAAAACGGATCTCCCCGTCAGGCTTCACGGCATGTTGTTGCAACAGTTGTCGCACCTGCACCCGGATTTCCTTTTGACGCTCAGCCGCCAGTCGCTTTTCATTGAGCAATCTATCCTGCTCGGCCTTTTCAAGACGAAACTGTTCGGCGCGTTTTTTCATTTCTTCCGCCGAAGAGGATTGTCCTTTGGGCTGGTGTTTTTGCTCCTTGCGCTTTTCCTGCTGAGCCTGTTTGACTTTTTTTGCATCAACCAATCCTGCGCTGAGCAGTTGGTCGGCCAGAGATTTTCCCATAACTGTTTTCCTGAAACTGTCTGTCTTCGCACATAGCCTAGCTGAATCGCCCCGGTTAGCCTAGCGTCAGCAGCATTGCGCCGAGGTTTTGCAGTGCTAGAATGCAGGCAGACAGAGTAATGGATCCCGCCATTGTGGCCGGGGTTGCAACCCCGGCTTTGGAGCGCCAGCCAGCATGCCACCTGCCCCACCGCAGATGCCCGAACAAACAACCTCACAGGCTGAGACAGTTGTCGAAACGGCTGCGACGCCCGCCCGCCCGGCGGGTCGTGCGGTATGGCTGCGCAGAACCTTGAATCTTTCCCAGAAAGAAGCTGTTGCCTCAGCCACCATGACGGCCACGGGTGACAACTTTTTTAATGCCTTTGCAATTTTTTTGCATGCCACCTCGCTGCAAATGGGCTGGCTGACGGCCATACCACAATTGTTTGGTGCGATGTGTCAGCTGATGTCAGCCTGGCTGGGTAACTACCTGCCTCGTAAACCCATGGTTGTGGTGGCCGCAGTTGCGCAAACGCTGGTGGTCATGGGGTTGGTTGTATTGGCGGTGCTGCGCCCTGATAACAGCGTGCAATGGTTGATTACGCTTGCAGTGTTTTATTTTGGCTGCATCAACTTTATTCAGCCGCAGTGGCGCGCCTGGATGGGAAGTCTGGTGCCACAGCGGCGTCGAGGTGCGTTTTTTGCGTCCAGAACACGCTTGACGATGGTTGCGTCACTGGTGGTGTTCGCTGGCGGCGGTGCCTTGTTGAGTTTGAGTGAGCGCGCCGATTTAGTGTGGCTTGGGTTTGCAGCGTTGTTTACCACGGCAGCGATTGGCCGGGCGTTTTCAAGCAGATTGTTATACCTGATGCATGATCCGGATCCGCGGCCTCACCGTGATCGGCGTAAAGGTTTTTTTCAGAGCATGAAACAGTTGTATGGGTCCCTGCAGGATAAAACCTTCCGGGATTACAGCTTTTTTGTGGCCGGCATGCAGGGTGTGGTTGCGATTTCCGCGCCCTTTTTTGCCGTGTACATGTTGCGTGATCTGCAGTTTACCTACATGCAATACAGCCTCAATGCTATCGCATCGATCGTGACACAGTTTATCAGCCTGAGTTTCTGGGGCCGGTTCTCCGACAGATTTGGCAATCGTATTGTGATGCAGTTCTGTTGTATGACAATTCCGATCATACCGGTGTTGTGGATGATCTCTCCTGACCCTATGTACCTGATTCTGGTGCAGGTCGTATCAGGACTGGTATGGAGTGCCTTCAGCCTGAGCACCGCCAATTACCTGTACGATATCCGGCCACAAAAAAGTGATTTTGCGGTTTATGCTGCAGTGCAATCGGCACTGGGTGCAATCGCCGTATCCATCGGCGCTGTGTTTGGCGGACTAATAGCCGCAAGTACGCCCTTTTTGTTCGAAAAACTGGGGTTTCTGGATAACTGGCTGTCAAGTCAGTTATTTGTCGTATTTTTTGTGACTGCGATTCTGCGTTTTGCTGTGGCATTGTGGTTCCTGCCACGGGCAAACGATCCTATTGCACGGCGTCGACCCAAGGTGCTGCAATTGATCTTGCGAGTATCGCGATTTAACGCAATTACCGGCGTCAGCCTGGATTGGCTCAGTGTGACACGCAAGAGCTCCCGATCTGCGCCTGATGAGGATGCTGACCAGGACGCCCCCGCGGACGCAGATCACAACCATGTCAGCACTGACGACGATGCGTCTCGTCCCAAACAATAAACCCGTGCGCCAAATTTTTACTGTTACCGGAGAAAAACGAAATGCTCATGCAAAATAATCTGCCGTTGAAATCACGCAGTCACCCTGGCGTCACGCGCTTTGCAAAAACTGCCATCACGGTCGCGTTGATGGGACTTTCCGCGGCGTCGCATGCGGATGAAACCCGATTGCTGGCAATTGGTGTGGCGCCATCCGCCGAACGTATTGGCAAGGATATCGCCACGCTGGCCGGGTTTGGAACACGCCATACCTTGTCGGAAACTGAGTCGGATACCCGTGGTATTGGCGCTGCCCGGCGCTGGATCAAGTCAGAGTTCGATCAGATTTCGGAGGCATGTGGCGGTTGTCTTGAAGTGATTTATGTCAGTGGTGTGGTATCGGGTACCGCGCGCATTCCGGATGCGGCCGAAGTCGTTAACGTGGTGGCTATTCAACGCGGAACTCGTGACACCAATCGCTTTGTTGTGATGAGTGGTGATATTGATTCCCGCATCAGCGACATCATGAATGCGACGGATGACGCCCCCGGCGCCAATGACAATGCCTCTGGCATGGCGGGTGTGATCGAAACCGCACGAGTCTTGTCGCAGTACCAGTTTGAAGGGTCCATTATGTATACCGGTTTATCGGGCGAAGAACAGGGTTTAAACGGCGGTGCCATCCTGGCCAGTTATGCCCGCGAACAAGGCTGGGATCTGCAAGCGGTCATCAACAACGACATGATTGGTAATATTCGCGGCATCAACGGCGTGATCGACAACACCACTGCCCGCGTATTCTCCGAAGGTACCCGTGCGGTGGAGACGCCGGAAGAAGCCAGTCAACGTCGTTTCCAGGGCGGAGAAGTCGACTCAGCGTCTCGCAACATCGCCCGTTACATCGATTTAATGGCTGATCTTTATGTGCCTAATCTGGATGTGATGATGGTTTACCGGCTCGACCGGTTTGGTCGCGGTGGTCATCATCGCCCGTTTAATGACGCGGGTTTTCCGGCTGTGCGCATCATGGAGACCAACGAAAACTACAACTGGCAGCATCAGGATATTCGTGTAGAAAATGGCATTGCGTACGGTGATGTGCTGGAGCACGTGGACTTTGATTACGCCGCCAAATTGACCGCTCTGAATGCCGTAACGCTGGCGTCAATGGCGTGGGCGCCTGCCCCGCCGCGCAATGTCACCATCAGTGGCCAGGTCAGCCCCAGCACGACGTTGAAATGGGAGAAAGTCGAGGGTGCCAGCGCCTACCGGGTGCACTGGCGTTTAACCACCGACGCGCAATGGACACATTCACGTCTGGCAGGTGATGTCAGTGAATTCACGCTGGAAAACGTGGTAATTGATAACTACTTCTTTGGCGTGTCCAGCGTGTCAGCACAGGGCATTCAGAGCCCGGTTGTGTTCCCGGGCGCTGCAGGCGCTTTTTGATCCATCCGGCTGTCAGTCAATGACCACATTACGGATCACGGCATAAAAGTCGCTGACACCGCGTTTAAACGCGGTTTCAGGGACTCGTTCATCGTTGCCGTGCACGCCGGTGTGCTCACCATCATCAGTGATCATCGGGTTAAATCCATAACTGATAATCCCCAGATCGCGCGTAAAGTGGCTGTCGGTGAATCCGGTGGTGACCGAAGGGATGACTCGTGAGCCGGGATGCAGCTCACCGGTGACATTGCGAATGGCTTCAAACAAGCGCGAATTTGTTGTAGAGATGGCCGGCGTAAACGCCATGATCACATCCACCGTGACACCTGTATGTGCAATCAAGGATTCCAGTTCAGCCACAAACTGCTCCGCAGGTTTGTCTGGCAGGATGCGACAATCGAGTTCAGCCCAGGCTTCCGGCGGTATCACGTTGATTTTGCTGGAGCCTTCAAAACGAGTCATGGAACAGGTGTCACGGATTAACGCGTTGTGACCGGGGCGTTGCTCGTGCAGCCGCTGCACAAATTCCGGATCCTGAATGGCGCTGCTCAAATCCGCATAGGCTGTCGCCCACTCATCGTTCATGGTCTCCGATAAGGCCACAAAATAATCGTCGACGGGTGGAATGATGCGGGGTGGGAATGGATTTTCCAGCAGAGTATTCAAGGCTTGAACAATACGTGTGACAGAGCTGGTTGTGCGTGGAGATGAACCGTGGCCGGGTACGTCCACCGCTTTTAAATGCAACCAGACCGGTACTTTCTGGGTGACTTCAACGCCAAACGCCACTTCACCGGCGCTGCTGCGACTACCGCCACCACCCTCGTTCAGCAAAATTCCTATGCCTTCAAAAATCTCGGGACGGTTATTTATCAACCAGCCTACGCCAAATTCGCCACCCGCCTCTTCATCTGCTGTTGCCAGAAAAACAACATCGCGATTGAGTGCCTGGCCAGATGTGTGCAGATTCAGGAAGGCCACCAGCTGTGCAATGCCCAGACCTTTCATGTCGCGTGTGCCGCGGCCATAGATGTAGCCGTCTTTCAACTCACCTGACAAGGGATCAAACGTCCAATACTGGCGATCGGCAGGCACCACATCAGTGTGTTGCAGCAGAATCAGACCGGGCTCATTGCCGCCCTCCAGTCGCGCCCAGATATTGCCTCGCCCGGGTGCGCTTTCTGCCGTTTCATAAGGAATGCCGTAGCTGTCAAAAATGCGCGCGTAGAACTCAACCGCACGAAACTCATTGCCAGGTGGATTGATGGTGTCAACACGCACAAATTCCTGTAACCACTGCACGGCATTATCGTCTGCCGGGGTGGTTTGAGCGGATGCCACTGGCAGCAACATGGCCGACATCAGCAGGGCCAATGTCTGTTTCGCTAGCGCCTGTATAGAAAGGGTTGTTTTGAATACCTTGTTATTGATCTTCACCATGGTCTCCGGTTGTGGGTATTGGTAGTATGTTGTTAGCAATATGGATGCCAGACAACGGCACGAGGACTCGATAATGACATCAGCAACAATAAAGCTCCACATCGGAAATGCACTGCCACCCGGAAATCAGGCGGAAAGTGCCAGAGTTATCAGTTTATGGAAAACCATAGAGGGTTTTTTAAAACAAAAACCCTTTGTTGCGATGGCGGGCATCAATGCCCAAAGCTGTGAGTATCAGGTCAGTCTCGATGCCTCTGCACTGCTGACATTGATGGAGCAGGCTGTCTCTGATGCGGGCAGTTTTGATGCGTATGCCACAAAACAGGGCGCAGACAGTCACTTGCCAATCAGTGCTGCCTTGATTTTTTCTGTCAGCTCTGGCGGTAAATCGCTTGCTGAACTTGAGTCCTACCAGCTGGTCAGCGTGTTTATTCAGCAATTGGTGCTGGCCTGCAACCTCTGTTTGCCCGGGTCAATCCAGATACTGGATGCACGCTTTGACGGTGACGGTGCCCATCGATATGAAGCGCAAGCATTTGACAGCAAAATTTTGTACGGGGCCATGAAAGCCTCCAGCTACAACGACTGGCCTGTACTGGCGGTGCAATCCTTCGAACGGGTCTGGGAATGGCTGGCGAGCTGTGAAACCAGTTGTACAGACACTGCATTAAAAAATATCAACAAGGTATTGTTTACGCTGCTAAAAGTGGCCGAGCAAAGACATGAATACAGTGCGCGCACAGTGCTGCTGGTCATTTACCAACTGGAAGTGCTGTTGGACTGTCGTCAGGCGGGTAATCACGATTTATTACACGCCAGAGCGCGCAGTGTGCTCGGTGCAATTCCTGAGCAGTCCAACTGTTTGCGTGAACTCCAGGAAGTGCGCAATAACCTGTTTCTCGCAAGCCAACCTGTGCATCGCCCACCCTTGATCTGCAACACCACGGCAGATGTCCTGCGTGGACAAATTGGCCAACACAATAGTGCTGTTGAATCGGGTTCTGCGATGGTATTGGCGCTGCTACATGATTTGATTAAACATGATGCTCAGTCATACACGTTCAGTGAAAGCTGGAAGCGCGCGTGAACAGGTTTGACTGAATGCGACGTATTTCAAAACTTTTAAAGGGAGCATGATCATTACTGCCATTGCAACATTAACCATGAGCCCGGCTGTTGATATGTTCGCCAGTACGGATCGTTTTTACGACGACAGCAAAACCCGATGCCAGATCAACAACCGCGCGCCGGGTGGAGGCGGAATCAATGTGGCGCGCAATCTGCGCCGACTTGGTTTGGACGTGTGTGCGGTATTCCCTGCCGGCGGTCATCATGGGGATTTGCTGGCGCAATTACTGACTGCCGACGGCCTGCCGTTTCAGCGCATCGACATTAAAAACGAAACAACACAGAACATTGCTTTGAGTGAATCCAGCACGGGTAAGGCGCTTCATCTGGTGTTTCCGGGCGCAGTGTTGTTTCCTGATGAATGGCAGTGCTGTCTGGATGCCATCGCTGCGTTGACGCCTGCACCACAAATGCTGGTGATCAGTGGCAGTCTGCCACCTTCTGTGCCTGCGACGTTTTTTGCAGAGGTGGTTCAGCTCTGCAAAAGCAGAGCGATCCGCGTGGTGCTCGACACGTCGGGTCCTGCATTGCGCCCTGCCTTAGAGGCCGGGGTTTATTTTGTAAAACTCAATCGCGAAGATTTTACTGCCTTGGGATACAACGGACCTGATACCCCGCAGGATCGCCTTGATGCCATGAAAAAAATGGTGGAAGCGGGTTGGGCTGAACACCTGGTTTTAACACTGGGGCCAAATGGTGCGCTGTTGGCGAGCCGCTCTGGCGAGTGCATGCATGTGACGCCACCGCCAGTGACCGTGGTCAGCCATGCCGGTGCCGGCGACAGTTTTGTATCGGTGATGACCTGCAAGTTGTACCAGGGTAAAACCGTATCCGAAGCGTTTAGTTATGGCGTGGCTGCCGCTGCGGCTGCCATCAGCACACCGGGCAACCAGCTGGAAGATTTTGACTGGCTGGAGCGCGTGTATGCCGGTGTGACACGCAGGATCTGATCCACTTCACCTGGAAAAAGCTCAGCCCATCAACTCAAACGTCCGGTAAATGCAGGCGTGCCCGATGCCGTGCCGGGAGAAGCCTGGCAAATTGCCATAAGCCGAATCGGCAGCGTCAGTTTCAAATGTGGCGCACAGGCTGTAGACAT
Organism: Pseudohongiella sp.; assembly: GCA_030696315.1. GTDB lineage: Bacteria > Pseudomonadota > Gammaproteobacteria > Pseudomonadales > Pseudohongiellaceae > Pseudohongiella. The sequence continues at coordinate 4,592 of JAUYSM010000107.1, read as the reverse complement.
CTTTGTTTACAAATACGTACTCATACGCCTCGCCGGTGACAGGATCTTGCCAGCGTAAGTTGCGTGTTGCTTCTGCAAGTTCCTGCAACGTGTAGGGCAATCGCTGTTGTGCACCCCGAAAATTATGAACAGCCTCGATGATCAGACCCAGGTCTTCGACGCGCCGCTCATCATTGCGCCTGGCCACAGTCTCGGGCGATGGCTCAGGCCACACCGAAATCAGCAACAGGTAAATGGCCAGCATAATGAGGCCTGAAATCAGTCCAATCAGAATTTTATTGATCACAGAGGTCAATGCCCTGCCTGGTTAAAGGTGACAAACATCAAGGTTGATTCAAACGTGCGCGAGTTTCGTTGATGCCATGACGCAACCAACCGGCTTCGTTGGAATTGGCAGAATCAGTCAACAGCTGTTGCAAGGCCGCGAGCCGCGCTTGTAAGGCAGGCACGTTGACCGGATCCGCGGTCAACGCAACATCCGCCATGTGCATGGCGCGCACAGCGTCACCACCCTCGAGGTATTGCTGAGATAACTCGGCCACTTTGTCCGCGCCGCCGCCCAATGCCACCAGATCAGCATACACAGCTGCCGGGGGCGTGGCGTACATATTGGCGGGATTACCATCAAACCAGCCCATGTAACCTTCGTAGATACCGCGCACTGTCCATGAAATGGCGCCGTATTCCTCGCCGATATTCAGATCATCCGGCAAGGTAATTTCCTGCATGAGTGTGTACACATCTTTGCCCTGATTCATGCCTGCAACCGTTTGGTCGTGCACATGCAAAATGGCATCGCGATACTTGCTGACGGCCTGATTGATCATGGCGTTGCCGTGGATGGCGTCGCCATGACTGGGAATCATGATGTCTGGCTGCAGTGCCAGCACTTTGTTGAGTGAGTTGACATAATCCAGCGCCCAGCGAGGTTTGGTGCCACGCAGTGTATAAATATTGGGGAAGGAACCATAAAAGTTGTCACCCACAAAGACGGCTTTCAGTTCGGGTATCCAGACCGACAAATGGTCGTAAGTTTCCCCTGGGGTATGGAGAATCTCGAAGGTCAGCCCGCCTAACTCAAACGCGTAGTCCCGATCAAACAGGATGGTTGGCTGAATCCGCGCTTCGTAGTTGCCCGGATTGCTTTGTGCAGCCTGGGCAGCATTCCCGGTCGGGCGAGGCAGATCCGGAAACTGGGCGGCGTTGCGCAGTGCAAACATGCCAGCCAGACGCGTCTGATAATGCATAAATTCTTCATGTTCTGAATGGGCGATGATCTCAGTGCCCTCCTCGCGCCAAAGCTGCACGCCCCCTGTGTGATCACCATGAGCATGAGTCAAGACGATGTAGCGCACCGGTGCGTCGCTGACGGCCTGCAACAGTTGCTTATGCCGGGGCGCTGTCGCGGGTAATGATGTGTCAATGATGACATTACCTTGGTCGGTGATGACCATAAACGTATTGCCAAACCCGGTAGCCTGCCAGATTTCATCACTGATGCGGTGTGCAGAGGTATCGTTCAGTCCGACTTGGGTAGGGTTAAGTCCGAGCGGGGTCTGAGAGACAACAGCTTGAGCCATCACCAGTGCCATGCCGGACAGCACGGCGCGTAGTAATGCGCCAGGTTGTAATCTCATGTGCCTGATTGTGTGAATACTTAACATGACTGACTCGTAGACCTTTGACTGGTTTTAATGAACTTGATCATACCTTTCGCCCGCGAGCCCGTACAGCCAGTGGGCATCAGCGTGGCATCAGCATGATGCGCTGTTGCATTACAGACTCTATTTTGTCGCGCGAATAAAACGCCGGGAATACCCTATCGTTAGCCCACAACTCAAACAGGTTACGATAAAACGGACTGTCCGGGTCATCTACCTGCCCAGGGGTATTCATGCCAAGTGTCTTGTCCCAGTCACGGGTGTCCACAAAAATACGAAATGACGCGCCAGTAGTCTGATTGTCACCGCCGCCGGTGTTGCCCAGCGTGTAGCCATTGCCACCGCGTGGTGCTGGTCCGACATTCAGCCGTTTCTGAGTACTCTCATCCACCGCGCTCGCCAGCGGGTGGCGGATCAGCACATGATGATATTTTTCCTGTCCGTACTGCCACTGGCTCCAGTCTGATCCCAGTTTATTTTGCAGGGTAACCAAGGCAAGTTGCAGCACGTCCTGCATAAACTGGTCTCTGCCGGCCAGCGGATCTATCCCAAAATCCCCATCAGGTGATAACAGTAAATCAATGGCAGTTTTCAGGCCTACACGCAGGTAGGCACGGGCTTCGGAGGGTACTTTCAATTCATCCATGCTATCCAGAAGCTGTCGCTCAAACGCCACGTAAATGCCCGCCTCTACGGAGTTTTTGTCGAGCACAAAATCCCAGTTCAGCAGCATTTGCCTGGCGCGCTCGACGTCGGGATTCGACGCGGGTCTATCGGCAAACAGCGGCACGATGGTGCGTGCGGGTACTGACAGATAGTCATGTTGCAGTTTGATCATGTCCATCATGTTGAAGCGGCCGCCGGCGCCTAGTACTTCACTGCCACGCACCCAACGGAACGGATCGGTCCAGGTATAACCAATAGCTTCCAGAAACGGGAAGTCAGGTTTTGTATAGTTGCTGTTAGAGGTCTCCACAAAACCACGTGCTGGATTAAATTCGTGTGGCAGATCTTTGATTGGCAGGTAACCGTCCCACTCAAAGCGACCGTCGCCGGGTACAGGCACCATGCCGCTGAAGTTGCGCCGGATGGGCGCAATGCCCACAGCCTGCCAGCCGATGTTGCCAGCCCGGTCAGCCCAGATCATGTTTTCGCCAGGGATGTGGCTGTAGCTAGAAGCTTCCCGAAACTCCTCCCAGTTCTGCGCCTGATTCATGCGCAGTGACGCCAGGTACGGCGCACCACCGATTTCCATCCAGGCTGGGCGCACCGCGTAGGCCAGTTGATTGGCAGTATCTTCAAAGGTGACTGGGCCGTGGCGCGTATATTTCAGCGTCACAGTGACCGGCTGTGCATCTTTTACCGGAATGGTTTCTTCAATGATGTCCATGTCCTGCCAGCGGCCGTTGTAACGGTACTGATTGGGGTTGGCGGGGTTGGTTTCATAGACCAGCAGATCTTCTCCATCAGTAGAGAAAATAGTCAGTCCCCAGGCTCCCACACCATTGTGGCCGATGGAGATACCGGGAATGGTCGGCTCGCCGCCGCCAATGACGTTCCAGCCCGGGCCAATCAAATGCGCCCAGTAGCGTAGCGACGGCACGGCTTGCGCGCGGTGCGGATCGTTGACCATCATCGGGTAACCATCCTGAGTCAGCTCACCGCTGACAACCCAGTTGTTACTGCCAATGTCATCTTTGCTGCGCCCGGCAAGTTCCCTGGCTTCCGCATCAAGCACCGCTGCCAGCTGTGAAAATTGCTGTTCATTGTTGCGTTGCGCCACGGTCGCAATATCTTCAGGCTCAAAGCGCAGCTCTGCCCGGTAAGCGTTATAAAGATGCAGGATGTCGTTGTTGAGCAGTGAGTCGCAGTTGATTTGTGTATCCAGCGTCAGATCTGGTACATGAGGGTGGTAATAAGTCAGCTCTTTAACAATGTCTTCACCGGCGACGCACACCGCCCTGCCCGTGGCCAGTTCGGCCGTGATATTGCCCAGCAGTCCACCATGTCGTGAGATTACCACCTCAGGTGTCCAGGGCTTCGGCGCAATGCCCAACAATCTGAACGGTAAGGACAGTTGCGTCGGATCGGCAAGCACTTCATTAACGCGCGCATTTACCCCTGCCACAAAGGCGGTGATGATCTCAGCACCGCGCGGATGATAGTGGTTCAGCTCTTCAGTGATATCACCCCGGAACTTGAATAAACGCGCTCCATGGTCGCGCTCAAGCGCGCGCGGGCCCAGCAGTTCTGCGGTGGTGCCTGTTGCCTGCGCACGCCAAAGCTCAAACTGGAACAGACGATCTTTGGCGGCGTTGTAACCTTGGGCAAAAAACAGGTCTTGCTCGGTCTGTGCGTAAATATGGGATATTCCCCAGCGGTCTTTGAGTATTTCCACCGGTTGTTTGAGGCCGCTGATGTTGACCGTCTCTGTGTCCTGCGCCAATGTGCTTGAGGTGTGCAAAGCAACTATGCTTGTCAATCCGAGCACTGCCATTGCGAGGGGTGTCAGACGGGTTTTTACAGACATGGTGCAACCTCCAGCTCATTGAATTAACGTCAAAATCAAAACAAATGGATTTTGCCGGGCGTGGTTGATGCTACGCCTTCTGATGATGGGTGACAATGTGGGTGGTGAGAGAGGGACTAATCGAACTCTAACGTTCAAATCTCTCTCCGCCGCTGGGCTGCGGTTGTTATTTACGGGTGAGAGATGGGCATTGCAGGTAGTAGATTCTAAAAGTGGCGGAGGGAGAGAGATTAATCACAAACGCCGTGTTGGCTTTTGCCCCCCTGCGGGCTTCGCGCTGACGCGCTCGTTTTAACTTGCTGCGCAAGTTATCGAACTCTAACGTTCAAATCTCTCTCCGCCGCTGGGCTGCGGTTGTTATTTACGGGTGAGAGATGGGCATTGCAGGTAGTAGATTCTAA
>JAUYSM010000104.1 GCA_030696315.1 Pseudohongiella sp. | reverse complement strand
AGATCAATGCGCCGCATTTTTTTATCGGGTGCCAGGTTGAGTTGCCTCAGCACAAAATACTCAGCCACACTGATGCCATGACAGGAAAGTGGGCCAGACAGGCTTTTATGTATGTTGGTATTGAGGTTGATCAGACGAACCAACAGTTCGCCAACAGCCAGGTTTTGCATGGCATTATCCTTGCGATGTGTTTGAGTGCGCAAGTATCCGTCGAGATGCTTGAGTCGTCAAGTAGTTTGTTTTGACGCAAGGATGTTACGTTGGAACAACTGGTGCTTACCCGACAGGTACAACATCTCATCGTGAGAACTGAGGTGTTGCACCTGCCTGAGTAGCGTTAGCAGCGACTTTTCAGCACTTACTCCAGCGCGTACACAATCAACGCGGGACCCTGATTTTGTAGTTTACCCAGAGGGCCGTCAGCGCCGCCGGTCATGGCGCTGACTGCGCCCATAAATGTGCCAGCATGGATAGTGGGTTGCCCAACCACCACCGCAACATGCTGTTTACCGTTTGCCATGTAGGTGATCGGGTACGACGCCGGGATATCACCGGTATTGGTTTGCCACAACACATCGCCGCTGCGGGCATCGATGGCTTTAAAGGTATGGTCAAGCGCGCCGCCAAAAATGACATCACCTGCGGTTGCAACAATCGCAGTGGTGGGCGGCGCCATTTCGCGGTAGTCCCACAACAGTTCGCGGGTTTCCATGTTGACGGCCTGCAGTCGGCCAAACTCACCTTCACCACCGGGGAAAGGAGTTGGTGTCAGCGAGGCGCCAGTGGATAAAATACTTTGACCACCTAACGGCCCGCCAATCATGCACATCTGGGCAATCGGCATAAACAGTATTTTGCTGTCGGGATTGTAAGAGCTTGCCTGCCAGTTGCGTCCGCCAGCGGCAAACGGGCATACCAGCTGAGAGGATTCAGCAATCGGCGCAGCGTTGGGATTCATGGTCTTGGCGCCGGTGACCGGGTCGATGGAAGCGATCAGGTTCTGCAGGCCCAGATCCAGCGAGTAGAGGTATTCCCCTGTCGCGGCGTCCAGTGCATCAAACAGCGCCATTTTGCCGGCAGTGACCACCGCTTTACGCATCACACCATTAACCGGCACGTGCATGATCTGACGTTCGTAAGTCCAATCCAGATCCCATTGATCATTGGCGACGTGTTGAAAATGCCAGGCCAGTTCACCGGTTTTTGGTCGTAATGCCACCGTGGAATTGGTGTAAAGGCCATCGTTGGTAATGCCGGGCAGGTCCACTTTATTCAGCAACGACGCTGTGTCATACGTTGGCGCCGTTCCAAAATAGACCAGATCCAGTTCCGGATCATAACTCGGTGGCATCCACACAGACCCGCCACTGCGCGCACTCAGTTCCAGCGCATTCCAGGTTTCATCACCGGGTTCGCCAGGACGCGGGATGGAATAAAAACGCCATGTTTCAGCGCCAGTTTCAAGATCAAGGCCAACGATGTATCCGCCTTCCGGTACCATGGTGGCAGTCACGCCCTGAATTACCATGCCGTTAGCGACCAGCGGCGTTGCATGCAGCTGGTGAGCGCGGCGGCCAATGCGGGCGCCGTCGATGGCATGATCCCAGATCAATTTGCCGGTTTTGGCATTGATCGCCAGTACGTGAATGTCATTGGTGGGCATGATGATCATGTCGCCGTGCAGCGCGATACCGACTTTGGCACTGGGGAACGCACCGGGGTTGGTCTCATGTTTATAAGTCCACAACATCTCGCCAGTGCTGGCGTCCATGGCCAGCAGCGTGTCATTGGTTGCCAGCATAAACATGACGCCATCATGAACCAGGGGTGTCGGGGTATTGGAACCGGGTTCGAGCGGCACTCGCCAGGCCTCTGCCATGTTGGAGACATTGGCAGTATTGATCTGATCCAACGGGCTGAAACCGTAGGTGTCGTAGGTGCGGCGCCAGTTCAGCCAGTCTTCGGCGGGTGGTGAGCGCAGCATGGCGTCGGTGACCGGGGTCATGGCTTGTAGCAATGGGCTATTTGCAGACTGGGCGATTGCGTTGTAGCTGACTGAGCTTGCAGCGATGGCGCACGCCAGAGACAGGTGTTTCAGTTGGATCATGGTTTTTGCCTTTTTAGTTTTGATAGTGAGGCCTGTACTGCCGGGTCGCCTGCCGGGGGACCGAGCAGTTCCTCAGGACGACGCTGCGCGTCTGATTGTCCTTCGCTCACTGCTCGGTCCCCGGCAGGCTCGTGCCAGCGGCTACCCTGGGGACGGAGGGATCAAAAAATGATCCCTCCGTCCCCTGTTATTGTTGAATGGCCCGGTTATTTTCGTAGTCCCAGGTGCCTTCTTCTACGCGCGCGCCTTGCAAGACGTTGACCAGCCCGTAATTGCCTTCGTGGCAGGCGTATTCGTACAGTTCACCGTCCATGCGGAACATCGGAATTTCGGCCGTGACGGATGCGGTAAAGGCTTTGTTATCGTCGACGGTGTAGCGGTAGTCCACCTGATCGGCGCCTGTGCGTGTGAAGCGTTCGGTCAGCACTTTGTCAGCACTGACCCCGACACCGGCAAAGGTCTGGGTTTTGTTGTTGAAGTTACGTGTTTCAACTACCAATGTGTCGCCATCCCAGTAACCACGGGAATCGCCATTCCACTGTGTCACATTGGCAGGGATATGAGGACTGCCATCCAGCGCAACAATGCGCGCTTCGTGCACCATCTCATTAAAAATCACTACGTGATCTTCAGTCTGAAAAATTTGCAGGTTGTTGTTATACAGACTGGGTTCAAACGGAGGAACGGAGTTAAACCCCATCAGGCAGCGTTCAGAAAGTCCCCGGTCTTCCGGGCCGGCCTTGCCGACACCGCCCACGGTAAACCGCACGGGACGCTCGCCTACGCTGTCAGGGCCGAGTCCACCATAACCGGTAGGTGCGCCGGGAACCATGGGTGGTAAGCGTCCGTTAGGCGGATCGATAATCAGTGAGGTGCGCAGGTTGAAAGCAAGGGGATTGGTTTCCAGCCAGAAGTCGTTATAACCGCCAATGGTGCCACCGATGATGTTGGTCAATTCAATGCCGGCCTGTTCACGTTGAATCCTGACCTGTTCCTGGGCCTGCACTTCCTCAACGGTATACATGGCGCGGTCGCCCAATGCGGCTGGGCGCTGCAGAGGAATTGACGAGCTGAAGTTCCAGACGCCTCGCAGTTCGGGGTGGCCCCATTCGGTGCGTGGAGCCACGTAGTCTTGTGCCAACACAGGGGACATCAGTACGGCAAATACAGCTGGGAAAAACGGTTGAATCTTCATGGCGAGACTCCTGCGCAAGTTTGCGTGTCATCCGGGCATATCCGGTTGACGGCTTGTTGTTATTAAACTGCGGTTCTATCTAGCTTTTGCTCCAGATTGCAGCATAGCTGCACGATCATCACAAGTGTCTTCTGGCATAAAAAGGCGGTTTTACAGGTCTGCGGTTCAGGCTATTGAACTAGCGATACCTTGGTATTTGCTGGTAGGCTCAATTGCTAATCTAAATGACAGGGGGTGCAGTGTCCAGACACACACACACTAAGCCCGGGATTGTCGAGACGCTGAAACTCGCGTCCGTTTATCTGCTTATCTGGGCTTTGCTGAGCGAGAACCAGGGCTGGGGATTTGGTTTCCTGTTTGTAGCCCTGGCGCTGCTGTGCGCGCGCCTGACCGGTTTGCGTTTTCCGGTGCTGGCATGGCGATATGTGCCTGCGTTTTTATGGTTTTTTCTGCGACGACTGGTTGCAGGTGGTGTCGACGTCGCATTGCGAACCATTCCACGCTCTCCTGCAATCAGCCCTGCCTGGATGGACTGTCCACTGCAAGATGGTTCAGAGCATGTGCGTGATTGGCTCGCTGCCATTGTTGGCTTGTTGCCGGGTACGCTGGCCGCAAGAACTGATGGCGCATTGATGAAAGTTCATGTTTTAGACACCCGTCGCGACTGGCAGGCCGATATTGGCAAACTCGAGCGACATCTTGTTTTGATACTAGGTTCTCAAGAGGAAACCAGATGATCTGGTTGGCCAGTGCAATTTTGCTCACAGCGACGGCAGGGCTTTGGCGAATCAGCCATGCAGCGACTACTGCTGACCGATTGTTGGGCATTCAGTTGTTAGGCACCACGGGCATTGCATTCCTGCTGCTGATGGCTGAATGGCAGCAAGAGCCTGTCTGGCGCGTAGTCGCCTTGATTCTTGCCTTGTTGGCAGCGGTGGTAACGGCTGCGCTGGTGCAGTTATTGAGGGGCAAGTCTTCGTGAGCTACGTGATTGATACCGTTGCATGGATATTGATGGGTGCGGCAGTGATCTTCTTCACAACGGGCGCGTTGGGTCTTTTGCGCTTTCCTGATGTTTACTGCCGACTGCACGCTGTCACCAAAACGGATACCTTGGGATTGGGGTTGCTGGTTTTGGGCCTGGCTTTAAAAAGTGGCTCATTCAGTACTGCTTTACTGTTATTAATTATCTGGCTACTTGTTTTGGCATCGGGTGCGGTCAATTGCCAGCTTCTGGCCAGATATACGTTGGATGTAGAAGCCGGCGCGGCGCAATCGGCCATTAAACGTGCTCAGGGTGATCACCATGACACTTGAGCTTATGCCTGACATAGTGCTGGGTGCTTTGTTATTGCTGATGGCGTGGGGTGCGTTATATGCACCAACGCGTTATGACGCGATGGCTCTTTTTGTCGCCTTTGGCGTAGTGGTAGCGTTGATCTGGGCGCGACTGGGTGCCCCGGATCTGGCGCTGGCTGAAGCAGCTATTGGCGCCGGACTGACCGGTGTGCTGCTGATGCAAGCAGCACGACAGTTGCCCGCCGAGGCGAGTGTTACCGGGAAGCGGATGCCGTGGTTTGGGAGTTCGTTGCTGTTTCTTGTGTTGACCTGCGCCATGTTTGCCGCGCACATACTGACCGACAGCTCATTTAAGCAGGCCGGTATCGATGCGTCAGCGACCCGGTTGTTGGGTGGTCCTACAGTGCCTGAAATGGTAACAGCTGCATTGCCTAACAGTGGTGTTTCATACCCTGTCACCGCAGTGTTGCTCAATTTCAGAGCATGGGACACCTTGTTAGAATTGTTGGTGTTACTGCTGGCATTGACCGGTGTTCGCCAACTCTATCCAGGAACACCTCAACATCCGCGAGCAAACACTGCATCACCACCTCAGGCATGGCCTGTGTTACTGAGCTGGGCAAGATTTCTGGCGCCCTTGCTGGTGCTGCTCGGTGGCTTTTTGTTATGGCGTGGCGCCTCTGGCCCCGGAGGCGCATTTCAGGCAGGTGCGTTGCTGGCATCAGCGGCTGTGATGTTGCGTTTGACTGGTTTGCTGCCACCCCTGCGATGGTCATCTTTCCTGTTACGGCTGGCCGTCATATTGGGTGCATTGCTTTTTTTAGGTGTGGCATTGGCAAGCTTGGCGTTTGGTGATGGCTGGCTTGTATATCCAACTCAATGGGCTGGCGCATTGATTATTCTTATCGAGCTGGCTGCCACGCTGTCTATTGCTGTCACGTTGAGCTTATTGGTCATCGGTGAGTCTGAGGATTTGTCGTCATGAGCGGCTTGCAGCTTTATTTGATACTTGGGGCCGCTGTTTTTCTGCTTGGTCTGCACGGACTTTTGATGACGACAGACTCGATTCGTCGGCTGATTGCCGTCAATCTGATGGGCGCTGGCATTTTTTTGATCATGGTTGCACTGGCAGGTCGAATCAGTCCGCCCGATCCCGTTCTACATGCGCTGGTAGTCACTGGACTGGTGGTTGCCATCAGTGCGACGGCATTTGCGCTACGCCTGATAACGGCGGCCGCACGTGTCGATAGTGGACAGTCGGCTGTTCCTGATAAAGCATCGCGCCTGGCCAGCAAGTCGGAAAGTGACGTGGCAGAGGACTCCCGGCCGTGACCTATGCGCTTGTCAGTTTGTCCATCCCCCTGCTCAGCGCCCTCGCGCTGATGCTGGCGGGTGCCCGGCTAAGCAATCGTAATGCTGGCATTATGGCGATTGTCACCAGTCTGCTCAGTCTGGGAGCTGCCTGGTTCTGTTTACTGGACGTTGCTGCTGCAAACCAGTCGATCTTGCTTAATCTGGGCGGATGGGAAAATGGCTTGGCTATTCGCCTTCGGCTGAGTCCGTTAAGCAGTCTGCTGTTGCTGTTTACCGCGTTTATGCATGTGTTAATCGGAATATATGCAGGATTTAGCAGACGGGGTGTCTCACGGGATTTCTGGACATTAAGCAGCCTTTTACATGGCTCATTGGCAGCACTTTGGTTATCAGCAGATCTGTTTAACCTCTACATTACACTTGAATTGTTGGGGCTGACTGCGGTTGCCATGGTTGCGCTTGCAGGCAAAAAAGCCTACAAACCTGCCGCCAATTATCTGATCCTTTCATTGGTAGCCTCCCTGTTTTATTTGTTGGGCGTTGCACTTGTTTACGGGCGTTATGGTTCTCTTGATGTTGTGCTGTTGGGTTTGCAAACCCAAAGTGACACAACAACCCGGATTGCACTGCTGGTGATGACAGCAGGCTTGATGCTAAAAGCCGCGCTGTGGCCTCTGCATTTATGGTTGCCCGCCGCGCATGCTAACGCACCCACCGCCGTCAGCGCGCTGTTGTCCGGGTTGGTGGTAAAGGGGCCAATTTTTATTCTCTGGCTGTTATGGAGCGAGGTGGCACCTGTAGATCTGGCTCAACAGATCGGGCCGGTGCTGGCTGTCGCTGGCATGATTGCGTTAGTGGCCGGCGGGTTGTCAGCCATGCGCAGTCCATATTTAAAGACCTTGGTAGCTTACTCAACTGTCGCTCAGCTTGGCTACGCCATGATGGCGCTTGGGCTGTTGATGGCCTGGCAGTTACCTCAAATGCATGTTGCATTGTGGTTGTTTGTTATCGCCCATGGTTTGGCCAAAGCCACCTTGTTTCTGGCGGCGGGTGAAATGCAGACAACCTTGGGAACCAAACGCGTCAGTGGGCTCCGGGGTGCCACTCAAACCGTCCCGGTCGCCATGTTTGCCTTTGCAGTGGCTGGCGGCAGTTTGATCGGTTTGCCGCCAAGCGGAGGGTTTTTGGCAAAGTGGGTTTTGCTTGAGCCCATGCTGAGTTCGCCCCAGAATTGGCCATGGGCGTTTGGTGTGTTGCTGGGTACGCTGGTATCAGCAGCGTATATCTTTCGGGTTGTCGCGATTTCTTTTGATCGGGCGCGTATTAATCCACCGGATGTCAGGCCCGATCGTTTGGGGCATTGGTTGGCATTGCTGCCTGCGTTGATGGTTTGGGGCATGGCATTGATTGGAGAATGGTTGATTGAGTTTTTGTCAGGAGGCGGAGTCTGATGTCTGCGCTGTTTACCTGGACAAGCCTATTGCCTGTGCTGATCATTCTGAGTTCATTGATTCCGGGACTGCTGATTTTTGCGACTCCGGAACATGCCAGAACACGACGTACCCTGCTCAATATGACGGGTATTGCAATCAAGCTGATTTTGGTTGCTCTGATGCTGGCTGGTGTGAGCCAGGGACTGACGTTTCGTTTTGAAATACCTTTCCTGCCTTCAGCACCTTTGGTATTGCACGGTGATGCCCTGTCGCTGCAGTTTATCGCCCTGTCGTCAATATTGTGGCTTGCAACAACCATTTACGCTATCGGGTATCTGGAAGGTTCGCCGCTGCGATCACGGTTTTTCGGGTATTTCAGTTTATGTGTCAGTGCAACTGTGGGCCTTGCGCTGGCGGGCAATCTGGTTACTTTTTTATTGTTTTATGAACTGCTGACCCTGTCCACATTTCCGCTGGTAGTGCACAGGGGGACGCCGGCCGCGCTCAAAGCCGGCCGGGTCTATCTGGCCTATACACTGGGCGGAGGCACCTTATTGATGATGGGTGTTGCGCTGCTGCATTCATTGGTAACAACGCCTGATTTTACAGCGGGTGGCTATGTGCTGGCACAGATTGAAGACAGCAGTCTTGGTCTTCAGATTGCATTTATCCTGATGATTGCAGGTCTTGGTGTTAAAGCTGCACTGGTCCCGCTTCATAGCTGGCTACCACAGGCCATGGTAGCGCCTGCCCCTGTCAGCGCACTCTTGCATGCGGTGGCGGTCGTAAAAGCAGGTGCTTTTGGCATTATTCGTGTGGTCTATGATGTGTACGGTGTTGAAGCCAGTGCCTTGTTAGCACTGACTCAACCGCTGTTATGGCTTGCGGCGGTAACGATGATTTACGCATCTATCCGGGCGCTGCAGCAGCAAGACATCAAAAGGCGGCTGGCATTTTCGACGGTGAGCCAAGTGTCCTATATCACACTTGGCGTCGCGTTGGCCGGACCGATTGCGGCAGTTGGCGCGATTGTGCATCTGGTACATCAAGGTCTGATGAAAGTTACTTTATTTTTCTGTGCAGGTAATTTTGCGGAAACACTGGGCATCCATAAGGTTCAGGAGATGGACGGTCTGGGACAACGCATGCCATGGACAATGGCCGCTTTTAGCGTCGGCGCGCTGGGAATGATCGGAGTGCCACCGGTTGCCGGTTTTATCAGCAAAATATACCTGGGGATGGGGGCGCTTGAGGTAGGGCAGCCCTGGGTTGTGCTGCTACTCGCAGGCTCTGCACTATTAAATGCTGCGTACTTTTTGCCACTGCTGTACAGGGGCTGGTTTGGCAAGCCTCCTGCTGACGGTTGGCAGCAAGACAATTTTAAAAATCACCGTTTTGAAACGCACTGGATGTTATTGATGCCGGCACTGTTTACGGCGCTGTTGTCACTTCTGGTGGGGATTTTTGCGGGCAGTATCCTCAGTCCGCTTGGCTGGAGCGAGTTCATTGTGTCGCGGGAGTTTGCGCAATGAGTCTGTCGTTTCTGTGGTTGACAGTACCTCTTACCCCATTACTGATACTGCTGATTCTGATCAGCTTTCCGCGGTCGCTCGCGCGGCTAACCCCTTGGTTGTGGTTGAGTTGTCTGCCTGCCTTGTTAGTCGCCGTAATGCCGCCAGACAGTTTTCGTCCAGGTATTTTGTGGCCTGGCGCGAGCTGGGGTGGCAGTGAGATGCTGGTCACAAGCTGGCTTGGCTTGACGGCAGGGTTATGGGCGGGCGCCGGGGCTTATGCTGCCAGTAGCATGAGTGGCAGCAAACATCTGTTGCGCTTTTGGTTGTTCTGGCTGTTAGCGCTCAGCGGTAATTTATTGTTGATCATTGCGCAGGACGCGCTGAGCTTTTATGTTGGGTTTTCGATGATGAGCCTTTCTGCGTACGGGCTGGTTATCCACACTGGCACCTCAGCCGCGCGCAGAGCGGGACGTCTCTATTTGCAGCTGGCGGTTCTGGGCGAAGTGCTACTGCTATCCGGAATTCTGATGCAAGCGCATGCCGCGCAGGGTTCGTTCATGTTCAGTGATTGGCATAATGCGCCACTGCAACCACTGACAGCGCTGACCGTGTTGGCGGGTCTCGGGCTCAAAGCCGGCTTCTGGCCGCTACACGTGTGGTTGCCGCTGGCTCACCCTGCCGCACCTGCGCCGGCAAGTGCGGTTTTATCGGGAGCCATGATCAAGGCTGGCATTTTTGGTATCTGGATATTCCTGCCTAATTTTGCTGTGCCTGACGTCGCGACCCCGTCAGGCTGGACGCTGGCAGACTGGAGTGAAGCCGCCATGCTGACGGGTCTGTTCAGCGCTTTTTATGGCGTGGCTCTGGGGCTTACGCGCACGGATGCCAAACAAGTGTTGGCGTATTCTTCGGTCAGCCAGATGGGTTATCTGTTGTTTATTCTGGGGTTGAGTTGGCAATTGTCTGTGCAACGCGAAACCCTGTTGGTCGTATTGTTGGTGTATGCGGTGCATCATGGCGTTGCAAAAGCAGCGTTGTTTTTGTCAGCAGATTTGCTCAAGTCAGGACGACCCAACAGCCGACTTCAGTCAGTTATATTGGTGTCTGGACTGCTTTTCCCAGCACTGGCTTTGTGTGGTTTGGTGTTTAGCAGCGGCGCTGCCGCAAAAGCTGGACTCAAAGATGTGCTGGAAAACGCCGCGATGTTGGATTGGCTGCCATGGTTACAGGTGGGGGCAGTGACAAGCACAATTTTGCTTACCAGAGCCTGTTATCTGTTATTCAATCTTCAGGAAAAAGCGAAAGCAGAGCCAATTCCACGTCAGCGTTTGTTGATTTGGGCGTCTATGAGTATGGCGCCAGTATTACTGCCATGGTTATGGTCGCCGATGAACCAGGCCTTGCAGAAAACACTGGCGGTTTACAAACTCGTGGAGCTCAGTTGGCCGATTGCCTTAGGCTTGGTCATAGCCATATTTGTCATCTGGCGTCGGTGGCAGCTGCCGGTTTTTCTGGCTCATATGAATAATCCGTTTCTGCGTTACTCAATGCGGTTTACGCGGCGATCAAAAAAGGCTTTGTTGCCGGCATTTGATGTGAGCCTGAGTACCAAGCGCTTTCGGGCTGCCGAGCGACGTATGAACCGGTACTGGCAAGGTGGCACTGTAAATCGCAGTGCTGCTTTATTGGTGGGCTTCATGCTGGTGGCGGCAGTTTTTATGCTTGTGTTATAAGAAAACCCGGTTTATTCAATTCCATTTATACAAAGGTTCACAACGTGCCAATCCATTACGCTCGCCTGACATCAGGTTTGATTGCAGTTTTAATGTTTGCATCAGTTGATGCAGTTTTTGCTGATGATTCACTGGATGCGCTTGCTGAGCGTTACGTAAAACTGTCGCTGGCCTTTGGCGAAATTGACAGCCACTACGTCGATGCTTACACCGGGCCAGCTGAGTGGCGAGAACAGGCGCGTGCTGCGGCGTTGCCGTTGTCAGTTCAGATGACAGCGGCTGCGGCGCTTACCACAGAGTTGGGCGCGGCTCAGGCCGAAGCAGGTGAAGAGGCACGACTGGTGCAATTGCAGCGTAATGTGCTGGCGCTCAGCACGCGTATGCGCATGGCCAATGGTGAGCGACTGTCATTTAATGAAGAGGCCGCGCTGCTGTACGATGCGGTGCCACCGGACTATGACTACGCGGAATTTGATGCCGCTTTGGTCGAACTGCAAACATTGTTGCCGGGCGATGCGCCTTTAGGTGACAAGGTGCAGGCCTTGCGGGAAAAATTGATTGTGTCACGCGACAAAGTACCTGCGGTAATGGAAGCTGCCATTGCAGAGTGCCGTGCACGCACGGTCGCGCGTTATGAGCTGCCAGCGGATGAACGCTTTGATCTGGAGTTTGTCACCGATAAACCCTGGAGCGGCTACAACTGGTATCAGGGCAACAACCGATCGCTGATTCAGGTGAATCTTGATCAGCCGTTCCTGATCACACGTGCATTGGATCTGGGCTGCCATGAAGGTTATCCCGGCCACCATGTGTGGAATCTTTACGTCGACAACCGCTTTGTGAAAGAAAACGGCTGGCTGGAATACCAGGTGTTTCCATTGTTTGCGCCGGCCAGTCTGTTTGCTGAAGGATCAGCAAATTATGGTGTTGAGTTGGCATTTCCTGGCGACACCCGTCTAGCCTATGAGCAGCAGATGCTATATCCCATTGCGGGCCTGAATCCTGATGATGGTGCGCAATTTGAAGCCGTCAGCACTTTGATGAGTAAACTGGGCAACGCCCGCACACAGATCAGTCGCGACTATCTGGATGGCAAAATCACGCGTGAGCAGGCGATTGAACTGGCCATGAAGTATCGCTTTTTATCCCGCTCGCGCGCCGAACAAAGTTTTGATTTTGATGATACCTATCGGGCTTATGTCATTAATTACACGTTGGGGCTGGACATTGTCCGTGACTATATCGGGCGACACGCGGACAGCGATGAGGCACGGTGGGCAGTATTTGAGGCATTGTTAAAAACGCCTACCGCGGCGAGTGATCTGGTGGAGTGATGTAAACAGCAAGTTCTTCCCTGATCACTTTACGTAACAAATCAGCATTCACTGGCTCTGACTCCAAGCTATTACGTAGTGTCTGATTGATCAGGGTTTGATAGCCAATTCCGGAACTTTCAGCCTGTTTTTTAAATAGGCCAATGACGTCGTCATCCAACATTATGGTGATTCGCTTTTTTCCTGCAGGGATTGCCTGGAGATCTGTAAGATGTTTGATCTCAGACACCTTTTTTGCTTTTGAAAAATCATATTCGTTGCGCATATTCTTTGCTCTCTTTACTTGTAGCTCTGCGAGCAGAAATTAGTCTGATGCTGTCCGATCTCAAAGTATATATGACGACTAAAAGTCTGGCTTTTCGGCTCAAACCCAATAACACCCATCTGCACTCGTCAACAGAGTCAGTGTCCTCAGCAGCCAAAGCCTGAGGATCAAATATTGCCGTTAGAGCTTCTCGGAAAGAAACTCCGTGTTTTTTATAATTTGCGACTGCCTTGTCGCTATCAAATTCAAAGTCCATATCACACTATTATGCATATAATATATGTATGTTACCATGGCGTCGATGCCGGCAAGTAGCAATGCAGTTGTCAGTCAATCGAGAGGAAATTCTCTGCGGTTGCGTTTTGTGCACGCAGTGACTCAAGTATAGGTTTAAGCCGTTTACGTCTGAATGCGGCATACGTGATAGTGGTAGCTAGAATCGTTGGTGCCGGGCTCAATTTAAGATATTGATGAAGCCATTCAGGCGAGTCTGCCAGCAATTCTGTTAAAGCTGCCGGAACCAGAAAAAATACAAAAAACGAAACTGTCAGACAAATCGGGAAAAGCAGATGAAAAAAAGTGGCGCCTCTACCCCGCGAAGCTTGCCGAATTGCCATCTGCATCATTAACTTTTCTTTCTCGCGGGTAGAGGCGTCCATTTCAATTTCCCTATTGCTTTAAAAATTCTTTTTTATCAATAAGTAAAGCCAATTTACCATTTGACTACGTGGCATGCCTCGCCATCATCAAAATACAATCGGTCAGATCCTCCAGTTGCTAATGAATACCCAATATTGGCAGTTGTTCCCAACACGAAACCAGCAAATGCGCCAATTATCGAACCCGCAGGTCCTGCTATTGAAAAGCCTACAGCTAAACCAACAACAGTACTGGAGTAGCTTACAGCGATATCCATGGGATCAATATCAACGCCACCGGAAATCAGCATTACTTCTGAAGAATTAAGTTCTCTCATTTCAAACTCCTTTTTGATAAATTTTGAGGACCCAGCAATCTTTTTGTAGCATATAAAAAGGTAGTTAGTAGTTTTTTTTTAAAAAAAGTGTTGTGACCGCTTCCCAGTCGGACTGCCAATCAATTCCCCTGAATCTTGCCGCCCGAGGCACTCACCATCAGCGACACGATAGTATCCATAATGTTCGGCTCAAACCCCTCGGTATGCCCCTTGTCCATGCGCACTACGTCGGCAATTACGCGACCTTCATCACAACCCGGGTATTCATATACCTGAGCCGTACCCGGTCGTGGCAACAGACCCCACTCGCGGGTGCCGGGATTCTGGCTGCGACTGTCGTAGGTCTTGCCGGCCTCCGTGTCGACCACGTCATCACGGCGCACTCGGGCACTGCAGCTATAACGTTGCGCCAGCGCGGAGCTGTCCGGCAGTGACACAATTTCGTACTCGCCAATTGCGTAAATATGGGAGAAGTTACAGGCGGGTTCTGCGGGAGGTGTTGCGGCCGGGCTTGCTGCAGGTGTCGCAGCAGGCGCTGCCGGCGGTGGCGCATCTGCCTGACGAGGACGTCCCGCATTCGGCGAACGTTGTGGCGCACCGCCCAAACGTCCACCAGACAAGCTGGCAAAACCATCTACTTTGTTCTCGAAAAATTCGGTACAAATCAAGCGACGGGATGTCAGTCCACCTTGGGAATGTCCGGCCAGCCAGAATGAGCGGATATTGTCCTTGCCCACAGCCTCCGTCACGGTTGTCACAATATTCTGCAGATACTGATCGTCTTCCGGGCGCCACACCGCAGCGGGAGAGTAGGGCGTCGCAACAACCAGACGATACTTTTCTTTTAACTCCCACGCCGGAAAATAGGCATGCTGATACGCCGTGTTGGAACCGCCGCCATGCAGATTGAGGATAAAGGTCACCGCTTCGCCCGGTCGCAGATCACAAGGATAATCCAGCACCCAGGTACGGCTGGTTGCCGGATCGGTGACCGGTGCATTGACCCCGGGGGTACATGCGCTGCCCAGCAATTGCACGGGTTCCTGCGTCTGAGCGTGATGACTCAAAAACAGACCTGGCAGCAGCCCAAGTGCCAGGGCAAACGCCCTGGGCAGCGGCATTGTGCGAAATTTGAAGGGGTTTATTTTCATAAATGGCAGTCTCCGCAAAATTATTGTTGTGCTTTTTTGAATGTTGGGTAATCTTTTTGGTGTAGGGAAAAGTGGCAATAACTTTACTCTGAAAAATGCAGTTCGACAAACAACAGGGAGATATCAGCATGTCCTACGTAGACGGTTTTGTGATCGCAGTTCCCCTCGCCAACAAGCAGGCGTTTATTGACCATGCAAAAATGGCGGACGAAATGTTTCTGGAGATGGGCGCCTTGCGCATTGTGGAATGCTGGGGCGACGAAGTGCCAGACGGCAAAGTGACTGACTTTAAAGGTGCAGTAAAGGCGACCCCGGATGAAGTGGTGGTGTTCTCATGGATCGAATGGCCAGACAAAGCCACCCGTGATATCGCTTATGAAAAGATGCACAGCGGCAAGCTTGATGATCCCCGCATGGATCCTGTAAAAAATCCTATGCCCTTTGATGGCAAGCGCATGATTTGGGGTGGTTTTGTCCCCGTTGTGAGTCTGGGGAAATAACATGCAGAACAAACATGGCGATTTTATATGGTACGAATTGCTCACTGAAGACAGTGCAGGTGCACGAGAGTTTTACAGCAAGGTAGTGGGTTGGAACATCGTGGATAGCGGTATGCCGGGCCCTGCCTACTGGTTTTTTAATGCGACAGACGCTGACTCTGGCATCGAAATCCCGGTGGGCGGCATGATGCAACTGGACAGTGAGATGAAAGCCGGTGGCGCCGTGCCGGTGTGGCTGGGCTACATTGGTGTAGACAATGTTGACGCGTGTCTTGAACGCCTGACAGCCGCCGGTGGCACTGTCATGATGCCTGCAGCTGATATCCCGGGCGCGGGTCGAATCGCAATGGTGACTGATCCTCAAGGTGCGCCGTTTTATGTCATGCGAGGGGAGGGCGACGAACCCAGCCTATCGTTTGCCGCTGACAAACCTCGCAACGGTCACTGCGCCTGGAATGAGCTTGCCAGCACCGATCCTGCCAGCGCATGGGCGTTTTACAGTGGTCTGTTCAACTGGGTATCAGACGGGGAAATGGACATGGGGCCGATGGGCAAATATCAGTTTATCCGCCACGGTGGGGTCATGGGTGCATTGATGCCAAAACCCTTGGAGATGCCCGTGCCCATGTGGTCGTATTATTTTCGGGTTGCAGACATTGATGTGGCTGCCAAAGCCGTTACTGATAATGGTGGCCAAGTGTTTTACGGGCCAGGTGAGGTGCCAGGTGGTGATTTTATTATCAGTGGCATGGATCCTCAGGGCGCCGCATTTAATCTGGTGGGCGCAAGGAAATGAACCCAAGCCTTGCGCGATGAGTGCCGCGTTTTCTGCGATGTTCTGTGCTGGTTAGCGGGTGCCTGCTGTGCCACAGTAGGCGTTCCACCTATCTGAACCAAACAGTTACATTGCAGGGAGCAATCCAGATGGCATTTTCAAGACTACGCGCGAAACTCATTTCAGGTTTAACGTTGCTGACAGCGAGCTGCGTATTGATCAGTTCAGCCGCTTTCGCCGATATTGTGGTCGATACACAAGCGGGCCAATTGCGCGGGTTCAAACATGAGGCCCGCAACGTGCACGTATTCAAAGGTGTTCACTACGGACAAGACACCAGCGGTGAGCGTCGCTTTAAACCAGCCCTGCCGGTCGCCGCATGGGATGGCGTGCGTAACGCGGATCGCTTTGGCGATGTCTGCCCACAAGGTGGAGAGCCGGGTCGACGCAGTCTAGAGCGTAGCGAGTTTTTGCCCATGAGCGAGAACTGTCTGGTGCTCAATGTCTGGGCACCGGCTAACGATTCAACAGACCGTCCCGTTATGGTGTGGTTGCACGGTCGCGGTTACTACGCGGGTGCCGGTTCGGAACCCTTGTACGACGGCCCTGCGCTGGCGGAACGAGGCGATGTGATTGTGATCAGCATCAATCACCGGTTAAACGTGTTTGGACATCTCTATCTGGCCGAGGCGGGCGGAGAGGCGTTTGCTGAATCCGGCAATGTCGGGTTGCTCGACGCGGTACTGGCGCTGCAATGGGTGCGCGATAACATTCGCCAGTTTGGCGGCAATCCAGACAATGTCACTATCTTCGGAGAATCCGGCGGCGGATCCAAGGTCGCGACCCTGCTGGGCATCCCGGCCGCACAAGGGTTGTTCCACAAAGGCATTATTCAGAGCGGCCCCACTCGCGCCGGGTTACCTGCCGCAAGAGCCGTACAGAATGCACAAACCGTTATGCAGCGTTTAAATGTAAGCTCGGTTGCCGAGCTGCAAGCCTTGCCGTTTGAAACAGTGCTCGCGTCGGTCACAGAAACAGGGCGCACGGACATTGCACTCAGTCCGGTTGTGGATGGCCTCGTATTGCCCGCGGATATGTTTATGGGCGTGTCAGCCCCCAGTGCGCGTGGTATTCCTATCATGATTGGTGCCAACAAGGACGAACATACCTTGTATGCGCCGGACAGCGATCGCAACATGAGTGAACAAGCCTTGCTCGACGATATTGCCAATAGTTACGATGACCGGGCCGAGTTCCTGATCAGCCAGTACCGTGAGGCCCGGCCCGACGCAACACCCTGGGAGATTTTCATCGGCATCCGCTCCGCCCGGTTCACTCAAGGATCCAACATGCTGGCTGCCGTGCATCAGGCATCCGCGCCGGTTTACCAGTATGTGTTTGAATTCCCGGCCACTGAACGTCTGCGCGCCGCGCACGGCTCAGAGATTCCGTTTGTGTTCAGCAATGCGACCTCTAATCCCAATGCGCGTCCCGGCGCCGATAAAGTGGAAGACGCCATGAGTGATGCCTGGATAGCCTTTGCCCGCCACAGCAATCCTAATCATGCCGGCATGCCCAACTGGCCCGTTTATGACCTGGAGTCACGCGCGGTGATGGTGTTTGATGTCAACAGCCGGGTTGAAAACGATCTGCGTAAAGCCGAGCGACTGGCGCATGAGCGGGTGGGGATTCGGTAGGTTTACTTGTTGCTTGCGTCCTCAGACGCTCGCCATGGCCGGATAGCTTTCAGTTGTTCGGCCAGGGCATCCTGTGTTATCTCAATGTCATGGGCCGCCTGCGCTTGTAACCAATAACCATTGGACAATCCCAGAAAACGACACAGACGCAGATCCGTATCTGCAGTAATGGATCGCCGGCCAGCAACAATTTCGCCGATGCGCTGCGCGGGCACACCAATTTCTTTGGCAAGGCGGTATTGGGTGATGCCCATCGGTTCCAGGAATTCTTCCTTCAGCAACTCGCCGGGAGTTACCGGGTTTAATTGACGCATGATGGCCTCTTAATGGTATTCAATGATTTTGGCTAGCTCTGGGCGACCAGTTTTTGGTGTCCGTAAAATCAAACTTGATGATGAAAAATGGTAACGAGAGGCGTTATTAACGTCAAGCGTGATTATTTAGTTTGTTTGTCGGCAAGCACGGTTTGCTGGATTTATAGTTGTAGATAAGTTGGTCTGTTCACTGGCGTTGTACTTGTTCTGAAGTTACCTCCTCGATGTCCAGTGTGACAATTTCTATTGGCAGTTCGATGTTTATCGACGGTATTGCAATCTCAAGTTGCGAAAGCCGCAAACATGTACAGAGTGAAGTGCTAAACAAGAGCAATGTCCCGCGGAGGTAGGCGTCTTATTCAGCGTCAATTAACTTGTCCGGTTCAGCGTCAATTATCTTGGCCGGTTGACGCCGTTTAATTCTTCTCTTGTTTCAGTGCTGTTTTGCGTCGATAGCTGTCTCCTTCGCAATGGATAATTGTCGCGTGATGGACCAG
>JAUYSM010000064.1 GCA_030696315.1 Pseudohongiella sp. | reverse complement strand
GTAGGTAAAGATCAGACCGATGCTGCTGGACGACAAATCATCCGGATTGGTTGATGGGTTGAAAGCAAAAATGGCTGGCAGAATGAGCAGGCCCGCCAAAAATGCGACCGCAGTATCTGCTGTTGCCACCAGCCTGGACGAGCTCACGATACGATCCTGGCGGCTGAAATAGGAGCCGTAGGTAATCATGATGCCCATACCCAGTGAAAGCGAGAAGAATGCCTGATTGAGTGCAGCGTTTAACACCCCCCCATTAAACCGGCTGAAGTCAGGGATCAGGTAATAACGCACACCCAGCATTGCATCATCAAGCGTCAATACAAACAAAATCAGCAGCACCAGCATCACCGCCAACACCGGCATCGCCACTCTAGCCAATCGCTCGATACCGCCTTTAACGCCGCCCAGCAGAATGCCAAACACGATAAATTGCAGCACGATAAACCACGGGAAAATACCCGGGGAAGCAATCATTTCACCAAAGGCATTGGTCGTTGCCAGCGTTTCCAGCTCACCGGTAAACGCCCGGAACATAAAGATCACAATCCAGACCGTGACCACGGTGTAAAACACCGCAATCATAAAAGGGGTCAGAATTGCCAGCCGCCCAGCCCAGCGCCAGCGACTGCGTTCCCCGGCCAGGGCTACAAAGGCACCCACTGGATTGCGGCGGGTATTTCTACCCATGGCAATTTCAGCGACCAAAACCGGAAAACAGATGAGCGCAACAAACAGCACATAAACGATCAGAAACACGGCGCCGCCGTTTTTTGATGCCATGACCGGAAACGCCACCAGATTACCCAGGCCCACTGCTGAACCTGCCGCTGCCAGAATAAAGCCCAGACGGGAACTGAACTGACCTCGCTCTACCGCCATAACATCCTCTCTTGTAGGTTTGATGCGTAGTTTTTATTGATGTGTTATTCGTTTGTGCTCACTCTTATCCGCCTTGTACTAACGGCATGCACGGATAATGGGTATAATCCGCCGCCATGGCAAAACCAAAGAAAGCAAAGACAACGGATACTACCATTGTCCGAAATAAAAAGGCGCTCCACGATTATTTTATCGAGGACACTTTTGAAGCCGGACTGGTGCTGGAAGGCTGGGAAGTCAAAAGCCTGCGCGAAGGCAAAGGGCAGCTGACCGACAGTTACGTGATTATCAAAGACGGTGAAGCTTGGCTGCTTGGCTGCCATATCACCCCATTGAACAGCGCCAGCACCCACGTGATCGCGGATCCGGATCGCACCAAAAAATTGCTGTTACATCGCAAGGAGCTCGCTCGCCTGTTCTCCAACGTCCAGCAAAAAGGCTACACCTGCATTGCCAGCGCCATTTACTGGAAAGACCACCTGATCAAATGCAAGATCTCGCTGGCAAAGGGTAAAAAAGACCACGACAAGCGCGGCGCAGAAAAAGACCGCGAGTGGCAGATTGAGAAGCAGCGCATCGTGCGCCACAAAAACCGCTAGGAACCCGACTCACAGCCTGAGCAGGTGCCTGTAACAGCCTGGACCGGACTTCTTTATGAGCATCAAAGCCGCCATTTTCGATTGGGATGGCACTGTTGTAGATTCCGTTGAACACATCACCGACTGCCTGCACCACGCTGCGGCGAGCACCGGATTCCCCACACTCGAGCGTGCCGCCTATCGCAACATCATTGGTCTGGGCATTGTCGAAGCCTTGCGGCGCCTGTATCCCGGGCTGACCGATCTCGACACCGTGCGCATGCGCGAAGCGTACAGCTCACACTTTATGGCCACCTCTGCCAGCAACCAGCGTATATTTCCCGGCATGACGGACATCCTCAGGGAATTACACGCCACTGATCGCCGCTGCGCGGTTGCCACCGGCAAAAGCCGCCGCGGCCTTGATCAGGCCCTGACGTCCAGCCAGCTGGCACCCTGGTTTCACATCACCCGCTGTGCAGACGAAACCCGCTCCAAACCCGACCCCAGAATGCTGATCGAGATTCTGGAGCATCTGGAGCTGGAACCCGCAGATGCCGTGATGATTGGCGACACCAGCTACGACCTGCAAATGGCGCAGGCCATCGGAATGCCATCCATTGGCGTGCGCTGGGGAGTGCACGGTGATGAGGTGCTGTCACTGTTCAAACCTATAGCGATTGTCAGCACCAGTGATGAGCTGCGCGAACTGCTGATCCGGTGATTGCGGTCACAGACTTGAAAAAATCTATTCAGGCTCCATTAAGAGTCCTGTGGTAGACTGAGTTCCACATTGGGGCCGATTTGGATTCGACGCCGGTATCAAACCCTGAGGTGCATGTCGAGAGGGTATAGACTCTCGTAAATCAATCTATGCAACTTTATAGTTGCCAACGACGAAAGCTACGCACTCGCTGCCTAATTAGGCGCAGCGAGCGGTCGCCCCGGGATGCCTGTAAACCGGTGTATTGCGACTGTCATATAGAACAGGATCGCTAGCCTAGTGCGCCTGACACGAAGCGGCTAAAAGTATCGGGCTCGCCTGAACCACCCTGCCCGTCGGGCCGGTAAGGGTTAACTTAATAGACGACGCTAAACATGTAGATCCAAAGGCAGCGGACTGACGGACGGGGGTTCAAATCCCCCCGGCTCCACCAGTTTAAAAAGAAAGGGGCACCCCACAAGGGTGCCCCTTTCTTTTTAAACTGCGGAACTGGGTGGTTTGGACTCTTATAGTCGGGGATGACCGCCATAAATGGCGGGGATAGCACAAAACGGCAGGATAGCCGTTTTGGACGCCGGCGAAGCTGGCGGTGCGCAGCACCGAGCGCCATGGCAGACTTTTGCTCCTGCAAAGTCTGCATTTCCGCCACCCATGGCGGTCAGATGGCGCGAGTCAAATCCCACCTGTACACCCTACATCACTACTCCACCAAAACTCTTTAAGCTGGACAACCGTTTAATCGGGGTAGAACCCGTATCTCAGCGGCTACCTCAAGCAACACCAGGCTTAGTATTACTGCCTTTTGTCTGCCATCCGCACCAAGTCCGGCCCGGCCAGCTATCGGTTGTTCGAAATGCTGCCCATGATGCCGCACTTCACCATCGAGCGCGTTCGCCAGCAACTGGACACCAGCTTCCCCACCGCAACGGCGGCAGTCAAGGTGCTGGAAGAATTAGGCATCGTGACGGAAATGACTGGCCAGAAAAAGAACCGCAGTTACAGCTATCAGGCCTACGTTGAACTGCTCTCTCGGTGATGATCATCACACGATAAAATCTACCACCACGCATTCAGCCAACAGTTGATCCCAGCCATCGGGTGGGTGGCCACTGCCCAACATCTTTCGTAACACCAGATAGGCATCGTAGCTGCTGTAATCCCCCTTACTCACTGGTGATCCCCATAATGTCGTAGTACCCTTTCCTACCCCGGTTAACTGCATGGTTCAAGCACCCGAATGACATCAGCTCATCGCCCCCTTTCCCCCGCAAACGCTTCCTCGATACTGCGGTACCTTGGCGGTACCGGCTGCGCACTTTGGCTGTTAGTGATGGCGCTGCAGCCCGATGTCGGATTCAGTGCGCCGTGGCTGTGGATGGGTTTTTTCTGGCTAGTGACCATCGGCAGCGGCCTGGCGGTTCTGCAGTCCCTGCTATATGTTCTGAGCCGCAGAAAACAACTTCAACAGTGGCCATTATGGATGCTGGTGGCCTGCAGCGGCATTTTGGGCTCAACCTTGCTGACGCCCATTTACTGGTTGCTCGGCGAAGGGCTGATGCAGGGCAGCCTTGGTTTTGAGGCGACTATGGATGATGAGACCGACTCGGGCACGGCGCTTGGCTTTGGCTGGGCAGCTTTGCTGCAGGAATTTGGCGATATGGTTGGGCCGGTCACTGCAGCATGGCTGCTGATTTCGTTACCACGTCTGCAAGGGTTACTGCCGCCGGTGCTTGTTCACAGACAGGGCAGAGAGAGCACAGAGAATGCAGAGAGCACGGCAGAGATGGTCGGACAAGCAGAGCTCACAACCCGTGAGACTCAAGCACGTCCAGCCTGGCGTGAAGCACTCCCCAAGGAAATGGGCGATGACGTGATCGCGGTATGCTCGGAGCTCCAATACCTGCGGGTGTGGACAGCGCGGGGATCGACTCTGATTCTGGGTTCCCTGCAAGAGGTTGAGGATACCGAAGCGCTGACCGGAATGCGCGTACACCGCTCGTGGTGGGTGCATGCCAGACATATTCGCAGTGTGCGACGGCGCGCCGACGGACTGGTTTGCCAAATGAGCGACGGCCGTGATATTCCGGTCAGTCGTCGCCGCAAAGCCGAGGTTCTGGAGCGCTTCGGCGATGCCGCGCGTTACGCGACGCCGGCATTGCCGCCGCCGGAACGCTCCAAACCAAAGTAGTTAAAAACGCCGACGCACACCGATTTGCACCGACAATGGATTGTACGCCGGTTTTGCCAATCGCCCGGTGACACCTTCCTCAGCGGTAAGCTCTTGTTTGCCGAGACGCAGCAAGCGTACATCAGCCGTCAGGCTCCAGGCATCTGCCAACGGAAACTCCACACCACCAATCAGCTGCACACCGATATCACCTTGTTTTGACCACGCACGCTCGCTTGCACCAGCATTGAGATCAACGTCGATCTCTTGAACCCAGCCCACACCCACACCTACGTAAGGAACCCACCCGCCCTCCGGCCGGACGAAGCGGCGCAGGCCGTTTACAAACAGTATATTCGAGGCAAAATCTCCTTCGGTGACCGCCGCACTGCCACGGCCACTCAGCGACTTCAGTTCGTGACGGCGCCAGTTCCATTCGAATTCAGCCGCCCAGCCATTGCCGTAGCGAAATCCGACATCGCCGCCCAAGCCAAGACCGGCGTCAAATGCTGCCTTCAAACCTGTCCCCAGGTTGGCATTGCCTATCTCGTCAAAAGTGCTTGAGTTTAAGCGGCTGGCTTGTGCATACGCGGTGACATACCAATCGCGGGGTTCGCTTTGCGCCACCACCGGCATCGCGGTAACAGCACAGCAGCCCGTCAGGGCGAGGTAAAAAAGCTTACGGGTAACATTCATAGTGATAAAGACTCCAGATTAATAACAGGAACAACGTCAGCTATACAGCAGAGCGAACTATAGTGATCGGAGGCGTTCCCCCCTAAAGCATCTGAACCAATGGTTGACCCCATGAACGAACGGCAGCGCCACGTGCCAACGGTTTAAAATCACCTATACTGCAACCCTCCGCCCTCAAAGGATCGACCCCACAGGATCAACCCATGAACACCCCTTCACCCATTGGCAACTTTGAACGCTACCTGTCGCTTTGGGTTGCTCTGTGTATCGCCGCTGGCATCGTTTTGGGCAGCGCATTGCCTGATCTTTTCCAGCGTATGGCAGGCATGGAATACGGCTCGGTTAATTTTATAGTCGCCGTGCTGATCTGGTTGATGGTGTATCCGATGATGGTGTCGGTGGACTTTTCCAGCCTCAAACGCATACACGAACGGCCCAAAGGCCTGATCATCACACTGGTGGTGAACTGGCTGATCAAACCCTTCACCATGGCCGGCCTGGGCGTGCTGTTTTTCCATTACTTTTTTATCGACCTGATCGATCCGGCCAACGCCAGCCAGTACATTGCCGGGCTGATTCTGCTGGGCGCTGCGCCCTGCACCGCCATGGTGTTTGTCTGGTCACAACTGACGCGCGGTGATGCCACCTACACCCTGGCGCAGGTGGCACTCAATGATGTAATCATGATTTTTGCCTTTGCCCCGCTTGTTGCTCTGCTGCTGGGTGTCACTGATATTGAAGTGCCCTGGGCGACCTTGATTCTGTCCGTGGGGTTATATGTGCTGATCCCCTTAATTGCCGGCGTTATCACACGCATCAGACTCAGTCAGGGGGCAGCCAGCGGGGGTAAAAGTAGCGAGGAGCAGGCCACAATGGCCGTCTCCCGATTCACTGCCCGAGCCAAGCCCTTGTCGATACTTGGATTATTGGGCACCGTGGTGTTGTTGTTCGGTTTTCAGGGCCAGATTATCCTGGATCAACCCTTACTGATTGCGCTGATTGCGGTGCCGCTGTTGATACAGTCGTATGGCATTTTTGCGATTGCCTACAGCGCCGCGCGCTTATGGAAAGTGCCGTTTAACGTAGCAGCTCCTTGCGCGTTGATTGGCACCTCCAATTTTTTTGAACTGGCTGTTGCTGTAGCCATCGGACTGTTTGGCCTTAATTCCGGTGCCGCGCTGGTGACGGTAGTTGGTGTTTTGGTTGAAGTGCCGGTGATGTTGTCCTTGGTGTATTTTGCCAACCGCACACAAGGCTGGTTTCCAAAAAGTGAGTAGTTGCATGACAATCATCTCTAGCAGCCCTGAGCGCCCCCAATGATGAGCCACGACCACGACCACCATCACGCCCCGACCAATTACGGCAAAGCTTTTGCAATCGGGATCTCGTTGAACCTGGCCTTTGTGCTGATAGAAGCTTTTTATGGCTGGCAAGCAGGGTCATTAGCGCTGCTCGCGGACGCCGCACACAACCTCAGCGATGTCGGCGGCTTATTGCTGGCCTGGGCTGCTTTTGCTGCTGCGCGATTGAAGTCCAATGCCCGACACACCTATGGCTGGCGCCGCGGATCCATTCTGGCCAGTTTTACCAATGCCATCATTTTGTTAGTCGCCATGGGATCGCTGGCTTGGGAGGCTGTTCACCGCTTTCAAACGCCTGCGTCCGTTGATGCGGCAACCGTGATGGTGGTTGCCGGGGTGGGCGTTGTCATCAACAGTGTTACTGCATGGCTGTTTCTTGCAGGCAGCAAAGGCGATTTGAATATCCGTGGCGCATTCCTGCATATGGCCGCGGATGCGCTGGTGTCAGTGGGCGTCGTGGTGGCGGGCGCACTGTACCTCTGGCAAGGTTGGGCATGGATCGATCCGGTAGTCAGCTTGTTGATAGCGCTGGTGGTGGTACTTGGCACCTTGTCGTTGTTCCGGCGCTCACTGCATTTACTGTTTGACGGCGTACCCGACGGCATTGAACTGTCGCAGGTCCGTCAGTGTCTGCTGGATATTGACGGCGTGATTGATGTCCATGACCTGCATGTGTGGGCAATGAGCACGGCAGAAAACGCACTCACTGCTCATCTGGTTGTTGCCACAGACACGGCGGATCGTGATGTCATTCTGCAACTGGCCCTGGACGAACTGCATAAACGTTTTGAGCTGAGGCATGTGTCCTTGCAAATTGAGTCACAAACCTTCAGCAACCACTGCCCGCTGAACAAGACGTGCTGATGAACCGCCTCACACTTGAGCGCCATCAAGCCTTGGTTTACCTCACCGCTATTATCAGCGGGCTATTGCTCGGCAGCGCTCAGCCAGCTTTAACCATACACTTAGAGACCCTGCTATGGCCGACATTGGCTCTGCTGCTTTACACCACTTTTTTACAGGTTCCGTTGCTGCATGTGCGCGATGCCTTTCGCGACAGACGATTTGTACTGGCCATTCTGCTTGGTAACTTTGTACTGATTCCCTTGCTCGTCTGGTTGGCGCTGCTCTGGCTACCCGATGATCCTGCGTTACAGCTTGGCGTGTTGCTGGTGTTGTTGGTGCCCTGCACCGACTGGTTCATCACCTTTACCCAGCTAGGGCGCGGCGATGCAGCGCGCGCGATGGCGGTGACGCCGCTCAACCTGATGCTTCAATTGCTACTTTTGCCCTTCTATCTTTGGCTGATGTTACCAAGTGCCGATCTGAGTATCGCAATCAATACAACACAGATGCTGCCCGCTGCCTTGCTACTGATCGGATTGCCATTAATTGCGGCTCTGCTGACGGAACGCTGGGTTGAGTCAGCACCCGACCGGATCATTTTGCGCGAGCGACTCGCGTGGTGGCCGGTGCCCTTATTGGCGATAGTGGTGTTTTTGATTGCAGGCGCACAACTTGAAACAGTACGTCATGCTGGTGCGGTATTGGTGAGCGTATTGCCGGTTTTTATTGGTTTCTTGTTGTTGACAGCCCTGATGGCACGGCTTCTGACGAAGCTGCTGCACTTGTCGTTAGCTTCAGGGCGTACGCTGGCCTTCAGTATGGGCACCCGCAACTCGTTTGTGGTGCTGCCGTTTGCACTGGCTCTACCAGCAGGCTGGGAAACTACCGTGGTGGTGATTGTGTTTCAGTCGCTGGTTGAGCTGTTTGGCATGGCTTTTTATATGTGGTGGGTACCGCGAGCCTTGTTTCGGGACGCGACGGATTGAGTCAACACATCCGTAGGATCAGTATGAGTCATATCTAGAGTGACATCCATGATGTCTAACTCTACCGACCATAGTAAAACCGCAACATCGAATACGCGGCAACAAACGGTATCAGCGAGAGCAATAGCACTTTAATGATTGCAGTTCCCGGCCATCCTTCAGCCGGGAACACCACCATCGTGTTCATCAAAATCAATAGTGCAAAGTAGAGAGAGGTTTTTCGATTTACGAAACTGCTGAACTTCTTTAAATCAGCTTGGGGCATGGCAGCAGGTATGACCCACAGACCCACCCACACTGTTATGAAGGTACTTATCCCAGCCAACGAATCCATGTTGCTCCCAAAATGGTGGTGCAAACGCCCCTGACACTTCTTTTAAGCTCTGAACAAGTTAGCTCTTTCATCTGTGACATCCCTGTACTGATTAATAAAATATTTTCCCTTACTTGTTTAGCATAGTTGACGGTTTTTGCATCTACCTGGATTTTTTGTCAAAACCATAGGCTGGTCCTGCCCCCCCCTGCGACATTTGGTCGCATTGTCTGCACACCCGCTTACCGGCATCATTCGCCGCCTAATAACCAAAAACCGTCCGAGATCGTCCACTATGCTGCGTCAGAAATTACTTGCCCGCCAAATTGCCGCGTTGACAGCCCTTACGGCTGCTTTTGGGGCTCATGCCCAGGATACGCCTACGATTGAAGAAGTAACTGTGTGGGGTGCAGCTAACAGCCAGCGCGCCGCAGCGTCACATCCCAGCAGCATTTTGACGCAAGAGGATCTGCTCAGCATCAACGTCACTACCACGGAAGACGTGGTGAAGTTCGAGCCCAGTCTGGTCATCCGCCGGCGTTTTATTGGTGATGCCAATGGCACCATGGGCATGCGCGGCTCCAATATGTTCCAGACGTCCCGTTCGATGGTGTTCGCCGATGGCGTGCCCTTGCACTACCTGTTGCAGTCACGTTTTAACGGTGCACCGCGCTGGACCATGGTGTCTTCGAGTGAGATTGCTCAGGTTGAAGTGCTGTACGGCCCGTTCTCAGCCGAATTCAGTGGCAATTCCATGGGCGGCGTGATTTTGATCGAATCAGCCATCCCGCAGGAACGCGAATTCCATTTTGACAGCTCGTACTTTTCGCAGGATTTCAGCGCCTACGGATTCAGCGACACAGTGACCGGCCATAAGATGTTTTTCTCTTACGGCGACAAAATCGGTGACACCAGCATTTACCTGTCCTACAACCGCTTGGACAGCGAATCGCAGCCACAAACCTTTTATTTTGGCGCCAACACCACTGCAGCCAATGCGACCAGCGTAACCGGTGGTGTAGTTGGCAACGATGAGCGTTCTGATCCGCGCCTGTGGTTTGGCGATACGGGTGTTCAAGATACCCTGACCGACAATTTCAAATTAAAAATCGGACAGGATTTTGGTGAATGGCAGGCGTTGTTAAACGTTGCTTATGAAGACCGCTACAACGGTTCCAATAAACCCAACAGCTATCTGCGCAACAGTGCTGGAGCAACTATCTGGAGCGGCAATGTGCTCCAGAACGGTTTCAGGACCAATGTGCCGGCGGCACGGCTGGGCGTGTCCGAACAGGAACGTGACAGCCTGTCGCTGGGCCTGCGCGTGCGTGGCCCGGTTGCTGAAGGCGTCATCTTTGAAGCCAACGTCAATCAGTTTGAAATCCTGCGCGATGATAACCGTGCATCACAGGCGAATCCGGGAGACCGTAGCTATACACTGGCAGGCCAGGTCAATTCTTTTGGAGATACCGGCTGGAAAAGCGCTGAGGCCAAACTGTCATTTGATCAGTTGGGCATCGATGGACTGGGTCTGATTGTTGGCACACGCCATGATGCCTACCAGTTAAATCTGGATGCATTCAGTACCAACGATCATCGGGTAGGCACCTTTAACCGCTTTAACAGCCGCAGCGGTGGCGAAACCAAGATGAACGCCCTGTTTGCACAACTGAACTGGGACATCAATGCGCAATGGGATGCCGGTTTTGGCGTACGTTGGGAGGAGTTCAACAGCAACAGTGGCTACTTCTCGCGCGATATTGCCAGCACCCCGGAATTTGATCTGGTCGCTGTGCCAAAAGCCTCGCGCAGTGAGGTGTCACCCAAGTTCTCGCTGGGTTACCAGGTGAATGAACCCTGGCGTGTGGCTTACGCGCTCGGCAAAGCCTATCGCTTCCCGATTGTGGAAGAATTGTTCAGCCAATATTCTGCCTATAACGCCATCAGCCTTGCTAATCCAGAACTGCAACCCGAAGGCGGTGTGCATCAGAACCTGATGATCGAGCGCGAAATTGCGGGCGGTTACCTGCGTGTTAACGTGTTCCAGGAAAGTATTAAAGACGTGATCGAATCACAGGCGGAGATATTACCGGGCGGCCTGACGGTCAGAACGTTTATCCCCGTTGATAAAATCGAGACCATGGGCGTTGAGTTTATTGCTAATGTAGACGACGTGTTGATTGATAATCTGGATGTGCGGTTTAACCTGGTCAACACCGATTCCGAGATTGTCAGAAATCGCCCCGATCCCAGCATTGAAGGCAATGTGTACCCACGTATGCCCGAGTGGCGCGGCAACCTGTTGCTGACTTATCATCTGAGCAGTAACTGGAATGCCGGTCTGAACTATCAGTACGCCAGTGACAGTTTCGGGCGCACAGACAACCTCGACCGAGAAAATAACGTCTTTGGTGCGCAAGATGGTTTCAGCCGGGTCGGTCTGAAGACGGACTATAATTTTGCCAACGGTTTGAAGCTGGGCCTGGGTATCGACAATCTCACTGACGAAGTCGCTTACGTGGCCCATCCATGGCCGGGGAGAACCTTGTTTGCTAACGTTTCATTTGATTTTTGATTGTCTGCGCCCGTTGCACGGCCGACACTTGCCGGATTGTGTAAAAACAGTCCGGCGTTTTTTATTAGCCACACCACTGGCACTGACAGCATTGGTGCCGGCTTTGTTAACGCCTTCTCTGGCGCAGGCACAGAGCTGCGAAGCCGTGCGCGCAGCGCAGGGCGCCGAGATCATCAGCGTCCATTGTGGCGGTGCACCCAGCGCAACGTTTGATCACAACAATCAGCTTTGGGTAGCATTTGTCGCGGACAAGCATGTATATGTGTCGCGCTCACAAGATCAGGGGAATACCTTTTCTGCTCCTGTGCGGGTCAATGCAGTTGCAGAAGATGCGGAATTTAACGGTGAAAACCGTCCTAAAATTATTGTTGCTGACAATGGCACTGTGTTGCTGTCCTGGACAACCAAAACCTCCAATCGCTTTACCGGTGAAATTCGTTTCTCGCGCTCTACTGATGGGGGCCTCAGTTTTGAACCACCACGCACAGTGAACGACGATGGCCTGGCGATAGGCCACCGTTTTGATAGCTTGTTCCTGACAGAAACTGGAAAACTGTACGTCACCTGGATAGACAAGCGCGACCTGGAAGCCAGTCTGGCGCGCAGCGAAGACTACCCCGGTGCCGCGATTTATTACACGGTGTCCGATGATCTGGGCGCCAGTTTTATGCCAAACGTGCGGGTATCACACAATAGCTGCGAGTGCTGCCGAATTGCCGTGGCGCCACATGGTGACGACAACATAGCCATTTTGTGGCGGCAGATTTTTGGTGACCAGATCCGGGATCATGCCATTGCAGTATTAAGCCCTGACGGCATGGTCAGTGATCTGTCGCGAGCCACCGTGGATGACTGGCAGATAGATGCCTGCCCGCATCACGGCCCGACCATGGTCCCTGCCAGCAGCGATGGCCAATATCACATGAGCTGGTTCAGCGCGGGTACCATTCACAGCGGCATTCATTATGCGCGGTATGATCTGGCCTCAGCGGCGCCAGCTGACATTATCAAAGTTGACGGGACTCCCGGGGCGGGCCATCCTTCACTGGCCACATTTAATGGCACTTTGTATCTGGCGTGGAAAGGCTTTGATGGCATGTCCACCCCTGTGCAACTGATGCTTTCTCACGATGAAGGTCGCAGCTGGTCTACGCCTCACACTGTCATCAGCACTGATCAGGCCAGCGATCACCCGCTACTGATCACGTCCTCTGAAGGCGTGTTCCTGAGCTGGTCGAGTCAACAACATGGTTATGTGTTCAAGGAGTTAAGCAATGATTAACAAGCGGCTTGGTCGTGCGCTGCTGTCAGCAGCGCTTGTGTTGGGTGTTGCTGACATCGCTCTGGCTGACAATGAGTCTGCCGACAAGATTCAGGGTTTTGGACCACAGACCTTTGCACAACTCAAAACACAGTTTGCTGGAAAACCGTTTGTGGTCAGCCTGTGGTCCGTGGACTGCGCGCCCTGCCGCGTGGAACTGGACATGCTTGGGCAAATGAAAAAGGCAGACCCTGACTTTCCATTGGTGGTTATCTCGACTGACTCCATTGAAAAACGTGAAGACGCCGCTGATATTCTGGACGAGTATCAACTGGCAGATGAAATCACCTGGATGTTCGCTGACAGCTTTGTAGAACGCCTGCGTTTCAGCATTGATCCGGGCTGGTATGGCGAATTGCCGCGCAGCTATTTTTATGACGCCGAACACAATATGATGTCGCACAGCGGCATACTAACAATAGAAAAATTCAAAGAGCTGTTCCCCTACTGACCCAGGGAGTGCGGTTGCTGTTCAAAGAGTTTTTATTCGCCGCTGACCGGGAAGCAAGCCGTCAGGGAAGCAGGTAACTCTTAACCGCACGCCTCACCAGGAACAGCAGATGACCGACTCAAGCGAAAGCAGGCAAGAACAATCAAAAGAACAACAACCGCCTCCGGCTGTTTTTAATCCCTACTCAACCGCCCGTGCCAGAAACTACGCGCTGGGCGTACTCACCGTTGTGTACAGCTTCAATTTTATCGACCGGCAACTGCTATCGATCCTGCAGGAATCCATCAAACTGGACTTGTCTTTGTCCGACAGCCAATTGGGTTTGCTGACCGGATTTGCGTTTGCAATGTTTTATGTCACTGCGGGTATTCCCATTGCGCGCTGGGCTGATCGCGGCAATCGACGCAATATTGTGGCTCTCGCCATTGGCACCTGGAGTTTCATGACTGCCATCAGTGGTTTTGTGCAAAATTACGCACAACTGCTGCTTGCACGTATTGGTGTCGGAGTCGGCGAAGCCGGTGGCAGTCCACCCTCACACTCCATCGTATCTGACATTTACCCGCCTGAAAAACGTGCAACCGCGTTGTCGATTTACTCAACAGGCGTCAACATCGGCATTCTGTTTGGTTTTCTGTTTGGTGGCTGGCTGAACGAATTTTTTGGTTGGCGCGTTGCATTTGTGGTGGTGGGCGTACCTGGCATTTTGATCGCCTTCCTGATCCGCAGAACCTTGGCAGAACCCATCCGTGGTCTGAATGAAAACAAACAGGTGCCTGAGGCGCTGGTGCCATTCAAGGATGTGTTGGGATTGCTGTGGAGCAGACAATCATTCCGGCATATGGCACTGGCGGCGGGACTCAATGCGTTTGCAGCCTATGGCACGCTGAACTGGCTGGCCTCATTTTTTATTCGCAGCCACGGCATGACGACCGGTGAACTGGGCACCTGGCTGGCCATGTCGACCGGGCTTTTTGGTGCAATTGGAGTGTTTGCAGGCGGCATCATCGCCGACCGACTGGCGCCGCGCGACAAGCGCTGGTATGTCTGGTTGCCTGCGATCGCCGGTTTTATCAGCTTGCCTTTTATGCTGATGGTGTATCTGAGTGCAAATCAATACGCGGCGTTGATGTTTGCGTTTGTCCCAGGCTTGCTGTTTAACGTCTATCTGGGCACCACCATTGCAACCTCGCATGCATTGGTCGGACAACGCATGCGCGCTACCGCGTCAGCAATATTGTTCCTGATCCTTAACATTATTGGTTTGGGCCTTGGCCCCTGGTCAGTAGGCATGTTGAGTGACTATCTGCAACCGACAATGGGCACCGAGTCACTGCGTTATGCCCTGGTAGCACTGCTGCCAACGGTGTTGTTCTGGTCGTCCTGCCATTTCTACCTGGCATCCAAGCACCTTCGCAAAGATCTGGCAGCAGCGCCGGATTGACGGCTGGTTTTTGTTCAGGAAGTAGCGGCAACCGATGCTATTAAAAATAGGGGACGGAGGGCAATTGCCATCGGTCCCCTATTTCACTTGTTTTCGCCGCTGTTTATGCGGAGATTACTCGGCGCAATCTCCGCAAACGCAGTTAGTCTATTCGCCACCCACTATTGCTGTTTTTCTACCAGATTCAGAACCACATAACGGTGCCAAAAATACAAACCGCCCATGGCTAGGCCCCAATAACCATGATCTGATGTTGTCAGCAAGAGAACACCAGTTATCAACGCTGCTAAGGCAGTTCGTATTAAATCCAATTTTGGATTGCGGGTCTTTGCTGACCTCAGCTCCCAGTTCAGCAGTTTTTGAAGCAAAGCTTCCATGGTAATAACCTCAAGTAGACCAAACATGCCGCCCACCTGAGATGGTGGTGGACGGCAATCAGATACGAGATTGAGCTCCAGAATCAGTTGTCAAAAATATATTCGTGACAGGCTCCTAACCAGCTGAAAACCGCCCCGTAAATCATCACTGGACCACCAAACGGCGACAGCCCAAGATAGATATTTGCAAAAAAACAACCGGCATCCATTGTGTCGTAATTACTATCACCGCCACTCACCATACTGACTTCACTTTTGCTTAGCTCTCTCATTTTTCCAACCTCCATGTTGAATAAAAATAGTACCTGCACTTGAGTTATAGCACGCTAAATGAGGTCACACCTGTAATGTTACAAAGCGCGAGTGCGGACCACTCTGTTCTACTGCCAACTCTGCACCAGCTCATCATAATCAACTGTGATGGGCGTAGGTTTTTCGTTATCCAGTGGCGGTTTGGGTGCGCCCGGCTGATCAAACCAGTATTGCCGGCTTTGCGGTGCATTCAGACGCGGTCCACACTCGCCCAATACATCGGCGCGCTCTAGTCGCTCCATCAGACGATCCTGGGCTACCGCCAGCGCGGTCATCGCTTCCTGAGGCGTTTTTGCACCGGAGGCTGCATCACCAATATTCTGCCACCACAATTGCGCCAGACGCGGATAGTCAGGCACGTTGGTGCCCGTGGGCGTCCACTGCAGACGCGCGGGTGAACGGTAGAACTCCACCAGACCACCGAGTTGCGCAGAGCGCTCCGTAAAACTTTCGTGGCGGATATCCGAGTCACGAATAATGGTCAACCCCACGTGGCTCTTTTTCAGCGACACGGTTTTGGAGGTCACAAACTGTGCGTACAACCATGCAGCACTTGCGCGATCCACCGGCGTGGACTTCATTAATGTCCAGGAACCGGCGTCCTGATAACCCAGTTTCTGGCCTTCTTCCCAATAAGCGCCACGGGGAGACGGCGCCATACGCCACTTGGGTGTGCCATCTTCATTCATCACCGGCAGACCAGGCTTGACCATGTCTGCGGTAAAGGTGGTGTACCAGAAAATCTGTTGCGCAATCGCGCCCTGGGCCGGTACCGGACCCGCCTCACTGAACACCATGCCCGCCGCTTCCGGCGGAGCGTAATTCTTTAACCAGTCCACATACTTGGTCACTGAGTAGACGGCGGCCGGACCATCAGTGTCGCCACCACGCTCAACCGAGGACCCCACCGGCCGGCAACCTTCAACGCGTATGCCCCACTCATCCACCGGCAATCCATTGGGAATACCCTTGTCGCCGGCACCCGCCATCGACAACCACGCATCCGTGAAACGCCAGCCCAGCGACGGATCTTTTTTGCCGTAATCCATGTGCCCGTAAACACGTT
Organism: Pseudohongiella sp.; assembly: GCA_030696315.1. GTDB lineage: Bacteria > Pseudomonadota > Gammaproteobacteria > Pseudomonadales > Pseudohongiellaceae > Pseudohongiella. Next base: position 3,822 of record JAUYSM010000064.1, on the reverse strand, counting down.
GACCGTCGATGGTACCGACATCATTGGTGAAGAAATCAGCAATGTCCTCATACGCAGACCAATTCACCGGTACACCCAGTTCATAACCGTATTTGGCCTGGAACTGCGCCTTGATTGCCGGATCTGTGAACCAGTCATAGCGGAACCAGTATAGGTTGGCAAATTGCTGGTCAGGCAACTGGTACACTTTGCCATCGGGGCCGGTGGTGAACGAAATGCCTATAAAATCCTGCAAATCCAGAGTCGGCGAGGTGACCGCCTGACCTTCATTGGCCATCCAGTCAGTGAGATTACGTACTTGCTGATAACGAAAATGGGTGCCGATCAGATCAGAGTCATTCACATAAGCATCGTAAATATTTTCGCCGGATTGCATTTGGGTCTGCAGCTTTTCGACCACATCGCCCTCACCAATCAGATCGTGGGTAATGCGAATGCCGGTGATTTCAAAAAAGGCTCTGGCCAGCGTCTGTGCTTCGTATTCATGAGTGGTCAATGTTTCAGAAACTACCTTGATTTCCATGCCACGGTAAGGCGCGGCCGCATCAATGAACCACTGCAACTCGGCCAGTTGCTGCTCTTGCGTTAAGGTCGAGGGCTGAAACTCCTGTAGCCAGCGCTGGGCCGCTTCAATGTCCGCATGCACCGGCATGCCGGCAACAAGCAACCACGGTGTCATGGCGCTGAACAAGGCTGCGCGCGCAAATTTTTTCTGCTGCTGTTTGTAGACGAACATGAAACGTTTCCTCTTTTATTTTGTTAGACAAAAATAAACACCAGAATGCCATAAACCGCGCACACTGCCAGTGCCCACCAAAGATTTGTACCCACTAAACCTAACCAGGCCAGGTTGATAAATGCACTGCCCAGCAAGGTAACAAACAAACGATCACCGCGCGTGGTCTCAAACCGCAAAATCCCGCGACGCGGCTGCCCGCCGGGACTGATCCATTCCCAGACACACATACTCAGAATGAGGCACAGAATCACCGCAAAAAAAATTGCAGTCGGAGTTGTCCACGCCATCCACGATAAATCCACGCGCCTTTGCTCCTCTTAAACTCTACCCAAGGCAAAACCTTTGGCGATGTGGTTCCTCACAAAATAAATCACCAACGCCCCCGGGATCACCGTCAGCATACCCGCCGCGGCCAGCACTCCCCAATCAAGACCGGACGCTGACACAGTTCGTGTCATGATGGCGCTGATGGGTTTGGCATCGGTAACGGTGAGCGTGCGTGCAATCAGCAGCTCTACCCACGAAAACATAAAGCAGAAAAATGCAGCGACACCAATGCCTGGCGCAATCAAGGGCGTGAATATTTTGGTAAAAAAGCGCGGAAACGAATAACCATCGATATACGCCGTTTCATCAATTTCACGCGGCACGCTGGACATAAATCCTTCCAGAATCCACACCGCCAAAGGCACATTAAACAGACAATGCGCCAGCGCAACGGCTATGTGAGTATCAATCAATCCGAAAGCTGAATACAGCTGGAAAAACGGCAATACAAACACCGCTGGCGGCGCCATGCGATTGGTCAGCAACCAGAAGAACAGGTGTTTATCACCGAGAAAACGGTAACGTGAAAAGGCATACGCGGCCGGCAGCGCTACCGCCAAGGAAATCACGGTATTCATCACCACATAAATCAGGGAGTTGATATAACCGCTGTACCAGCTGCTGTCGCTCAAAATGGTGATGTAGTTCTGTAGGGTAAATTCACGCGGCCATAGGGAAAACGTCGACAGAATTTCCTGATTGGTTTTGAAACTCATCATCAACAACCAATACAGCGGCAACATCAGAAACACGATGTAAACAAGCGGCACTATCCAGCGTTTGCTGCGTCTTTGCCCAACATGGTTGTTCAACAGGATGCTCATGATGACTGCCCCCGACCGGACGATGGTTCGGCATCCTGCTGTGTCATCACGGTATAAAACACCCAGCTCACCACCAGAATGATCAGGAAATAGATCAATGACATCGCTGCTGCCGGTCCGAGATCAAACTGACCAATCGCCATCTGCACCAGATCAATCGACAGAAAGGTGGTTGAGTTGCCGGGACCGCCACCGGTGACCACAAACGGTTCGGTGTAAATCATGAATGAGTCCATAAAACGCAGCAGCACGGCGATCACCAACACACGACGCATTTTGGGCAACTGTATGTATCGGAACACTGCCCAGCGCGAGGCGCCATCAATGCGCGCGGCCTGATAATACGCCTGAGGAATCGACACCAGCCCTGAGTAACACAACAGCACGACCAGACTGGTCCAGTGCCAGACATCCATGATGACCAGCGTCACCCAGGCATCCACCACATCCTGTGTGTAGTTGTAATCAAACCCCAACTGGGTCAGCGAATACCCCAATAAACCAATATCCACGCGCGCGAATACCTGCCAGATGGTGCCCACCACATTCCAGGGAATCAGCAAGGGTAAGGCCATCAGCACCAGACACACGGACACGCCCCAGCCACGTCGCGGCATGGCCAGCGCAACGGCAATACCCAAGGGAATTTCAATCAGCAGGATAATCGCGGAGAACAATAAGTTGCGCATCAGGGCATTGTGGAAACGCTCGGACTCCAGCACTTCCTTAAACCACTCCAGCCCTACCCAATAAAATTCATTGTTGCCAAAAGAATCCTGCACCGAATAGTTGACTACCGTCATCAGTGGGATGATGGCACTGAACGCCACCAGCAACAGTACCGGCAGCACCAGAAACCAGGCTTTGTTGTTCCAGCTTTTCATGGGTCAGCTGCCTCCTTTGTCGATGCTGTTGACCAGTCGAGAGTTCTGATAAATGCCGATATTGCCGGTCTCAAAAACCACCGCGGCATTGCCGGGTATCGCCACCGCTTCCGGCACCACAATATCCAGGTTTTGGCTGCCGAGTGAGGCGCGCACAATGCGATGGCGCCCGACGTCTTCGATAGCGGTGATGGTGACAGGCAAACCCTCCCCCTGATTCACGATACGAATAAATTCCGGGCGTATGCCGAGTTCAATCGTGCCCTGTAAGACAGGATAGTGGCCGGGCAATGCAATCCGGAAGGTATCCACGATGGCTTCATTGCCATCCAGGTGGCACGCCAGAATATTCATACCTGGCGAACCGATAAACTTTCCGACAAAGGTGTGTGAAGGGTGTTTAAACAAGGCTTCGGGGGTGCCGGTTTGAATCACTTCGCCGGCCAGCATCACCACCACTTTGTCGGCAAAGGTCAGCGCTTCAGTCTGATCATGGGTGACATAAATCATGGTATGGCCAAACTGACGATGGATCTGTTTAAGCTGCGTGCGCAACTGCCATTTCAGATGCGGATCAATCACTGTCAGTGGTTCATCAAACAAGATAGCGTTGACGTCGGTACGCACCAGCCCCCGTCCAAGCGAGATTTTTTGTTTGTCATCGGCACTGAGACCGCGCGCTTTTTGATGCGCGAGTTTTTCCAGGCCCAACATGGTGATGGCATCATCCACACGCTGTTTTATTTCAGCGTTGCTAAGCTTATTTATGCCACGCCGGTTTCGCAGCGGAAACGCCAGATTTTCTGCCACGGTCATGGTGTCGTACAACACCGGAAACTGGAACACCTGGGCAATGTTGCGCTGCTCCGTCGGCAACTGGCTGACATCGGTATCGTTAAACAGCAGCTGCCCTTGGCTCGGCGTCACCAAGCCTGAAATAATATTGAGCAAGGTGGTTTTGCCGCAGCCTGACGGCCCCAGCAAGGCATACGCGCCACCGTCTTCCCATACATGAGACAAGGGCTTTAACGCGTACGCAGCAGCATCT
>JAUYSM010000052.1 GCA_030696315.1 Pseudohongiella sp. | reverse complement strand
TTGTGTCTGTCTGTACTTCAAACACACAATCGGTCAGCGAGGCATTTGCCAGTGGAACACGCACGGCATGACCATTCAGTTTGCCGGTGAGTTCGGGGAAGATATGCGTAATCGCCGTGGCCGAACCGGTGGTGGTTGGAATCAGGCTCATGCCACAGGCCCGTGAGCGACGCAGATCCTTGTGTGGCGCGTCCAGAATAGTTTGAGTATTGGTAATTGAGTGAATAGTGGTCATCGAGCCATGTTTGATGCCAAGCGATTCATGAATCACCTTTACAACGGGCGCCAGGCAATTGGTTGTGCAGGAGGCCGCCGTGACAATGGTATGCAGCGCGGGGTCAAACAGTGCGTCATTTACCCCGATCACAACATTCAGCACGCCTTCTTCTTTCACAGGCTGCGTCACAACAACCCGTTTGACGCCTTGATCCAGGTAACCCTGCAGCACGGCTTTGGTTTTCATTTTTCCCGATGCCTCGATCACAACAGCACAGGCAGACCAGTCATTGTCAGCAATGGTCTTTTCATGGGTAACAAGAATGCGATCGTCACCAATCAACAGATAATCCTGTTCTGCGCGGGCCTCCAGGTTCCAACGTCCGTGCACGGAATCAAAGTTCAGCAGGTGCGCCAGAGTCGCCGCGTCACCGCCCGGATCGTTGATTTGAATGACGCGCAGGCGGCGTTCTGCAGCAGGTTGACCATAAATCACACGCAGCGCCAACCGCCCGATTCGTCCGAATCCATTAATGCCCGCAGGAACGTTGCCGGCATTCAGTAAGTCGTTGTTCATGATGTAGTCCTCGTCAAAAAATTCATTCAGGGCAAGGTTGCCAGAAGACCCTATCATCTTGATGACAGTAAGGTCTCAATTGTCTGTATTGGCGGCTGCCCAGCTGATCAGTTCCATGGCCAGTCGATCAGCCGCGACTCCCAGGGCGGCAACTGATGCCGCTGCGGTATTGCTGCTCAGGGCCTCGCGAGTTTCAAAGCGCTTGCTGGCGACTATTTCGCGACTCGCGCTGCTGATCAGCAGGGCATCAAAGCGAACCACGGCGGTTGCGCGGCCATCGATGATCTCCGTGTGCAGTGCGCGCAGCATGCCGTTGAGTGACTGCTCCGATTGCAGTCCGGCGCTGTCGGTGCTCAGGCTGGCAAAGCGCCCATCCTGCCAGAAAGCATCCAGGAGCCAATCGCGCCACAGCTGCGGAATAGGTGCAGTCCATCTGGCACCAGGGTATGCCTGAAAATTGTTATTCTCGGTCAGGATCAAGAGTCGGCTGCCACCCAGCGCATCACTGCTTTCCGGGATCATCAACCGCAAGCCTCCGGTCAGTTGCGGGCTGGAGTGAGCCCTGATCGCCGAGGGTGGAAGCTGGAACAGATCCACCGGTTCACGTTCCGGCAGAACCGTACAAGCTGACATCAAAACCAACACCAGCAAGGCGCGTAGAAACAGCATTGCCCGTTCTGATTTGCCGCGATTCAAAACGTAGCTCATTGTTGAAACTCCCTGATGTTGTCGCCGCCCAGGAGAAATCCGGTGGGGTCGTCGCCTAACCGGTTCACCAGGCTGTTCAAATTGTTGATGGTGGCGCGCAGCTCGCGCATGGCGGGATCGAGTTCAGCGATGCCCTGCATCCCTTGATTGAGCGCGCCGCGGTTTTCTTCAACCAGAGCCTCAAGCTGCAGACTGATGCGCTGCATATTTGCAAGCGTCTCTCCTGCGTTCCCCAAAATAGGTTCGCCATGACGTGTTGCCAGGTCTTCAACCACGCCGATCAAGCGACTGATGTCATTGCCGGCGGTGACCAGACTTTGCAGACCTTCTCGCAAGACCTGTTGTTCCTCCGCGAGTGCGGTAGTAACCGTGTCCAGGTTGCTGAGCACCCGCGTGACATAGGCCGAGTTTTCCTCGGATAACAAGCGGTTGGCGTTCTCCACCAGGGTGGTGACATTAACCAGCAATTCCTCGCTGCTCACGCGCAGTTGCGTCAACGGGGAGGGTGCCGCTTCGATGATAGGGATGGTGCCATCGCCGCCCAGAAACGGACTTTGCGGCGTACCCTGACTCAGTTCTATTCCCGACGCACCGGTAATGTTGAGCAGTGCCAATCGCGCGCTGGTGTCAACTTTGACCGGGGTTTCGCCCGCGACGCGGACCCGTGCCCTGACCAGTCTTGGATCCTGGGGAT
>JAUYSM010000049.1 GCA_030696315.1 Pseudohongiella sp. | reverse complement strand
GTCACCACATCACTCAGGGTAAACGGATTGCTGGACGCCGTGCCGCCCACATTGGTGATGGTAATGGTGCACAGAATCGACTGAACGCCGTTGACGGCACAGACTTTGTCTGTTGACAGATCCTGTGCAGGCGGTGGCGGTGGACCTTCAACGGTGAGCGTTGCACAGTCTTTGTTATTGGCAGCGTTGGAGTCAGGCGCCTGTGCGGCGTTCTGACTGGTGGCAACGGTGGCACAGTTCTCAAACTGCCCGCCCTGCGGCATGGTAAACGAGAGCAGCACCGTACCGGAGGCGTTCGGTGCCAGTGAGCTGTTGATGGTGCAGTTGATAGGCACGTTGTTGATCACCTGCGCACCTGGTGAGCAACTTGGATTGAGTGTGCCGCCGGCACCGGTCAGATTCACGGTGTTGTTGGCAGTCACCACATCACTCAGGGTAAACGGATTGCTGGACGCCGTGCCGCCCACATTGGTGATGGTAATGGTGCACAGAATCGACTGAACGCCGTTAACGGCACAGACTTTGTCAGTTGAAAGATCCTGAGCAGCTGGTGACGGAGTGGGGGGATCAACCGTCAATGTTGTACATATATCAGTGTTGTTGAGTGAATTTGAATCTGGAGGGGCCATGGGATTGACTGGCAAGGTTGTGCTCGCACAGTTTTGGAACTCGCCACCCGTCGGCATTGAAAAGTCAAAAATTGCAGTACCTGAGGCGCCGACTGCCAATGACCCTGTGACATTGCAAACGATGCTGACATTGTTTATCTGTTGAGGCCCCGGGCTACAACTTGTTGCCAGACTTCCGCCGACCGACAGATAGTTAACAACCGGAGTGGCTGTAACTGTATCCGTAATTGTGAATTGAGGAAGCGTCGGCACCGTCCCGATATTGGTCACCACCACGTCGCATTTGATTGTTTGCGGACTGGCAATAACGCAGCTTTTGGAGACGCTCAGATCAGGTCCGTTTGCCAGTACAAGCGACGGAAACAACAAGACAGTAAAAAGGCTACTGGCGATAAACCAGCCTTTAAAAATAACCGGTACAAAATATTTCACTTTAAACCCCCACTGCAACGTACGTCAGGACGCATCTGCGCCGAGGCGCAACAACAGAGGCGTGCGGGTACAATTCCCGCCTTTCTGCAAATCACTCTGCGCCTAATTACTGACCGATGCAACTAGCCGGATGGGTGATATTTTTTTTAGCGACTGATTGCCGCCAATCCGGCCCAGCTATATTCTGGTAAAAAGTATTTTCACTCCTGGACAGGACGCTATTGTAATGACTAAAGGATTCAAAAATTGTATCGCTTTCGCCACGCTGATACTTTTTGGTGCGCAAGCAAGCCCGCAGGCATTCGCACAACAATCGCGCATCATCAACGGCAAACCCGCCAGCACCAGCACCTACCCGTGGCTGGCCAGTTTGTTTATCGTCAGCGAAAGTGACAGCGAGTCTGGCGGCGGATGCGGTGGCAGCCTGATTGCGTCGCGCTGGATTCTGACAGCTGCGCATTGTTTTCTGAATGATGCCGGTAATTCAGTCAGCACTGATGCCGCATCCAGAACCTCCATCACCTTGAACTCGACCAATATCACCAACTTGTCGGCAGGTGCAATTCAGGTGGGAGCCAAACGAATCATCGTGCATCCAAACTACAACCCTGACAAAGAAACCAGCGCAAACAGCCATGACTTTGACATTGCGCTTATCGAACTGGAGTCAGCCGTCAACATTGCACCTATAAGACTTTACACGGGGGCCATTCCCGGCAGCGTGCCAGCGATTGTTGCGGGTTGGGGTGCCACTGTCGGTGATGGCTCGACGCCCTCGGATAATCTGTTAGCCACACAACTGATAACAGTTCCTGAAAACACCTGTGCAACCGCGCATGAAGGTTCCATCACTGCCAACATGTTCTGCGCTGGCGGTTATACCAGCACCGACACCTCAGACACATGTCAAGGTGACAGCGGCGGGCCATTGTTTGTCATGTTGAATGATGGCCCAATGCAACTGGGCATCACCAGTTTTGGTGGCAGCGAAACCTCCAATTGCGGCACGCCTGGCTTACCGGGCGTGTACGCACGAATTTCACAGCTGTTCAGTTTCATTCACGAACACGTCCCAACTGCCAATGTCATTAATTCGCTTGCCAATCTGAAACTCGATTACAACACCTTCATCGATGCTACCGGCATGGTGGCGGTGCCTAAAGTGTATGGTGCGGGATCAAAATTTGCCGTTCAACTCAGACTGACCGGCATTATTGCGGGGGCCTATCACTTTGAACTGGCCAGTGCAGAAGAGTTAAAAGCGGATGTGATGACTTCAGTACCTTCGTATTTTGATGAAGCGGAAAATGTGCTGATTTTGCCGTTGGTAAAAGTTGGGCCGGACACCTTTAATGTCCGGTTGAAACATCTCGGAGATTTTAAATTTGTGCTGGTGGCAGCTGACTTGCCCTGAGGCTGATATTGAATGGCCTGCTGACGCGCGATATCAATGCACATGTTCAATCAAGTCTGTTGTGGTATTCACAGTGACGGCGTCCATACCCTTACTCCACACCACAAAACCTGATTTGATGACGGTATTGATCTGACGGATGTCTTCAATGTTGGTGAGCGGGTCTCCATTCACTATCAGCACATCGGCCAGATAACCGGGCAACAGCCGCCCCAGCTGATCCCCGACACCCATGGCGTCAGCAGACTGACTGGTGGCAGTCTGTAAAGTGCGTGCATTGGAAATACCAGCCCTCACATAAATCTCCAACTCTTCATGCAAGGATGACGCGTGCGGCACAAAGGGCGAGTCAGTACCTGCCTGTATCCGCGCACCCGCAGCAACCAAGCGGCGCAGAGTCTCTTCACGCGCGGCGATATCGCGCGTACCACCGCGGCTGTTGAGTGCCAGTGTGGGCGTGATCACCATACCGGACTTGCCAATCAGGTCGATCACATCCTGATAAGAGCGATTCAATCGTGATGTCACCAGCGAGAATCCGCGTCGACTGGTCGCCCCAAAGTGCTCCAGTTGATCCACTCCATTGGCAACTGCCGGGAATAACTCATGCGAAGACACCGGAATACCAGCCTGATGCGCCATCTCAATAATCGCTCTTTGAGTGGTGTAGTCCTGGCGTACGTAGCTCTTGTACATATCCAGTTTCAAGGCTGATGACAAACGCATGGAGTCTTCCGCACGCTCAACGTTGCCCACAGTCTCTGACACGCCATATGACACCCGCGCGCCTTCGTTGAGCGGACCAGAGGTAAACACCCGTGGACCCGGACGGCGGCCGCTGGCCTCTGCCTCACGGCGTTCGACCGCCTGATACGGATCTGCACCGGTTTCCCGCACACTGGTAATACCATGACTCAGATACAACTGACCCAGCACAATCCCCTCGGTACTGGACTGGTGAGTGTGACCTTCAATCAAGCCGGGCAATACTGTTTTATCACTGGCATCAATCAAGCGACCAACGGGCGGCTGTGAACCGGTGGGACGGATATCCACAATTACGCCGCCGGTGATTTCGATATCGACATTACGCTGGTACGCATCCCCGGTGCCGTCAAACAGGCGTCCGGCGCGAATAGTCAAGGTCTCAGCAGACAAGGCCTGCGTCCACAATGGTTGTATATCAAGTTCAGTCGTGGCGCCCGAAGCGGCATCCATCATCTTGATTGCCGCGCCATCGAGATAAATCAGCTTGCTACCATCCGCTGACCAACTCGGGTTTTCACCGCTAGCCGCTAACATCCTTGACTCACCTAAGACGCCATCGGCCTGCAGCGGTGCCGACCATAAACGGCCGTCCAGGCGATACACCATCTCGCCATGTGCAGACCAGGCAGGGCGGTTGAACTGCCGTCTGCCCAGTGATTTGCCGGGCACCGGCTCTACCCACACCGGCTCACTCTGGCCGCCAACCGGCACCAGATATAAGGCATTCAATCCTTCACGGAAACGACTGTTTAACGGCATACGGTGGTAAAAAGCTATGGTGCTGCCATCCGGCGACCAGGCCGGCGCGCTGGGTCCAAAAATCGCATCGGTGAGCGCCTTACTGATGCCCGTCTGCAGATCAAGTACCTGCAATGCACCGGAGATAAAAATGCTGTTACCCACATCGGTGAAGTATGCCAGACGCATACCATCGGGCGACCAGACCGGCATATTTGCCGGTGTCGGCGCGTCAGTGACGCGCTCTGAGACACCGGTGTTCATGTTCATCACCCAGATATCGGCCTTGCCGTCCCGGTCACTGACGAAAGCGATGTGGTTGCCATCCGGCGACCAGCTTGGCGATAAATCCATAAACACATCATCGCTCAAGCGCTGAGGCTGTGCCGCTGCCTGATTCAGATCAACACGCCACAAGTCGCCCAGCGCCGCATAAACAACCTGAGTGCCATTAGGGGATAGTACCGGGTCGATAATGCCGAGTGCTTTTTGTGGAGTCTGGTCAGCAAGCTGATACATCCGGCGCTGGTAAGGTGTTCTGTCCAGCATCACGTCGGCATTGAAGCGGATCTGCCCATCAGCAACACCCTCAGCATCGAGCGTTTTAACAGCACCATCGGCGGTGTACACCAGACCACCGTCAGGCAGCAGCGAAGGACGGAACGGGAACACGTCACCCCCATCCACAAGGCGCTGCACGTCGCTGCCATCCAGCGCGACCTGCGCCAGATGCGTGGAGTTCTCTAGCACCGATACCAGATAAAGAGACTGCCCATCTGCAGCCCAGGCCGGGGCGCCCAGAATGCCGGATTGATACAGCGTGACGGGAGCCGCGGCGCTGCCGAGCTCTTTCACCGCCAGCGAGTCTTGCTCGCCGTCAATCACAAAAGCCAGCAGCTTGCCGTCCGGAGACAACGACGGGTACACGGCATTGCCCACGCCGGAAAAGTACGGGCCCTGCGGTTGCTGATACCCGGTATCTGCTGCAGTGGTCATCTGCGTGCGCTGGCCTGTGACAATATCGTGGCTCCAGATCGAGTAACCCGCTAACTCATCACTGGAATACAACACCGACTGACCATCCGGTGAGAAGTCGGGATATCGCGCATCACTGCTGCCATCGGTCAGTTCAACAAGTCCGGTACCATCGGCATTCATCAGCCAAACCGTGAAACTGTCCTCAGCAAAGGCATAGAACGTAATCAGACTGCCATCGGGCGACCAGACCGGCTCATAGGCATCCATTTCGGCGGGCGTCAGTAACACCGCATCACCACCGTCGACAGGCACTGTCCACAAGCCACCCTGCAGCCCCAGCAACAGCGTGTTGCCATCTGGTGAAACCGAGGCGGACATATTGGTGCCTTCCGACAGGGTCACGCTGACCATCACGCGATCAAGCGCTTGCTGGGCATTCACAGTGATATGTGACGCTGCTGTAAATATCAGCATCCAGAACAGGCTTGTTTTTATAAACGGCTTTGCTCGCATAAATGTCCTGCCTGAATGGGGATATGCATCAGCCCGCAGCACCATTTTGCCATGACGAATACTGCGGGCAGTGCAGTTAATCCAGCTGAGTGATATCTCTTACCGCACCCTTATCTGCGCTGGTCGTCAATGCCGCATAAGCTTTTAATGCAGCGGTGACTTTACGGGGTCTATCTTCCACCGGCTTCCAGGCGGCTTTGCCCTTGGCGGACATATTGGTGCGGCGCTGAGCCAATTCGGCGTCACTGATAGCCAGGTGTATAGAACGATTTGGAATGTCTATCCTGATGATGTCTCCTTCTTCCACCAGTGCAATGTCGCCGCCCTGCGCCGCTTCTGGCGATGCGTGACCAATCGACAATCCGGAGGTTCCGCCAGAGAAGCGGCCATCCGTCAGCAGTGCACAGACTTTACCCAGACCTTTGGATTTCAGATAGGTTGTGGGATACAGCATTTCCTGCATGCCGGGGCCACCTTTGGGTCCTTCATACCGAATAACCACGACATCGCCCGCTACAATCTGGTCGCCCAGAATCGCCTTCACAGCACTGTCCTGGCTTTCGAAAATGCGTGCGGGACCACTAAAAGTGAAAATACTTTCGTCAACACCGGCGGTTTTTACGATGCAGCCATTTTGCGCAATGTTGCCATATAACACAGCAAGGCCACCTTCCTGACTGTAAGCATGTTCAATATCACGGATACAACCATACTGCCTGTCGTCATCCAGCGATTCCCAACGGGTAGACTGGCTGAAAGCGGTTTGTGTTGGAATGCCTGCCGGACCGGCACGGAAAAACTGTTTTACCTCATCACTTGCATTGCGTTTTATGTCCCACTTGTCCAAGGCCTCAATCATGCTGGTGCTGTGGATGGTATGTGCGTCGCCATGCAACAAACCTGCGCGCTCCAGTGAACCCAGAATCGACATGATGCCACCGGCCCGGTGCACATCTTCCATATGATATTTGGATGTAGAGGGTGCCACTTTGCACAGTTGCGGCACTTTGCGTGACAGGCGATCAATGTCTTTCAGGGTGAAGTCGAGTTCAGCCTCTTGCGCAGCAGCCAGCAAGTGCAGAATAGTGTTGGTAGAACCGCCCATGGCAATGTCCAGCGACATCGCATTTTCAAAGGCTTTGAAGTTGGCGATGCTGCGCGGCAACACGGAAGCATCGTCCTGCTCATAATAGCGTTTGGTGATTTCTACAATGGTACGACCCGCCTGCAGGAACAACTCTTTGCGATCAGAGTGAGTGGCAAGTGTTGAACCATTGCCGGGTAACCCAAGGCCAAGCGCTTCAACCAGGCAGTTCATGGAATTGGCTGTAAACATCCCTGAGCAGGAGCCGCAAGTAGGACACGCAGAGCGCTCATACTCGGCCGCCTGTTCGTCACTGACATTATCATCAGCGCCAGCAACCATGGCATCGACCAGATCCAGTTTGATGACCTGACCGGCGAGTTTGGTTTTGCCGGCTTCCATCGGGCCACCCGATACAAACACAGCAGGAATATTCAGGCGCAGCGCAGCCATCAACATGCCGGGGGTGATTTTGTCACAGTTCGAAATACACACCAGTGCATCGGCACAATGGGCGTTAACCATGTACTCAACCGAGTCCGCAATAATTTCGCGCGACGGCAGGCTGTACAACATGCCGTCGTGCCCCATGGCAATACCATCGTCTACCGCGATGGTATTGAACTCTTTGGCAACACCACCGACCTTTTCAATCTCGCGCGCGACCAACTGCCCCATGTCTTTCAGGTGGACATGGCCGGGTACAAACTGGGTAAAGGAGTTGGCAACCGCGATAATAGGTTTGTTGAAATCTGCTGTGGTCATGCCAGTGGCACGCCACAGCGCGCGGGCACCACTCATGTTTCTGCCTTTGGTGGAGGTATGCGATTTATAAACAGGCATGGAGGCTTCCTTTAATCAGCGTTACGTCTAGAAAGAGATTGGCGGATAACCCGCCGATACGTTGCTCATTGTGCTGAAAACATCGCGATGACGGAAGTGAAATATTGTCAATGTGGCATTGCGCAAAGCGGAAGCAATTCTGCGACAGTATGAGGGACAACAAAATCCGTCACGGCCGCCCACTCCAACATCAAGCGCTCAAAAAAAGTTAAGAAGCGACATTAATTGCACACAATTACGACTTAATAATGTTGACAATATAGCTTTCGACTCAAAAGACAAAAAAACCACCTCCCCTGGACAAAATCATTTGACGCCCCTCCCTTGTGCCCCTAGGATGGCCACCGCTTACCCCAGCTGGCGTGTTCTCGCCAGTCATAAAAAAAACAAAAAGCAATATCAGATGTGACTTCTCAGTGGCATTCGTTTTGTCATGTCTGCGATTTATCACTACTACATCATGGAGATTAACCAAATGAAAAATTTAACGACCGCAGTTCTGGCATTTGCACTGACAGCAGGCGCTGTCAGCGTTCAGGCACAGCAAACCGAAATTTCCGCCAACATAAACTTGGTAAACGACTACAAGTTTCGTGGTATTTCACAGACAGATCGCAACCGTGCTCTGCAAGGTGGCTTCGACTATAACCATGAAAGTGGCGCGTATGCAGGTGTGTGGGCGTCAACTATCGAATTCGCTGATAACATTGAAATGAACTATTACGCCGGCTACGCTGGCAGCCTGACCAGCACTGTCGGCTACGACGTTGGTGTACTGGTATTCGAATATCCCGGCCTCAGCGCACTTGATACTGTGGAAGTTTATGGCGCACTAAACTATGCCGGTTTTACGGGTAAAGTGTCATATACCGACAGCTACTTCGGCACGCGTGGTCATGCGTACTACTGGGAGCTGGGTTATGGCGCCGAACTGGTGCAGAATCTGACACTGGACCTGCATGTTGGCCTGACAGATGCTCAACGGGATTTGTTTGGCAGCAAGAATGACTACCTGGACTATGGGGTGTCGTTAAGCACTGCGGTATTTGGTCTGGACTTTTCTGCCGGATTGATTGCCACCAATGTAAGTAAAGGTAACTGTGGCAGCAATGCTTGCGGCGGTCGCGCAATTTTCTCAGTAGGCAAGAGCTTCTGACAATCAGATAGACCAGGCCCGGAGCATATTGCTCCGGGCGTTGGCTGCTTTATACGCAGTATCTTGAAACGATAGCCCGCTATAAATGGTCCGTCTGATGCAGTACGATTCACACTCGTTTTGCACCACGGACGCTCTGAATGCTACAAAAACTCCCGCCGATTACTGCCTGGTCCTCCGCGCTGATTGCCGCACTTGTGGGCTTTGGCGGCACCGTCGCCCTGGTCGTGCAAGCCATGCGCACATTGGGCGCCTCCGTTGAACAAACCGGCTCAGCTGTCACTGCACTGTGCCTTGGTATCGCCATTACCGGGGCAGCCATGTCGATGAAACTGCGCATGCCTATTGTATTGGCCTGGTCAACTCCCGGTGCGGCATTGCTGGCAGCCACAACACCAGGATTGTCTTGGCAGATCGCAGCAGGTGTGTTTGTAATCAGTGGATTACTGATGACCATTCTGGGTCTGGTACCCGTGCTGGGTCGCTGGGCGCAACGTATTCCGCCGTCGGTTGCTTCGGCCATGCTGGCAGGGGTGTTACTGCCATTTTGTCTTAAGTTGTTTGAAGTGGGCTCTATCGACCCCTTGCTGGTGGCATTGGTCGTCACCGTGTTTCTGGTGGCACGCCAGCGCGTACCGCTGTATGCCTTACTGCTGGTATTGGTCACCGGCATTGTGTTGACGCTGGTGCGCGGCGATATTACGAGCTTGCCGCCTGGAGCCAGCTTTGGCGTGTTATTGCCAGTGATACCGACTATTGATGCCCGCGCCGCACTGAGCCTGGCACTGCCACTGTTTCTGGTAACGCTGGTCTCACAAAATCTGCCAGGCCTGGTGGTATTGCGTGCGGCTGGTTACTCTCCAAACCCTGGCCCGCTATTGGTGGGCACCGGCTTTGCGAGCATGATTGCCGCACCGTTCGGCGCGCACGCCGTCAATCTGGCCGCGATTACGGCTGCCATTTGCACCAGCGACGAAGCGCACCCTGATCAGGCAAAACGCTGGACTGTGGGCATGATTTACGCTGGGTTTTACCTGTTGTTGGCCGTGTTTGCCTCGACACTGGTGCGCGTTTTTCTGGCGCTGCCACCCGCCGTAATCATGGTACTGACTGGTATTGCCTTGATTCCCGCGCTGACCAGCGCAATTGAAAACATGCTGAGCGAAAAATCTGAGCGCGATGCTGCTTTGGTGACGTTTCTGGCAACCGGCTCTGGATTGACTTTGTTCGGCCTGGGTTCGGCATTTTGGGGACTGTTGGCAGGGTTTTTAGCGCTGGGGGTCAAAGCGCTGTTTGCCAGACGAGCGTCCAAACCACAAACGACTTAATTTTTTGCATCCCAAAGGCTACACTGCTTAAAAGAATCCCATCACCACAACAAGAAACCGAGTGCGGAGAGCAGTCATGAATGCACCAACTGACAACGCAAAACAACACAAGCCCATGCTAATTTCACGACGCAGTCTGCTGATGGCGGTCCCTTTTATGCCATTTGCCATGCGCAGCATCGCCCAGCAAACGACGGCGGCCTCAATTCCGGTGCACGGTTATCACAATTTTGGCTTGCGGGTCAGTGACGTTGAGCGTTCTCTGGCGTTTTATCAGGGCCTGTTTGGCAGTGCAGTATTGTCGCGAGTGGGTGATCGGGTTGCGCTTCAGGTGGGTGACGGCCCGCAATACTTTACCCTGGCCCCGACGCGTCCAGGTGAACAGCCGCATATCAGCCATTTTGGATTGAGCGCGGTTGATGCAGATCGTTACCGTCTGCAAGCCCGCTTGGCTGAACATGGCATCAACCGCACGGTTGATAGTATGACCAACCAGACTCCCGCCATGAACCGAGCAATGCACAGTTGGCTTGAGCGCATGCCAGGCGAGAGCGATACCATGCTGGCAGATAACCATGAACTGTTTGTCGCTGACCGGGATGGCGTGGTGTTTCAACTCTCCGCCATCACCGCCTGTGGTCGCGGAGACCAAAGCTGTACGCCTGAGCCCGCACCAGGCCCCGGGTTGATCCGCCTGCGCGAAATCAACCATATGACAACATACGTAGCCAATTTTGAGCTGAGCAATGATTTTTACCGCAAGTTGTTCGGCATTGAAAACCAGGCATTTCAGGGGACTTTCCCGGTACTGGGTATCGACGATGGCAACCAGTTTTTGATGTTTGTCGGCGGCACCCAGCCAGGCACACCGGCACAACCGGGACGCATCGATCATGCCAGCCTGAACATTGAAGATTTTACCGAACAATCCGTACTTCAACGCCTCACTGACTATGGTATGACGCCCAGAACGGAAGGACAGCCCGCGACGCCCCTGCAACACTGGGTGAGCCGACGCATGCCGGAACGTGGTGGCGCACCCGGTGGCACACCAGAAGTGTATTTTTCTGACCCCGACGGCATTCACATTCAGCTGCAACATCACACGTACTGTGGTGGCGGCAATGAATTTGGCGGTGACTGCAGCATGTAATTCTCTGGCCATGCCGGTGCGCAATAGCGCCCGGCGTGTCAGGGCTGAATCACCGCGAGCGGCCCCGACTCTATCCGGTTTCTGCCGCGATTTTTGGCATGGTATAACAAGTCATCCGCTCGTCTGATCATGGCATCGATATCATGCAATTGATTGCCTGACGCACAGGTCAGGCCTCCACTGACCTTGATGTGGATGATGTAATGCAGATACCGAATGTTGCATTTTTCTGTTTCAGCTCTGATTCTTTCCAGCACCTGACCCGCATCGTCTAACGATGAACCCGGCAATGCCAGCGCAAACTCTTCACCGCCCAGGCGACCCGCCAGATCACCGGCTCTGATTGAGCGGCGCAAAATATCCGCAAACGCCTTTAGCACCTCATCCCCGCCGCCATGCCCATAGCGATCATTCACCGTTTTAAACCGATCCAGATCGAGAATGGCAAAGGCCAGTGTCTGCTTGTTGCGGTCGCACAAATTGGCCACCAATTGGCATTGATTGAGGAATGTGCCGCGCCGCAGAAGTCCTGTCAGATCATCGTTGGTTGCCAGCAAACGATAGGCTTCCTCCAGATCTTGTATTTCAACCATGAGGCTGATGATTGACCAGGTGGTTGCAGGCGCTATCAGCAAGGGTGCCACGACTGCGATCACAAAAATGATTGGCTGTTTTTCGTAACCTGTAAGCAACAATACAAGATAGGTAATGGTCAGCGAGGCAACAATGCTGATCAGGGTGATCGTTGCAATGATGAGTCCGCGCTTTCGAATGCGATCCTCAGCTGACCAGGGAACACCGTTATTCAGAAACTCCAGAACCATGCTTTATTATCCATCTTTAATGCTAAAAAGGGTTGTTTGGCTCATTTGCACCACAACCATTAATTCGTTGCGCGGATCCAGCATCCGAAACAGGCAAGCAAGCCGGGCATAATTTGTTTCTATTTGGATGTTTCCCAATGCGTGATGTTCATGCAGTGCACTAAACATCAACAATTGCAAACATAAGTCAAAAATCCGGTTAACTTCTCCCGCGGCAGAGTACCACTCCAGACGGGTTTACGGCATCATCTGACCAACCGTCAACTCATCAAGCATGGCTGGTAAAAATGAACAAGACAATGGTCTCTCTGTTGCTGCTGGTATCACTGAGCGCCTGCTCCGACAATGTCACTGAAACAGCCCAACAAACAAGCTCCGATCCTGTGTCACTACCTACATACGACCTGGTACTCAAGGGCGGTCTGATTTACAGCGGCGCGGATGAACTGCCGGTTGAAGGCGACATCGCAATTAATGGACAGTTGATCGCTGCCACAGGCTTGTTAGGCAACTACGAGGCAACCACGGTCATTGATGTCAGTGGTCTAGCAGTCATGCCCGGCTTTATAGACATTCACAGTCATGCCTTGTCGGACAATCTGGACGAAGGCATTTTTGGCTGGCCCGATGCAGAAAACCTGATTCGTCAGGGGGTCACAACGGTCATCGGTGGCAATGACGGCGGCTCACCGCTGCCATTGTCTGACACCTTTGACGCCATCGCAGCACTGCCTGCGGCGGTTAACTTTGGCAGTTTTGTAGGTCACGGTTCGATTCGGGGCTTGATTGTAGGCGAGGATGATCGCCCGCCCACAGACGAAGAACTTGAATTGATGCGCGAACAAGTTGCACAAGGCATGCAGCAAGGTGCGTTTGGTTTGTCATCGGGCTTGATTTATACACCCGGTCGATTTGCCGCGACAGAAGAAGTCATTGAACTGGCCAGGGTTGCCGGAGAATACGGCGGCATGTACATCAGCCACATGCGCGAGGAAGGTCTTGCGCTGCTCGACAGTGTGGCGGAAACCATCCGCATTGGAGAGGAGGGCGGCCTGCCCACCCAACTCACTCATCACAAAGTAGTAGGTGCGCCAATGTGGGGCGCCTCAGTGGAGTCGCTGCGCATGGTCGATGAAGCCATTGCGCGCGGGGTAGACGTCTCTATCGACCAATATCCCTACACTGCGTCATCCACAAACTTACAGATCCTGTTCCCTGGCTGGGCGCTCGATGGTGGCCGGGATGCGCTGCTGATGCGAATGGCCGACCCGGCGCAACGCTCACGTTTGCGCAGTGATATCGTGTACAACATTGAAGTCGACCGCGGCGGCAATGATCCCGCGAATGTTGTACTGGCAGGATGCCCACACGATGCGTCTCTCAACGGTTTGAATCTGAGTGAAGTGCTGCGCAGACAAAACCGCGAAACCAGTAAAACCAATGCCGCCGAGTTATTGATTGAGTTGGTTGCCGCAGGCAACTGTAGCGCAGTATTTCACGCGATGGTTGAGGAAGACATCCACAATATCATGCGCCATCCACGTACCATGATCGCATCGGATGGCGGCATTGAAGGTCCATCCGATCGCGCAGTTCACCCACGAAATTACGGCACATTCGCGCGCCTGATTGGCCATTACGCCCGCGATCTGGGCATTGTGCCCGTCCACACCGCCATCCATAAGGTCAGCGGCATGCCTGCCGACCGGCTTAAACTGGGCAATAGAGGTTATCTGGTACCCGGTGCCATCGCGGATATAGCGGTGCTAGATATTGCCAGCGTGAAGGAGTTGACCAGTTTTGCTGACCCACATCAATACGCCGAAGGCGCCGTGCATGTGTTTGTGGCCGGTGAAGCTGTGCTGCTGGATAGCGCCATGACGGGTGCACGCCCCGGGGTTATTGTGCGCTCGACGGACTTGCCATGATCGCGGGTTTTAGCTGGCCAGCACAGCGTCAAAGGTTGCATCCTTTTTGATGTCGGCGTTCCGGGCCATGGTCGGGTCAACCAGGCAGCCCTTGACGAATGTTTCCATGGAAACTATGATTGCCAGACTTGTTTCCGTGGAAACCATCATGAGCCAATACAAACTCCCCTCCGTCAGTCCACTTGAGGCCCATCTGGGTTTCTGGATGCGCTTTATCTCCAACCAAGTCTCTGGGAATTTTGAGAAGCTATTGAAAAGCCGAGATATTTCCGTATCTGAGTGGGTGGTTATGCGCACGTTGTATCAACGTGAGGGCGTCAGCCATGCTGAACTTCAGTTCACGCTTGGCATGACCAAAGGCGCCACATCCAAAATTGTAAGCAGACTTGAAGCCAGAGCATTGGTAGAACGCCGCATCTCGCAGCGCAGCGGCCGGGACCAGTTGCTGACGCTTACCACTGAGGGAAACCAGCTGCTGCCGATTCTCGCTGCCATTGCTGAC
This sequence comes from Pseudohongiella sp., assembly GCA_030696315.1. Classification (GTDB taxonomy): domain Bacteria; phylum Pseudomonadota; class Gammaproteobacteria; order Pseudomonadales; family Pseudohongiellaceae; genus Pseudohongiella. The sequence goes on along the minus strand of JAUYSM010000049.1, from coordinate 59,042 downwards.
AGAAATGATGATTTGTTTTTTGGACATCTGCCGAAAAAGCAAAGAGCTGAATTAAGACAGGTCCTGCAGGCGCTGGGCTTACAGCACCAGATTACGCAAGCGCCCGTTGACTAAGCGACAAAAAAGACACGTATTCCCCACGACCGCACATCCGCCTGCCGAGCAGGCGGGTTTTGAATCGTCTTTGGTGGACTACCGTTCAAGTCGGATCAGCTCAGGAAAAAGCCAACGAGGCAACCTTTGGAATCAGGGATGTCGTTGATATCTACCGTACCACCCGCCATCACCGTGTCCAGTGCATCACGGAGGTAGTTGTGCTCGGTGTTCACGCGCTGTGTCTCGTAACCTAGTGAATCATCAATCGGGCCACGGAACAGCACTTTGCGGGTGCGTGGATCAATGATAAAGACTTCCGCCGTACGCTCTACACCCAACGAGCGCGCCACGGACTGGTCAGCGTCTTTGAGAATGGGAAAGTCAATTTTGAAGTCTTCCGCTTCTTTCGCAATACGCGGAATATCGTCCTGAATAAAAGAGTTGAGCATCAGGAACTGAATATTTTTGGGCTGGTAATCATCCCGGATAGACAGGAAGGTCGGCACTGACAAGCGCGCGATCGGGCATCCGGACCCGTGGATGTACATCACCACAAAATCCTTGTCGGTATACTCTTCCATGGTATGGGTGACGCCACGATGATCCGTCAGTGAAAACTCTTTGATGGTTTTCAGATAGTCATCGGCGTTGCCTGCCGCGGCAAACAGCAGCAACAACGGCATTAAAATCAGTGCTGATAATCTTTTCATGGTCGCGCCCTCTCTATAACCCATATGTTGACGTGAATTATGCGCGCTAAAGGGAGATCTTGCCTGCGACATAGTGACGCAGGCAAGACATCACACAAAACTCAGCGCTTGACGCGTGCCTTGTACTCACCGGTCAAGGTATCGATCTCGATAAAATCACCGATTTCGCAGAACGAAGACACTTGCAGCTCGTGGCCATTGTTCAGGCGTGCAACCTTGGTCACTTTGCCTGAGGTATCACCACGCACTGACGGTTCAGTGTAGGCAATCTGGCGAACGATAGTTTTGGGCAGGTCTACAGAGATGACTTTGGTGTTGTAGAACACGGCCTGACACACATCTTCCATACCGTCTTCGATGTACATCAAGACGTTTTCAAGGTCGTCTTTTTCGATTTCGATCTGTTCGTAGTCTGAATCCACAAACACATACATCGGATCAGCAAAGTAGGAATAGGTGACCTCTTTCTGTTCCAGAACGATGTATTCCAGTTTGTCGTCACACTTGAACGTGGTTTCAGTCTGCATGCCATTCAGGATGTTCTTCAGCTTCATTTTGTTGATCGCTGAGCTGCGGCCGGCGCGGTTGAACTCGTTCTTCTGGACCTTCCAGGGCGACCCGTCAATCATGATGACCTGGCCGGGTTTGATTTCTTGTGCGGTTTTCATGGGTGAGCACTCAATTTAAAAAGGGTTTCAAAATTCACCAGATTTGTTGCCAAATCAGGCATTACAGCCAGTTTTTTCTGCCATTTCCGGCCATGCGACTGCAAGCCTGAAAGTTGAGGGCGCAGATAATGCCATAATTCGCGGCAATCTTCACCCTGATTCCAGCCATTTGAGAACGCACGCCAGGCTTTTGCCGCCTCCGTTTCCAATCCATCGAGATATAAATGCTCAAATGCCTGTAATTTGAGCATATGTACACCATCTTCTTGCGGATAAATATGCCAGATAAAGGGCCGGGCAGCCCATTGTGCACGCACAAACGAGTCTTCGCCGCGCACCAGATTAAAGTCACACAGGCTAAGCAACTCATCATAGTCATTCTGGGAACGGAACGGCAGCACAGCCACGCTTAACGCACCTGCGCTCACGACATCACCAGCGACCAGTTCGGGCCTCGCGAAGTGACGCGATACTGCAGTCAGACTTTTGCCTTCGGGAACAAAACAGATAGCAGGCTGCGTTTGCTCTGCCAGGGCATCTAACCAACCAGACAAAGCTGGCGTGTCATAACTGAACAAGGATACCAGCAAGTGGTCAGCTTGATTTTTGGCGCCCAGCCCGGTCATTTGCAGCAGTTGCTGACGCCTTTCAGCGTGTTGTTGCCAGCGTGCGTGATTTTCAAGGATATCTGCTTCGCGCAGCAGACCGCCGGTCCCCTGTTCAAAACCCGGGAAAAAGAAGTGCTTTCTAACCTGTTTGGCAACCGGCTGTGGCGACGACAAACCATGGCATTCTTTGACCCATTGCTCTGCGCTCAGGTATTCCAGATTCAGCCATAACACTGGCTTTTGCACCTTGCCCAAGGCGAGCTTCACACTCGCCGGCAATTCACAGCCAAACGCTTCGATAATGACATCGGATTTTGCAATATGATCATCAATCGCCGCGTCGCCTTGCCAGGGATTGTGCCAGCGTCGCAGCAAGACGCCGTCAGCCAGCAGGGTATCCTGGTCCAGACTACCATTCTGATCATGCAATTCAGGTAATTGCGCCTTTAGAAATGCTGACAGTGCCAGCCAATCATCCACCCACAACTCAAGGTCTAGCGCATGTTCTTGCCTCAGTTGTCGCGCCAGCCGCCAGCACACCCCGATGTCCCCGAAGTTGTCTATGATGGCGCAAAACACTGTCCACCGCGTTGTCATGGCCGCGGCAACACGATCTCAACCCGCAAACCGCTGTGCGGGGTGCCCGTCAGGTTGCTGATCAAGACCTTGCCTCCATGAAGCTGCACAATATTCTGAGTGATGGCCAGACCCAGCCCGATTCCACCGCTGTCGCGATTACGCGAACTATCAAGCCGGTAAAAAGGTCTGAGAATGTTTTGCAACTCACTCTCCGCCACACCTGGCCCGCGATCCTCAACCACAATCCGCAGGCAATTGGGTTCGACCTGGCAGCTGACCCATGCTTCCTGGCCATATTTGATCGCATTATCAATGAGGTTCTGAAAACAGCGGCGCAGCGAGACTGGCCTGCATGTCATCAAGACACTTTGCTCTTGGGTGGCAAAATGAAGGGGATACCCTTCTTCCTGCAGATCACTGATCATGCTCTCCAACAGGGCAATCACATCGGTGCGGCGCGGTTTTTCGTTTGGCTCAACTCCCCTGACAAAATCCAGCACGGACTCAATCATATGTCGCATGTCAGAGACAACGCGCAGCATGCCCTCGCGCTCGTGCTCGTTGTCGAGCAACTCTGCGCGCAGTTGTAACCGAGTCGCCGCCGAGCGTAAATCATGGGAAATAGCACCAATCATTTCTGTCTGCCCGTGCACGAGGCGTTTTAAGCGCGCTTGCATGCGGTTAAACGCCCGGGCAGCACTTGCCACCTCGGATGGACCACGTTCGTCCAACGCAGGGGCGTCCAGATTGGTTCCGATGACATCGGCAGCGTTTGCCAGATGCCCCAAGGGGGTCAAGACTTTGCTGATCAGGTACCAGCCAACCAGCAGGCTCGCCATGCCCACCAACAGGAAATACACCAGCATCATGTCTCGAAACAGAGACTGTGCTTCCGGCAGGATCGCGCGAAATATCGCCTGTTCTCCATCCGGAAAATCAATATACACCAGCGCATCCAGACCTGAGACAGAGCCAATCAACGGGTCTGCCAGGCGATGATCCGTGCTCACATCCACCACACACACGGTGGCATCCAATCCCGGGTACAGGGTGAACCAGCTGTTCAAACGTTCTGTTATCCGGATAGAAAACTCATTTTGCTCACAATTGGCATCCGCAGACTGGATAACGTCGGGATACATAAACAGGAACTGTGTCTGCGCAGCGGCCAGGATCTGCGCACGATCTGACTGAGGAAAACGCTCTGCAAGATCCACAATGCCAATAATACGGTCTGCCAGATCCACGGCTTCAGTCAGCAGTACAACTCTATGCCGATTAGACTCATACACCATCAGACTGAGCAGATGGGATACCGTAAAAATGGCGGTCAGCACCAGCAGCGCTCTCGCCCTGAGAGTGAGGAAGCGATTGCTGAGTGTTGCCGGCACCATCATTACACAGACTCAACAGCAAACGTGAAGATGTAACCTTTGCCCCACGACGTTTTGATGATCTCGGGCTGTTTTGCGTCGTCTCGCAGCTTGCGGCGCAGGCGACTGATATGAGAATCGATGCTGCGGTCAAACGGGGCGACCGACCGACCTTTGGTCAAATCCAACAAACGATCGCGCGACAAGGGTATTTGTGGATTCTGAACAAACGCCAGCAACAGCTCGGTTTCGCTTGATGACAAGGGGACAACGGCGGACTCACTGTCGACCAGTTCCATCTGGGCAGGCCGGAAGCACCAGTCACCGAACAGGAAGTTGCCCTTCACGCCACTGACGCGCCGGTGGCTGCTTTGCACACGCCGGAACACCACTTTTACACGGGCCATCAGTTCCCGCCGCCCGAACGGTTTGACGATGTAATCATCTGCCCCTAACTCGAGGCCAACAACACGATCAATTTCCTCGTCTTTTGCCGTCAGCATGATCACCGGCGGCATGGCCGGGTCAGACTGCAGGGTTCTGCACAATTCAAAACCGTCTCGCCCAGGCATCATCACATCCAGCAAGATCAGATCAAACCTCTCCTGGGCAAGCCGTGCAAACATTTCATCACCGTTACTGGCAACAGAACATCGGTAACCTTCTGCCAGAAACAATTTGTGCAACAGGTCGCGAATATCTTTGTCATCATCAACGACCAAAACACTATGGCTGACTGTCATATCCCCCCCTAACACTGCCCAGTGACAACCGCTTCAACAACAAGGTGCGCTCAGATACTGAGTGGGGCGCAACATAACACAATCCCCGACCTGATCGCAGCATGCAGCAAGGCAACACATACTTATTTGCACTTTTGACATACTTTTTCACATTGTTGATGTAAATATCTGACGCCAGCTTGAAAGGAGGTTTTTGTGATGAAGACCGGACTACTGCCAGCGATCGCCATAAATTCTATAGCCATGTTGATCTCGTCTGCCCTCTATTTCAGTGACGATATTGATAACCGTGACATCGGTAAACAACCGGAAATCACTCGTCATCAGGAATCGTTCCAGCAGCGCGCAGCGCGCACGCGGGCGGCGGGCCTGATCAATCGTGCAACGGCATCTCAATCGCCGGAATGACACAACAGTAAATCAATTTGCAGAACTGTTCGCCGTTAGCGCGCGCACAGAACTGCAAGAAAAATCACATTCAGAACACTGACTTTGTACTGTCGTTTTAACAAAATGTGCAGGGATTAACATGAAAATACAAACTTTAAGCCTTACCTTACTACTCATTATTTTCTGGCTGCTGAACTCTGGCCTGTTTAAACCACTCATCTTTATATTGGGTGCATTTTCGATTGTACTGGTACTGTTTATTTCCAGTCGCATGAAGGTTATTGATGAAGAATCACAACCGCTTCATCTGACAAAAAACATTCCTGCTTATTATGCGTGGCTGCTGAAAGAACTGGTGATGTCCAACATCAAGGTAGTCAGCACGATCTGGCAGGGACATTTGCAGCTGCAACCCGCGCTGGCCACGATCAAAATGGATCACTTAAGCGATATGGGCAAAGTAATTTACGCCAATTCTATTTCTTTAACACCGGGCACTGTGACCACGGACGTCACAGAGAACTCAATCACCGTGCATGCACTGGACAAAAGTTCCATCACTGACATTCAAAGCGGCGCAATGGAAGCGCGCGTGCGCAAACTGGATAACTGATCATGTTTACAGCCGCAGCAATCGCTGTACTTGTGGCAATGGCACTTGCGCTTGTCAGAGCCTACGCGGGACCGACCCTTTATGACCGGATTCTTGCCGTCAACGTGTTCGGGACAAAAACCGTTCTGTTGATTGCGATTGTGGGTTTTCTGACAGGTCGCCCGGAATTCCTGGACATCGTCATGGTGTATGCCTTGATGAACTTTATTACGGTGATCGGGATACTTCGATTTTTTGAGTACTCGGTCTCCCAAGCGTCGGCCAACAGCGAGACGATCAAGGAACAATAATGAGCATGGTAACAACGTATTTGAGCTGGGCCCTGCTGGTCCTCGGCGGGTTTTTGTGTGTCTCAGGCTCTGTCGGATTGCTGAGATTCCCTGACTTTTTTACACGTATGCATGCAGCCAGTGTCACCGATACGCTTGCGACCGGCATGATTTTGGCGGGGCTTATGTTACAGGCGCCTACCTGGATTGTGTTTGGCAAGCTGGTCATGATTCTGGTGTTTGTATTACTCACCGGCCCCACCGCTGGTCACGCACTGGCCAAGGCTGCGCTACACAGCGGACTAAAACCTTTATTACCGGGTAAAAGCGGGAAAATTGAAGCAGACACCCATCCTTCAGCAGGAGGTGTTTGACCGTGGAATCATTTATTCACATCATTATTCTCAGCATGCTGGTCACCACAGCAGTTGCCATCGTGCGCGTGAAAGACCTGTTTGCCGTCACCATGCTGGCAGGCATTTACGGACTGTTATCCGCCAGCTTTTTTGTGTTGATGGATGCGCATGACGTTGCATTTACGGAGGCTGCTGTAGGAGCGGGCATTTCAACGATTCTAATTTTGACCACCTTGTCCATGACAGGTCGTTTTGAAAAAGCAGCAGAGAATCCTAAATCCAATTACAAACCCGCACTGGCACTGGCGCTGGTCACGGTGACTGGCGCACTGCTGATTTATGGCACGCAGGATATGCCGGCATTTGGTGCCGCTGACGCGCCTGTTCAGACCCATGTTGTGCCACGTTACCTCAATGACTCGGCAACCGAGATCGATATTCCTAACGTTGTTGCATCGGTTCTGGCCAGCTATCGGGGTTACGACACCTTCGGCGAAGTGGTTGTTATCTTCACTGCGGGCATAGGCGTTCTTGCGCTGATTATGAGCACTGCGTCCAAGGCCCCGGTGGCACTGCGAGCATCGATGGAAGAGCATGTGGTGTTGCGGATTGTGTCTAAGATGCTAATCCCGCTCATCATGATTTTTGGACTCTACGTTCAGTTCCACGGTGAATACGGACCGGGTGGGGGGTTTCAGGCCGGCGTCATTTTTGCGTCCGCATTTTTCCTGTACGCCATGCTGTTTGGCCTGACCGCTGCGCGCAAGGTCGTCAATAATACCTGGATTCAAGCACTGGCCGCCCTTGGTGTGTTGCTATACGGCAGTGTGGGTGTGCTGGCCATGATCAATGGCGGCAACTTTCTCGACTACAACTTCCTGGCGCAAGACGATGTGCACGGCCAGCACATGGGTATTCTGTTTGTGGAGCTGGGTGTCGGCATCACTGTTGCGTCCGTGATGATTATTATTTTCTTCACCTTTTCAACTCGCAAACAGAGAGATGGAGAACCCGACTGATGGAATTTCTCGGACTGTTTAACTACTGGGTTGTGGTTATCTTGATGATGATTGGATTTTACATCGTCATCTGCAGCAACAACCTGATCAAAAAGCTGATAGGCCTGACCATTTTTCAGACCTCAGTTTTTATCATGTACATCAGCATGGGCAAAATTGAAGGTGGCACAGCGCCCATTCTGGCAGAGGGCGTCACGCTCTACTCCAACCCGCTGACACATGTACTCATTCTCACCGCGATTGTGGTCGGCATTGCTACAACAGCATTGGGCCTCGCAATTGTTGTTCGTATTAAAGAAAGTTACGGCACTGTGGAAGAAGATGAAATCCACGCCAAGGATAAAAAAGCATGATTGTGCATCTTTCAGTTCTGCAGGTGATTATCCCCCTGATGGCGGCACCTGCCTGTCTTCTGCTGCGCAAACGCGAACTGGTGTGGGCGTTTGCAACACTGGCAACCTTCCTGACCTTTGCGGTCAGTGTGCTGTTGTTGTCACAGGTCATGCAAAGCGGTGCGATCAGTTATGAAATGGGCGGCTGGGAAGCACCCTGGGGCATCGAATACCGCATCGATATGCTCAACGCCCCGCTGCTGGTGTTGATTTCCGGTATCAGCGCGATTGCATTGCTGGCCGCACGCACCAGCATTGAAAATGAAATTCCTGAGAATCGTCACAGCTTTTTTTATATCGCATGGTTGCTGTGCATGGCCGGCCTGCTTGGCATCACCGCCACCGGTGACGCTTTTAATGTGTTTGTATTCCTTGAGATTTCGTCTCTGGCAACATACACCCTGATTGCACTCGGCAAGGATCGCAGAGCCTTGTGGGCATCCTTTCAGTATCTGGTGGCAGGCACCATTGGCGCGACCTTTATCTTGATTGGTATCGGGCTGATGTACGTCATGACCGGAACACTGAACATGGCTGACCTTGCTCAGCGTCTGCCGGAAGTCGAAAACACCAAAACGGTGTTTACCGCGTTTGCCTTCTTTATTGTGGGCGTGTGCATGAAACTGGCCTTGTTCCCGCTGCACTTGTGGCTGCCCAACGCCTACGCTTTTGCACCGTCAATTGTGACCACGTTCCTGGCAGCAACCGCAACCAAAGTTGCTGTGTATGTAATGATCCGGTTTATTTTTGATGTGTTTGGCTTCGAATTCTCATTCACACATTTCCCCTTGCAGGAAATTCTGATGACACTGGGTATCGCCGGCATTTTTGTGGCGTCGATAGTTGCCATTTATCAGGACAACCTCAAACGTATGCTGGCGTACTCCAGCGTTGCGCAAATCGGTTATCTGATTCTGGGCATCAGTTTCGCCAGCCAGACCGGCATCATGGCAACACTGCTGCACATGCTGAACCATGGCCTGATGAAGGGGGCATTGTTCCTGTCCATGGCGGCAGTTGTTTATCGCCTTGGAGTTGCCAACCTCTCCCAGATGCACGGCATTGCATCACGCATGCCGCTCACCATGGCAGCGTTCCTCATCGGCGGGCTGAGCTTGATTGGTGTGCCGCTTACCGTAGGATTTATCAGCAAGTGGTACCTGGTTTCAGCAGCGCTTGAGAATGGCTGGTGGCCCGTGGCTGCCGCGATTCTTTTAGGGTCCTTGTTGTCGGTCATTTACATCTGGCGCGTTATTGAGGTGGCGTACTTCAAGTCAGTCACTGAATCCACACCAGATGTCAAAGAAGCGCCCTTTTCCATCCTGATACCCTTGTGGATTCTGGTACTGGCGAATCTGTATTTTGGTATTGATACCAGCCTGACGGTGAGTGTGACCCAAATGGCGGCGGCAGATCTGTTTGGAGGGCTGCGTTAATGAACTTTCTTGCTCCTGAACTGATGTTGCAACTGACCATGCTGGTGCCAGTGCTGGCGATCGCCGGTATTTTGCTGACAGGTCGCTCCGAAAATGTGCGCGAAGCGGTTTCTATTATTGCCAGCTTGATTGTGCTCGCTCTTGTGATTGGGCTATATCAGAATTTCACCGCCGGCGTGCCGGTTGCAGTCAGCTGGTTTGAAATCATGCCAGGGCTGAGCCTGTCATTCCGACTCGAAGCCATGGGGATGATATTTGCGCTGGTGGCAGGCGTGCTGTGGCTGGTGACGATTTTTTACGCCATCGGTTATATGCGCAGCCACCATGAACAGAACCAGACGCGTTTTTATGCCTGTTTTGCGCTGGCCATCGGCAGCGTTTTTGGTGTCGCATTTGCCTCCAATCTGTTCACGCTGTTTATCTTTTACGAAGTGCTGACGCTGTCGACTTATCCGCTGGTCACCCACGCGGGCACACCTGAAGCCAAAAAGGGTGGTCGTACCTACCTTGGCATACTGCTCGGCACCTCGATCGCGTTTTTCCTGTTCGCGATACTGGGCACCTACTTTGTGGCTGGAACGCTGGAGTTTACCGAAGGTGGTGTGTTCCCGGCTGGTACGTCTACCGCCATCGGCGGAGCGTTACTGGTGCTGTTTGTGTTTGGGGTAGGTAAGGCAGCCATTATGCCTTTCCACCGCTGGTTACCCGCAGCAATGGTGGCGCCAACGCCCGTCAGCGCATTACTGCATGCAGTAGCGGTTGTAAAAGCCGGTGTGTTCACCTTGCTGAAAGTCGGCACCTTTATTTTTGGTCTCGACTTCCTGAATACGCTGCCTACCACTGATGCCTTGTTATATCTGGCTGGTGCCTCTGTTGTGATTGCATCGCTGATTGCGATGCGTCAGGACAATCTGAAAAAGCGACTGGCTTATTCAACAGTCAGCCAGCTCAGCTACATTACCGCCGGTATGTTGCTCGCCACCGAAGCTGGAATTACCGGTGGCGCCATGCATATTGCCATGCACGCCTTCGGCAAGATCACACTGTTCTTCTGTGCCGGCGCCATTCTGGTCACTTTGCACAAAACCAATGTCAGCCAACTGCGCGGCGTAGGCTGGCAGATGCCGTTCACCATGATCGCCTTCCTGATTGGCACGCTCAGTATTATTGGTTTGCCTCCCACTGGCGGCGCCTGGAGCAAATGGTTCCTGCTGAGCGGCGCGTTGGAGGCTGATCAGGTCGTCATTATGGGCGTGTTGATGCTCAGCTCCTTGCTGAACATCGCTTACCTGTTGCCAATACCCGTCCTGGCATTTTTCCCACCGGCAGACGGCGCGGCTCGACCTGCTATCAAAGAAGCACCCTTGCCTTCCTTGTTAGCCCTGTCGTTTACCGCGCTGATGTGTCTGGTGCTGTTTGTTTTCCCGCAGCCTCTTTACGAACTGGCTGCCTCTATAACTAACTGATGTCAGCAGGCCCAACGAGTCAAGACTCGATGCGTTATAAGGACCAAATGATGAGTAACTCAGACATGAAGCATGATCAGATCAAAGATGATCGTGTGTATTTTTTTGACAAGCCGCGCAACGTCAAAATACTGATGCAGGTATTTTATGTGTGCTGCGCCATTCTGGTGGTGCTGGATTTTGTGATCAATCGCTACACCTATCACGCGCTCGAAAACATCTGGGCGTTTTATCCGATTTACGGATTTATTGGCTGTGTGGTGTTGGTAGTGATTGCCAAGTGGATGCGCACCTTCCTGATGCGCGAAGAAGATTATTACGACAAGTTTGAAGAGCGGCGTCTGGAGCAGATCAGCCCCGCTCGCTCGCACGAGGAGGATCATCATGTGGGCCATTGAGTTACCTCCTTTTGTACCCTTTTTTATAGCTGCACTGTTTGCGGCCGTCACTCGCGGCTGGTTGCGCAGTGTTATTCTGCTGTTGGCGCCAGTTTTGGGTGGCCTGCATTTGATGACAGTGACAGAAGGCATTTACTGGCAGACGACTCTGCTCGGGTATGAACTGACTCCCTACAAAGTAGACAGCCTCAGCCTGATATTTGGTTATGCATTCCACATCGCGGCGTTTATTGCGACGATGTATGCGCTGCATGTCAAAGATACTGTGCAACAGGTCGCCGGGGTTTTGTATGCCGGCAGTGCACTGGGCGCGGTGTTTGCCGGCGATCTGCTGACACTGTTTGTATTCTGGGAATTCCTGGCACTGACCTCGGTGTTCCTGATCTGGGCGCGTCGTACTACCCGCTCGTATTTTGCTGGCATCCGTTATCTGATTATTCAGGTATCGTCAGGGGTGATTCTGCTGATTGGTCTGTTATTCCACGCAGCAGACACTGGCTCACTGGCCTTCGGTGAAATTGGCACCGGCAGTATTGGTGGATGGCTGATTCTGTTGGCATTTGGTATCAAGTGCGCGTTCCCCTTCCTGCATAACTGGCTCACGGACGCCTATCCGGAAGCCACCCCGACGGGCACCGTTTTCCTCAGCGCGTTTACCACCAAAGTGGCCGTGTATGCGCTGGCGCGCGCTTACCCTGGCACCGAGATGCTCGTTTATGTGGGTGCAGCCATGGCCTGCTTTCCGATCTTCTTTGCGGTCATTGAAAATGATCTGCGCCGGGTACTGGCTTACAGTCTGATCAACCAGGTTGGATTTATGGTGGTGGGCATCGGTATCGGTACTGCATTGTCGATCAATGGTGCCGTGTCACACGCGTTTAACGACATCATCTTTAAAGGTCTACTGTTTATGAGTATGGGCGCCGTGCTGCATATGACAGGCAAGATCAACGGGTCTGATCTGGGCGGCCTGTACAAAACCATGCCGAGGACAACCATCTTCTGTATCATCGGCGCGGCTTCAATCTCTGCGTTCCCGTTGTTCAGTGGTTTCGTCAGCAAATCCATGGTGATGAGCGCTGCGATTGAAGAAGGTTATGACTGGATCTGGTTGATGCTGCTGTTTGCGTCTGCCGGTGTATTCCACCATGCTGGCATCAAGATTCCTTACTTTGCGTTTTTTGCGCATGACTCCGGTATCCGTGTCAGTGACCCGCCCATCAACATGCAGGTGGCGATGTTTATTGCCGCAGTATTGTGTGTGACGATTGGCGTATACCCGTCCATCTTGTACAGCATTCTGCCGTACGACACAGGCTATAGCCCGTATGACGCGACCCACGTGCTGGCGCAGACGCAGTTGTTGTTCTTCTCGGCTCTCGCGTTTGTGTGGCTGAACCTGCGTAACATGTATCCGCCTGAGCTGCGCTCAACTAACCTCGATGTGGAGTGGGTCTACCGCCGGTTGTGTCCAGTGGTGCTGCAAGGTGTGTTCGCACGTATCGCGGTCATTGGCGAAATGAACAGCGCATTTGTGAGCAAAATTGGTGCGCTGTCACCCACACTGGCCCGCCAGTTTGGCCCTGAGGGTGCACTGGCAGGCTCTCACCCGGTTGGCAGTATGGTGAAGTGGGTAATTATCCTGTTGGCGGCCTATCTGATACTCAGCTTTATCTGAGTCAGGCTCTGGCAGCAGAACCTTCTGTTGCTGACTGAAAGCCCTGATCGTGCGCACAACACGCATAATCAGGGCTTTTGTCTGTCTGGACGTTAGAAATTACTTTTTTTTGCCTGTCATTTTTATATATTATCCGGGCTTGACTGAGTCACTGATCAACGCGCACTGTCGCTGCTGCACCACTGTCGCCTGCGCGCAGTTCAGGAGATTCCTGACCTGTTTTTTTTCCACCATGATTACTACCGGGATTGATTATGCTGCTTGCACTGGTTGTCGCTTACCTTGTGGTCTCCATTGGCATCGGACTTCTGGCTGCACGACATGTGCATTCAGCCAGTGACTACATCACTGCGGGTCGTAGCCTGCCCATGTATATGGTCATGGCAATGGTGTTCGCAACCTGGTTCGGCGCAGAAACGGTGTTGGGCATCTCAGCCACTTTTCTGGAAGAAGGATTCCACGGACTGATCTCCGATCCGCTAGGCGCAGCGGCCTGCCTTGTGCTGTTTGGTTTGGTGTTTGCGCTGCCTTTGTATCGCCTGAAACTGATGACACTGGGCGATTTTTTCCATATCCGGTACAACAAGCGCATTGAGATGGTGCTGTCAATCTGCATCATGTTGTCTTATCTGGGCTGGGTATCGGCTCAGGTGACCGCGTTGGGCCTGGTCTTTAATGTGTTATCCGATGGCCTGGTGTCCATGACGCTGGGCATGATTATCGGTGCAACTGTTGTGCTTACCTATACCTTGCTGGGTGGTATGTGGTCTGTTGCCGTGACGACATTTGTACAAATGATCGTGATTGTTATTGGCCTGCTACTGGTGACCAATGCCGCAACCGATATGGCGGGCGGCTTGCCACTGGTGCTGGAACGCGCTGCTGCCGAGGGCAAATTCGACTGGATGCCCAGCATGAACATGATCGATATTCTCGCGTGGATGGCGGCATTTTTTACGCTGGCGCTCGGTTCCATTCCCCAGCAGGACGTTTTCCAGCGCGTTAACACCTCCAAAAATGAGCGTGTCGCGGTCTGGGCAACCACTGCTGGTGGGGTAGCCTATTTCTTTTTTGCGTTTGTGCCGCTGATGTTGGCGTACAGCGCCAGCATGATTGATCCGGATATGACGGCCACCTTGATGGAGAATGATACACAACTTGTCCTGCCAACGTTTGTGGCGACGCATATGCCATTCTGGTTACAGGTCATATTTTTTGGAGCATTGCTGTCAGTCATCATGAGCACAGCGTCTGGTACCTTGTTGGCACCGTCAGTCACGTTTACCGAAAACGTATTGAAGAACCTGATCCCTACCATGAGCGACACACAGTTGCTGACCTACACTCGTTATACCGTGTTCGGATTCACCTTGCTGGTTGTTCTTAACGCGATACTCTCAGACGGCAATATCCACGACATGGTCGTTAACGCCTATCGCATCACGCTGGCAGGCGTGTTTATTCCGCTGACCGCCGGTCTGTTCTGGCGCAAAGCCAGCAATCTGGGGGCAACGCTATCCATTGGTCTGGGTCTGGGTACATGGTTATTGGTTGAGTTCACTGTCCCGGATATCGCATTTGAACCGCAGTTTATTGGTTTGGGATTCAGCCTGGCCGGCATGATTATTGGTTCTTATCTGGCACCTAACCCGAACAGCGCCAATCATCGTGGGATAGCCGAACCGAGACCTGCATGAGGAAGCCTTGGCACATAAGCTTGCTGTCCGGCCTTTTGCTTTACGCACTTGCCGGACAGCAATTGTTATGGGCGCATGGCAGTGTTGTGGATAGCGGCGAAGGCTGCGTGATTCAGTTCGATTTTTACAGCGCACACTTCAGCATTTTTCAACCGCAAACCCGTCAGCATCAGGAGTTCTGCGAGGACCTGCCCGATGTGACCGAAAGTGTTTTTGTGCTTGAGTACCGCCATGACTCACTGCGCGAGGTGCCGGTCGACTTTCGCATCTTGCGCAATACCAGTGAACTGGGCCGCTTTGTGCGGTGGCAGGACATTGAGGCGATGGGTGATTTGACGGAACATACCGTGTTTTTTCAACGCTCATCTCCCAAAGCCGACGGGGTACTGAGCATTCTGTTCAATTTTACCGAGCCCGGGGATTATGTCGGCATTGTCAGTGCACCGCATCCGACACTCGACCTGCAATACCACGCGGTATTTCCGTTTAAAGTCGGCCAGCCATTCTGGCAAAAATCCTGGTTTTTGATTCTGATTGTGCTAGTGATTGCGCAAGGTGCAAGGCGCTGGCGCAATCGTCAACAGCCACCTTTCCGGAGCCTGGCCTGATGTTTAAAAACTGCTTTTACCTGAGTGTGCTGCTGATCTGCTCACTCCACACAAACGCGCAGACGCTGCACACCGGCACGCAACCCGAAGGACTGCAGATTGTTTTGCACAGCCAGGTTTCACCGGTACCACTGAATCAGATGCACAGTTGGGTTATTGAAATTCAGAGCACTACTGACGCGATAATGGACGATGCTGTCATCCGTGTGAGCGGGGGTATGCCGGCCCACAATCATGGACTTGCCACCAACCCTCAAGTCACCCACTACCTGGGGGAAGGCCGTTTTCTGCTGGAAGGCGTCCGATTTCATATGGCCGGCGTATGGATCTTGCAGTTACAAATCCAGCTGGATAACAGGCACTACACGGCACAGCTTGAACTGACTATTTAATCAAGCCACCCTTTAATCTCTCAACTGCTGGACGTGGAACAACGCCTTTGAAACACCGAATGTCTCTGGCAATAGTGATAATGATCAGCGCAGCAAGCGCTTTTGCTGCATGGCAATATCTGCCGGCACCGTTGCCGCAGCAATGGACAGCCGCTGAGCTGGCTACCCTGCAGAGTCTGTCGCTGCAGCAACTACCACCACCGCCCCCGGACCCAGGTAACAAGGTGGCTGATCACCCGCTGGCCATCGAGTTTGGCCGCCAACTGTTTTTTGATACGCGCCTGAGCAGCAACAATGCAGTGTCCTGCGCCAGCTGCCATCAACCGGAACGCTACTTTACCGATGGTCGCGCGCTGGCCGTGGGTATTGGCAGCGCTGATCGCAATAGCATGGGATTGGCGGGCGCCGCCTACAGCCCTTGGTTATTCTGGGACGGCCGTAAAGACAGCCTGTGGTCACAGGCCTTGGAACCCTTGGAAAATCCGGTTGAACACGGTGCCAATCGCACGCAGCTGGCGCGTCTTGTTGCCCAGGATCACCACTATCGTGACCAGTACCTGGCCATTTTTGAGGCAGAGTCTGCGCAAACAGTACTGGATCAATTTGCCGACGAAACGCGTTTCCCCGATGCATCTCCAAATGGCAGCGCTGAGCAACAGCTGGCGTGGGCGGCAATACGCGAGGAAGATCAGCATCACATCAATCGCATTTTCAGCAATCTGGGCAAAGCGCTGGCGGCCTGGCAACGCACGCTGCCGGTGATGCCATCAGCCTTCGACGAATACGCCGCACAATTGACCAAAAACCCTGAGTTGCAACAGAACACCCTACTGACGCGTGATGCGATCAGCGGCCTGCGTTTGTTTATGGGCAAAGCCCAATGTATCAATTGTCATAATGGACCACTGTTCACCAACAATGCCTTTCATAACACCGCTGTACTCAGCGCCCCGGGAGTCCCCCCGGCCGCGGGACGATCACAAGGTCTGCGCCTGGCGCAGGCTGATGTGTTCAATTGTCTGGGGCCCTATAGCGACGCCGATCCGGCACAATGTCAGGAGCTGCGTTTTGCGCGTGGCGGTGATGAGATGATTGGTGCCCAGCGCACAGGTAGTCTGCGCAATCTTGCCTATACTGCGCCCTATATGCACGCCGGTCAGCTGGCGACCCTCGACGCCGTGATTGAGCACTACAACCGCGCACGTGTTGCGGTAATTGGACACAATGAAGCAAAACCACTGGCACTGCGTGCGGTAGAAAAACGCCAGTTAAAAGCCTTTCTGGACAGCTTGAATGGGCCTGTCGCCCTGCCACTTTCCCTGACGCTTTCCCCGACGCCTTCCCCAAAACAGGAACCTGAACCGCGGTGATCAACACTCTGTACTGGATGACCCATGATTTACGCCTGGACGACAATCCTGCACTGGTACGGGCGGCCTGGAGTAACCGCCTGTTGTGTGTGTACTGCGTTGACCCGCGCTGGTTCTCCGCACATCGCTACCACGTCAGTTCCATGGGCCCACATCGCTGGCAATTTTTACAACAAAGTCTCGACAATCTGAACATGCAGCTGAAAAGCCTCAAGCAGCATGTGTTGATCGAATTTGGTTATCCCGAGCAGCAACTGGCGACCCTGATTGCCCGACATCAGATCACACGACTGGTGTGCAGCCGACAATTTGGCGTCGATGAAAAAGCCGTGTTGGCCAGCCTTGCCAAACGCTTGCCTGAGCTCAGAATAGAGGAAGTCGACACCTATACCTTGTTTGAGTTGAATGACTTGCCGGTCAGCCTGCCAGAGACCCGCAAGTCCTGGACGTATTTCAGGCAGCGAGCGCAAGACCATCCGATGCCCTTACCGCTACAGGCACCCACCAGCCTGCCCACCTCACCTGCCGAACGCCCCGCACAATCATGGCCAGCGCGACTACCTGAGTGGGCATCTGTGGCCGCCAATGATGCCGGTCTGTTTGGTGGTGGTGAAACCGCAGCGCAACTGCATGTGCAACAGTACTTTGCCAGTGCGTGGCCCGCGCAATATAAACACGTGCGCAATGAACTGGACGGCTGGGAAAACTCCACCAAATTTTCGCCCTGGTTAAATCGCGGCTGCCTGTCGGTACGACGCACAAAAATGGCCGTTGATGCCTACATCAAGCAACACGGCAGCAACGAATCCACAGGATGGATTACGGTTGAGTTGCTGTGGCGCGAATACTTCCAATGGCTGGCACTGGAGCTCGGCACACAATTATTCCGCTTTAAAGGCATCGCCGGGCGCGCGCCGTTGACCTGTGTACATCCCGAACGCTATCAGAAATGGTGCCATGGCACGACGCCCTTTCCTCTGGTCAATGCCTGTATGCGCCAGCTCAAACAAACTGGCTACCTGTCGAATCGCGGCCGGCAAATTGCCGCCAGCTGTTTTGTGAACGAACTGGGTATGGATTGGCGATATGGCGCCGCCTGGTTTGAACACCAGCTTACTGACTACGACGTCGCCGTAAACTGGGGAAACTGGCAGTACATCGCCGGTGTGGGTGTTGATCCACGTGGTGGACGTCACTTTGACCTCGACAAGCAGACCGCCATGTATGATGCTGAAGGTGTTTACCGGGCAAAGTGGGCGCCAGGCATCACAGATAGTGTTCTGGATTCTGTTGATGCCGCTGACTGGCCCATTGGCTGAGCACCAGCACGGCTTTTTTAACGCTCCACATTTACTCATCAGTTTTAACAACACGGCGTTTACCACAACATGACTCTGAGCAAACACGCACTGACCACTGTTCTGTTTCTACTGATCGCCAGTCTTTTTGCGGCCTGCGCCAGCCCGGCCGGCTCTTTTGCAAAAAACTTGCACTGGCAGGGTGTGCCCGGCGCCAGTGGCCACATTGTGATGGTGGGCGGAGGCACTCGTCCTGACAACATCATGCGCCAGATTCTTGAACTGTCATCCGACAACAGCATGCTGATCATCCCCATGGCATCGGCAACGCCACAGGAAACGGGTGACTCACAGGCCGCGGAATTTTCCGAGCTGGGGGCGAGCAGTGTGGCTGTACTGTTACTGCCCGACGATGCCAACCGCGACCCTGCGCTCACGCAACAGCTAGCCGCGCACATTGCTGCAGCCAAAGGCATCTGGTTCAGCGGTGGTGATCAGAATCGTTTGATGGCCTATCTGGGCGATGGCCCGCTGTTACAAGCAGTGCGCACCGCCTACCAGAACGGCGCCGTGATCTCGGGCACCAGCGCCGGGACTGCCGTGATCAGCAATACCATGATTACCGGGTCGGAGGTGTTCCCGGCAGACGATCAGAATTATGGCGTCATGGCTGAAAACAACGTAATTACCGCGCCAGGAATTGGCCTGCTTGGCAACATGATTGTGGATCAGCACTTTATTATTCGCAGCCGCCTGAATCGCCTGATCAGTGTGCTGCTGGACTCACCGGAATTTCTGGCTGCCGGTATCGATGAAGCCACTGCATTGTGGATCAGCGCCGACGGCCAGGCAGAAGTCTTGGGTGAGAGCCAGGTCATCCTGCTGCAAAAAATGGGGGACGCCGACAGTGTGGTAATGCGCGCCAATTACCATGGGCTGTCACGTCAACTGGACAGCCCGCGTCTGCAGGCAGCACGCGATATCAGACTCAGCGTGCTGCCGCCGGGCAGTCGCTTCAGGATCACCGATACCGGTATTGAATCCCTGCAACTGCCGGCGATGTAGATTCAGCGCCGTGCGTTTAACCACCAGCGCATGGTGCTGGTCACCACCTCTGAGGCATCTTGTTGCACAAAATGGCCAGCGCCCGGCACTGCCATGATGGTGGTATCCGCATTGTTCCAGTCCCAGGTGTTATTAAGACCATTGGAATGCAGTGCCGTATCATCCAGACCGTGGAATACCAGCAAGGGTACGTTCAGTTGTGGCACATCGGGCGACGCCGCCGGGGGCGTGGTTGAAAACGCAGGCAGCGGCGGGTAGTTGCGTTTGTAGTAAGCAATCATGGCGTCAAAATCTGACTGGGCAAAGGCATCGGCATAGCGCTGACGTGCAACAGGGTCTTGTACCCAACCGGATAAAGTCTGGGGAGTCATTGGCATGCCAAACATGATGTCAGGATCAGAGGGTTTGCCGGCCTGAAAGCGCTGCGCATAAGCGCTGTTGGCACGCTGTTCTTCGTTGATGGTCAACTCTCTGAGCATGGCATTGGGATGCGGCAGATTCATCACTATCAAGCGGTTCACCATCTGCGGATACGCAAACGCAAAATTCCACGCCACCATACCGCCCCAGTCGTGCCCGACAATCACGGCATTTTCCTGCCCAAAAGAGCGAATCACAGCCGCCACATCCGAGGTCAACAAACGCATGTCGTAATTTTCATCGCCTGCGGGTTTGTCACTCAGGTTGTAACCGCGCTGGTCAATGGCGACCACCTTGTACTGATCCTGCAAACCTTCCATCTGGTGCCGCCAGCTGTACCAGAAATCGGGAAAGCCATGAATCATGATCAGCAAAGGCCCTTCGCCAACCGTTGCGTAATGAATGCGTACGCCATTGTTGTCAGCGTAGCCATGGCTTGCGCTGTCCCAGACATCTGCATGAACGGCAGGCGTGGCCGTTACAATAAACATCAAAGCCGCTGCTATTGCTTTCCATCCCGAATAACGCTGCTTTGTCGCGCGATCAAATAGTTTCATAACATGTTCCCGACATTGGGTTTCAGATTTTTTGTCATGCGTTGATGGGGCAAACCTACTTCAGTAAACGCTGGCCCGACGCGCTGATAACCGCTGGCCTGATAAAACCCGACGGCCGACTCGCGGGCATGCAACTCAACCAGCTCGACGCCTTCGTTAACTAAAACAGCCTCAACAAGTGCAATCAAGCGCTGCCCAAAACCCTGTCGCTGGTAACGGTCATTAACCGCCATTTGCCTGAGTTTTGCGCAACCCGGACTTTTCGGCACAATCACCAGACACGCCAATAACTCGGTGTTGTGCTGAACGCTCGCCGTCAGTGAAGCGGTTTGCTGCCACAGTGTAAAGTGCCGTTGGTCTATTTCCACGCTGAGGTTTTCATGCCAGAGATTCAGACCCAATGGTTCGCGCAAAATGCGATGACGCAGCGCCAGTGTGGTTTTGTAGTCGTCGCTGCCATAAGTGATCTCCCGCAGATCAGGAGTCGTAACAGGCATGTCGTTTTTTAAGCCGGCACGTTGCTGCCAGCTTTCATGAATGGCTTGTGCACAATCATCAACTGCCGAGACCATGTGCGTTTTATTTGCTGTATCTTTCATAAGAATTTATCCAGCTACCTGACTATGAGCTTAGACCATCTGCCCGACAATGCTTCTGCAAACTCGCGCCATAAGCGGCCGCCAACCTGCTGCCTGTGTTTTCGCGAACTGGCACTGACCTTCCATCATTTGATCCCGCGTAAAGTACACCGGCGCAGCTATTTTCAAAAGAATTACAACCGCGAAAAGTTGAACGAGGGCATTTTTATCTGCCGCACCTGCCATAAGGGCATTCACGCGCTCTACGACGAAATGACGCTGGCGCGCCAATTCAACTCCCTTGAGCAGCTTCGGCAGGACGAAGAACTGGCCAAACACTTTGCCTGGTCCGCCAAACAAAAACAGATCTGATATCACTCACATCGGCACTTGCAAGCAACTATCGACGTGGTACATTCCCTGATCACAAAGGTTTATTCCAGCCAATAAAAAATAACTACTGGAGCAAGCGTATGCAGGCAGGTCATCTTGGCAAAGCGTTATGTTTGACCGCTTTGGCAGCGGTCTCAGGACTGTTGTGGGCACAAACGTCGTATGAACCACCGCGCACCGAGTGGGGCGTGCCAGATTTACAGGGCAACTGGTCAATTGCCACGCAAACCACTCTCGAGCGGCCCGATCGCTACAACGGCAAATTGGTACTGACCGAGGAAGAAGCCCAACAATTTGAAGCTGCCGTGCAGGCCCGCAACCAGGCAGCCAACGCGCCCAGCGACCCAAGCCGTGAACCGCCGCGCGAAGGCGTGAATGTCGGGGGTTACAATAATTTCTGGATGGACCCCGGCGAACGGCTGATTCGTGTGAATGGCGAAATCCGCAGCTCCATCATGATTGACCCGCCCGATGGCAAACTGCCATACAACGATACAGGCCGCGCCAATCACCAGACCACCATGGCCATCCGCGAAGGATACGACGGCCCGGAAGTGCGTCCCATGGGTGAGCGCTGCCTGGTGGGTTTTGGCTCAACCGCTGGCCCACCCAAGTTGCCCGTCTCGTATAACAACAATACCCAGATCATTCAGAACAAAGACTATGTGGTGCTGCTGGCAGAGATGAACCACGATGCCCGTATTGTCCGACTCGGCAAATCGTTCCGTGAACCACCTACCTATGACTGGCTGGGCGACTCGATTGGTTACTACGAAGGCGACACGCTGGTGGTGGAAACCACGCACTTTCACCCGCAACAAAGTTTTCGCTCATCGCTGACGCATCGTTTTTATGCATCGAGCGAGATGCATGTGGTGGAACGCTTCACGCGCATCAGTAACGATGTGATCCAGTATGAATTCACGGTCACTGATCCGGAGAACTACACACAACCGTGGAGCGGTATCATGCCGATGAACAAAACTGATGACCCGCTGTTTGAATACGCCTGTCACGAAGGTAACTACGCGATGCCCGGTATTCTGGCCGGTGCAAGACGCGCAGAAGCGGATGGCGTGCCCTATGCCCCCACTTACAGCTTTTGATTCACAACATACCTGACAGCAGGGTGGCGATGCCAAGGAAGGCAAAAAACCCGACGATGTCGGTCACCGTCGTCAGGATAATGGATGAAGCCTGCGCCGGATCCTGACCAAACCTGACCAACACAATCGGCACAATGGCCCCGGCAAACCCGGCCGCAATCATCGCCAGGATCATGGCCGAGCAAATGATCAGCACCAGCCCCAGCGACTGACTCCACAAAAACACACCAATGCCGCAGGTCAGTGCGATGGCAATGCCATTCATAAACCCGACGCGCACTTCTTTGAACATCACCTGAAACCAATGCCGGACAGTGATCTCACGCAGCGCCAGCCCGCGCATGGTCACCGCCAGCGCTTGTGCGCCGGCATTACCGGATTGGCCCGCGACCACCGGCAGCAATACCGCCAGAGCCGTGAAGCTGGCGATGGTGCTTTCAAACAACCCCACAACGGATGCCGCCAGAAACGCGGTAATCAGGTTGATCTGCAACCACGGCATACGTTTTTTGACCGAAAACCAGGCGCCGGACAACGCACGCTCCTCCCGGCTTGCACCCACCATCGCCAGCACGTCTGATGACATGTCTTCCTGCGACACTTGCACCAGATTGGCGTGATTGATCACACCCAGCAAGCGTTGATCGATGTCTAACACCGGCAGATCCAACAATTGCAATCGCTCAAACAGGTCTGAAATTTCATCTTTACCGGCGGTGCCGGGCACGACGGCGGTCACCGGCTGGGAAATTTCTGACAAGGTGACATACGGTTCCGAGATGGCAATGTCTTGCACATGCACTTTTGCCGTGAGCCGGCCATCTTCATCCACCAGATAAATACTGCGTGCCGACACGGATTTGGTTCTGCGCAATACTTTGAGGGTATCCGCCACACTCTGACTGCCGCGGAAAGCCCAGGTATGTGTTTCCATCAAACGACCGGCACTGTTTTCCGGGTAGCTCATCAAGGTCAGCAACT
Organism: Pseudohongiella sp.; assembly: GCA_030696315.1. Taxonomy (GTDB): domain Bacteria; phylum Pseudomonadota; class Gammaproteobacteria; order Pseudomonadales; family Pseudohongiellaceae; genus Pseudohongiella. Next base: position 35,783 of record JAUYSM010000049.1, on the reverse strand, counting down.
CGCTGCGCACCGGAGCTGGCAAGGTGTGCAGCAGCGTGTCCAGTGCATCTTTTTCCCATTGCCCCAACATGCGCACGCTGTCCTGTGGTGGCAACTCCGTCAGTAACTCAATAAGGTGGGCATCGGGCAGACGTCGAATAATGTCAGCGGCGCTGCGCGGCAACAGGTACTTCCACATCGGTAGTAAAACAAACACGGGCTGCTGACCCAGAATCAGCGCTGCATCGTCTGCTGGCATGGCTTCAATTTTAAGGGCAGCATCCTGCGGGAAGTCCAACAAAAAACGCCGCGTCAGCGCCTCGTCAACCAGCTTTGTATCCACGGTCAGGTCCTGCGTCATAGTGGCGACTCCCCATTAACAGCCTGCGCATCTGGCAGGTGCGGTTCAGGGGGTGGCTCAGGCGAATAACCTGTCGACAAGGACATCAATCCGGCTGCACTGGTGATCATGGCCGTGCTCAAGTGCGCCAGCACCGAATCACCCGCGGTGTCCGTGTGCGAGGACAAACGCACGGGCAAGGCCGCACGCAGGGTGGAACGACTCAGGGTTCCGAGGTAGGTGCCATGGCCATTGCGCACCGGCAGCACCGTATGTTTATCCCAGTCGGGCGAATTTTTAGCGACCTTGATACTCATCTCGGCCGGCAACGCCGCGACACCCGTGTCCATCAGCTTACCCAACTCTTTTTCATTGGGACTTAGCAGCAACACATCCAGGGTCACCACACCCACAACATGATGTTTCTTGTTGATGACCGGCAGACTGCATCCAAACGGGTGTTCAATTTTTTTCAGCAAAGCCAGACATTCCCAGGCACTGAGCTCTTCAAAAAAATGCGGCGTCGACATATCCATCCACGCGCCCACGGTGTTGTCCTGATATGCCAGGGACAGCGCCAAAGGTCGCGACAGTTTCGCCGGCAGCGCCTGCAGCAACTGCGCCCGGCGATCGCTGGTTTGCAGACGCAATAGGGCAGCCACGTGTTGATAAGACAGCTGGGCAAAAATGGCGACGTTTTTTTCTAAAGGCATCAGGTCAAGAATCCGCGCCGCCGGCCATGTCTCCATGTTTTGCAACACAGGCGCCAGAGTACGCACTGGAATGTCTTCCAGATACACCGCAGCCTGCGCCGTTTTCAGCGTTTGCAGCACACTGGCCGCGGCCTGCGGTTTGCTGGCCAGAAAACTCAGACTCAGGGAATTAAAGCTGCTCATCTTTCAGCTCTCGGGTGATCACGCTGAAAGGATGTTCCAAACACAGGCTAGCGGGTATCAACTTACGGCCTTCGGTCGTTTCAAGCACCAGACCTGTGCTGCTGAACTCCAGTATTCGCCCGCGATCTGAGCCGATTTCAACCACTTGACCTTGCCGGACCAACTGCTTGAGGTGACGTACCGCAATCAGATTTTGCACCATCTGTCTGGCACCCAGGCCAAACGCCAGAGCAAATCCCGCCAGCACGGCGGCAAAACCGATGGCAAGCAAGATGACCAGAAAACTGACATCAACGCCAATCTGCCCCAGGCCGATCACCACACCAATGATAAGAAAGGAGACTTGTGCGATCTGACCAAACAAGCCGGCGCGGGCGATGTCGGTTGCTGCGGCAGCATGCTGCACCAGATGCCGCGCGATGGTGCCAAGGATGTAACTGATCACAATGATCAGGCCGCCAGTGACCAGCGACGGCATAAAAACAACCAGTCGATCAAGCCACGCGGCGGCAGCTGAGAACCCGACCAACCCTACCGCAATGGTGACAAACACCAGGATGGTTGACCAGAACACCACAAACCCGAGCAGCGTTTCGGTCGCGCTGGAAATTCTTACAAAACTTAAATTGGAACCGTGTAGTTGCTTGTCCAGTAATCCATTTAGCGTGCGAATCAGCCGCGTGATCACCATCCGTAGAAATCGCGCCAGCAGCCAACCGGCAATCAGTAAAAACAGACTACCGATGACGTTTGGCAAATGCGCGATGATGGTAGACAACACTTCCATGGTCTGCAGCTGAATCGATTCGAACATGGTGCGCGGATACCTTTTTTATTGATGCTAGTGGCGGGTGAGACGATCCAGCACACCCATGGCAAACGCAGAGGCCACAAAGGTGAGGTGAACAATCACGTACCAGAACAGCATGTCCGGGTTGGTATTTTGTATATTCATAAACACTTTTAACAAGTGAATGGAAGAGATAGCCACAATGCTGGCGGCGACTTTCATTTTCAGAGACGACGCGTCCATTTTGCCCAGCCAACTGAGCTTTTCGCCATCCTTGGTGTCCAGTTCAGACACAAAATTTTCGTAGCCGCTCATCATTACCATCACCAGCAATCCACCCACCAGTGCAATATCAATCAATGCCAGCACCACCAGCACAACCTCGGCTTCCGTTGAGCTGAAGATGTGCGCAAACAAATGCCAGACTTCCTGGAAAAACTTGATCATTAATGCAATCAGGGCAAGGCTGAGCCCCAGATAGACCGGCGCCAATAACCAACGCGAGCGTAACATCAGGGTTTCAATAAGTCGTTCCATAGTAAATTCTCTGAGCAGATTTATCTGTGTCTTAACAAACGCAGTGCCTTGTGGGCGGCGCAAGTATAACTGAGGGGCATGACAGCCGCATCCGCCCTGTTATTGACCGACGCTGATCTTGTATTATCCAGCCATGAGCACTTTTCTTTCCCGCACAGGACTTACCTCGTGAATCGACTGATTGCCACCGGCTTGTTTTCCACCCTGTTAACGCTGAGCTTTTCGCTTTCAGCTCAACCACGGACACTGGACGAAGCACTTGCCGACAATACCGTGCAGGCCGCCTTGCAACAAATCACTGATTCCCGCCTGCAGGCCGCACAAGAACTGGTGGAGATTGGCGGCATCATCTCTCCGTCCGGGCAGGAGCATGAACGTGCTGCCGCTGTCGCCGCGCTCATGCAAGGCATCGGTCTACAAAACGTGGAAATCACCAATAGCCCCAACGTCATTGGTCTGATACCTGGTCGCTCAGGCAAGGCGCTGGTGTTTGTGTCCACACTGGATGATCTGGCGACGGTCGCTGAGCATCAACGGGCCGCAGGCACTTTACCGGTGATTGACGGTGAGCGTGTTGTTGGCCCCGGCACCAACACATCCTTGACCACCATTGAGATTTTGTCCGCCGCCAAGGCGCTGATTGATCACGGTTTTGTGCCCGAACATGACCTGGTATTTGCAGCGGTTGCCGAGGAAGAAACCGGATTGCGAGGCATGCGGGATCTGTTTGCCGCCTATCAGGACAAAGCGTTTGCGTTTGTTGACGTGCTGGGCGAAGGCAACAGCATCAGCTACGGCGCGTTGGGCATTCACTGGTGGCGCATTCATGCCTTTGGGCCAGCGGGCCACACGCTCAACGGAGGGCTGCCGAATGTGAATCAGGGGATCGCACGCGCCGTTGACCGCATCTTGCAGATTACCGAACCACAAACCTTTGAACATCGACGCACACGTCTTAACGTTGCTGTTTTAAACAGCGGCGCCGTGTTTAACCACAAACCAGAAACCGGCTGGTTCTCACTGGATGTGCGCTCACTGGACCCTGAACGTATACAGAGCATGGAACAAAAGGTACAGGATATTCTGGCGCAGGTGACCACTGAGCTTGGCATCCGCTTTGAAATGGAGGAGGTTTCAAAAACCCCACCCGGACAAATTCCCGGCGCACTTGGGAGCCCGCTGGTACAAACCTCGCTTGCCATCTCAAACTACCTGGGCAATAACCCGAGCTTGTCCGATGCCGGCTCAGCCAACCTGAATGTCTCTATCGCCGGCGGCACCTTGTCGATTGGCATTGCCAGCGAGCGCGGCGGGCGCCGCGGCTTCCCTGACGAGTGGGCGGACATTCCCGTCATGGAGCGCACTGCCAAAAATATTCTGCTGACCGCCATCACTATCGGAAACGCCCGCGCGCAATAAAACTTCCTCAATTGTCAGTCCGGGCGTTTGATCTGCTCATCCAACAGCAGCGCCAACGCCCCGTCACAGGTGACGTTGCACGCGGTACCAAAACTGTCCTGCGCCAGATACAAGGCAATCATCAGTGCCAACGCACTTTCACCAAATCCGAGCATGCTGCCCAACAACCCCACCGCTGACATCACCGCACCACCCGGCACACCGGGCGCGGCCAACATCACCACGCCCAAGGTCAGGATAAAAGGCAACATCAGGGAAATCGGCGGGATATCCAGATTGGATTGCATACTGATCACCGCTACCGCGCAACTGACAATGGTGATGGTCGACCCGGACAAATGCACGGTGGCAAACAGTGGCACAGTGAAATTGGCAACATCTTCGCTGACACCGTTATTTTTGCTGCACTGCAGCGACACTGGGATGGTCGCGGCGCTGGACATGGTCCCCAGGGCCGTAAAATATGCCGGCAGCATATTGCGCATCAGCGTTACCGGTGAATGCCCGGTGCGCATACCCGCCAGCACAAACAGCAAGGTAATCCACACCCAGTGCAGCACCAGGGCCATAGCAAGCACAATCGCAAAACTGCGCAAGGTGACAAACACCGTACCTGCCGCTGCCATCTCGGCAAATACGCCGGCGATGTAAACAGGCAACATCGGGATGATCGCTTTGATCAACAGGCTCTGAATGATATCGCGCCCCTGATCGGAAATTGTCTGTAAAGCTTGCGCCCCTGTGGCAGCAATGCCCAATCCGAAAATGAAGGCCATCATCAGCGCCGTCATCACGTTAAATACCGGCGGTACCGTGATCGACACATACGGCAACAGCACCGCGGCCTGCCCGGCATCCAAGGCTTCAGTTGGACTGGTCAGTGCCGGCACAATCAATGCTGCAACCAGAAACGCCAGCGAACCCGCCAGCAAGGTTGACACATATGCCAGCCCCAACGAACGGCCCAGCAATTGCCCGGACTTCTGCGGCAAGGCCGCAATGCCACTGGTGATAAAAAACAGGATCAGCAAGGGGATGGTAAAAAACAGCAATTCCGCAAACAGCGCCTTGACGGTAATCAGGATACGAGTGATCCAGTCAGGGGCAAACAAGCCCAGCAAAATACCCAGCGTAATACCGGCAATCAGTTTTAAGATCAGTTTCATGGAGCAGGCCCTTGGTGTGTCTTTTTGTGATGCCGGAATACTAGCACGGCCAGAACCTGCGCCGCATTGTGTCGACACAGACGCTGGATTATGATCGGCGCACACAACACATAAACCGCACTTGAAGCGCGGTACACACGCTGGTCACTCACAAGCTGGTCACTCACAAGCAGGTCACAAAAAGGGGAACTCTTCATGCGCACAACAGGTATCCACACGTTTATGCGGCGCACAGCGCTGGCGACAGCCGTTTTGGTCGGCTCAGGTCTGCTGTTTGGCTCAGCACTGGTCTCCGCGCAAACCGATAATTCCATCAAAATGATTGATTCTGCTGCGCTCGGCATCACCAGCGCCGAAATCGCCAGCATCAAAGCACAAATGCAGGCGGCGGTAGACGGTGGCCACATTGCCGGCGCACTGCTGCTCGCTGGCAATAAAGATGGCATCGCTATGCTGGAAACCGCCGGCACCCAAGGCCCCGGCGATGCCACCCCGGTTGATCAGGAAACCATCTTCCGCATTTACTCCATGACCAAACCGATTGTCAGTGTGGCCGCCATGGACATGGTCGAAGATAGCCTGCTGTCCGTGTCTGACCCGGTCAGCAAGTACATTCCCGAATTCAGCAATATGCAGGTGATCAACAGTGAAACCGGCGCGCTGAGTCCGGCACAAAACGTGATGACTGTGGAGCATCTGCTGACCCACAAGTCCGGCTTGATCCAGGCCATTTTTTCGCCGGATACCGACCTGGGTAAATCCTACGCCGCTCAAATCCCCAGCGACGGCAGCCTGACTAATCTGGAAGTTGCACAACGACTCGGCAAATTGCCGCTGTTTTTTGAACCCGGCACCGCCTGGCACTACGGACACTCAACCGACGTACTCGGCGCTGTGCTGGAAGTGGCTGCAGGGCAAACCCTGGAAACCATTCTGAACGAGCGCATTTTTGAGCCGCTGGGCATGGATGAAACCACGTTTTACGTACCGGCCTCCAAAGCGTCACGACTGGCCCAACCTATCCACGGCGAGATGGGTGACAACACCATCGTGCGTCCACAACAATCCGGCGGCGGCGGGCTGAATTCCACCACTGAGGACTACGTGCGTTTTGCACAGATGCTGCTGCAGGGTGGCGAGTACCGCGGCGCCCGCATTCTGGAACCGGCAACCTTGGCCCTGATGCAGGAAAAACGTATTACGCCGGATGTATCACGCGAATTTTTCTTTTACGGCAACCGTGGCGACTGGAGCATGGGTTTCCACCTGCAGCCTGTGGATGCCAGCAACCCCGACGGCGCGCACAACTTTGGCTGGCGCGGCATTGGCGGCACGCTGTTCCTGGTTGATCCTGAAAATGAGTTTTTTATGATTTACATGGAGCAAAAACGCGGCGGCCCGCGCGGCGCACCGTTTGATAACACAACGGCGCAGCGCGTGGTGTATGAGGCGGTGTTGAATTAAAGGGATTAAGTAATAGAGCATCAACTGGTGACGAGGTGTCACCAGTTGGCTACTGTGGTTGAGACAACTTCACGCCTCAACTATGTTAACCATCAGGGAGTGATGACCATGCAAGCCGACATGACTTTATTCGAGGATTACAAGATTCGCCGTGTTTATGACGAGGACGCTGAAATTTGGTGGTTCTCGGTTGTTGATATTGTGCAGGTGTTGACACAGCAGGCGGATTATCAGACCGCGCGTAAGTACTGGAACAAGCTGAGAGAGCGACTAGCCAAGGAGGGCAGTCAGTCGGTGACAGATTGTCACCGACTGAAATTGCCAGCAGCAGACGGAAAGAGCTACCTGACCGATGTCGCCACCGCCGAAACCCTGTTAAGGCTGGTACAGTCGATCCCCAGCCCCAAGGCTGAACCCATCAAACTCTGGTTAGCCAAAGTGGGTTACGAGCGTATGCAATTTTGGCCAGCACAGAAAAGTTTTCCTCTAAGCCGTGCAGTGCAATAGCATCAAGCCAGGTGTTGATGTTGAACATCGCCGAGAATTCCGCTGGCTGTTGAATGTTGTAATCGGATTGCATTTATAAACCCAGCACCCCAACCGGCACCGCAAACAGCCGCTCACCAAATGGCAAAATACTATCGCCGTCATAAAACACCACGCCGCAAGCAAATTGCTCTGCGCTGGCTGCTTTGAGTTTGATCAGCCCTTTGAAGTCAGCGGCGGTGACGGTCGCGGACGCCTTCACTTCGACACCCGCCAATCGTCGGCCTTGCTGTATCACGATGTCGACTTCCACTTTATCTTTGTCGCGATAGTGAAAAAACTGGCTGTTGCTGTCGGACCAGTCAGCGTGTTTGCGCAGCTCAGTGTAAATGAAGGTCTCCAGCAGTTGGCCCAGCAAGGCTTTGTCTTGCCACAGAGTTTGGCTGTCCACGCCGAGCAGGCTGCATGCCAGCCCGGTATCGGTGAGATGCATTTTGGGTGTTTTGACTAGCCGGCTCAGACGGTTGTTGTGCCAGGGTTGCAGTTGTTCAATCAGAAATATCTGTTCAAGCAAAGTCAGATATTCCCGGATCGTTGGTCGGCTTATGGCGAACGGTGAGGCCATATCGCTGCTGTTAAACAGGCGGGCGCTCTGGCTTGCAGCAACCGATAAGAGGCGCGGCAACAGTTCCAGATGTTTGACCTTGGTAATATCGCGAATATCGCGTTGTATCAGCGCCGTGATGAAATCGCGATACCAGCTGGCTCTGCGTGTTTCCGAGCTGCGTGCCAATGCTGCCGGGTAACCGCCATCACAAATTCTTTGTGCGAGCGTTTCACCAAGCCTGGTCAACTTGCTTGTGTCAGTAGCTCTCGAAAAATCGGCTTGAAACAGTTGCTCCAGGAACATCGGCTTTTTGCCAGAGACTTCGCAGCTGGCAAGCGGGCGCAGTCGCATGATTTCTATGCGCCCTGCCAGCGAGTCAGCCACGGCTGGCAACAACATGATATTGGCCGATCCGGTAAGGATAAAACGACCGGGCTCTCTGTTCTGATCAATACTGGCCTTGAGGCTGGTAAACAGGCCGGGGGCGCGTTGTATTTCATCCAGGATGGTTTTTTCGGGCAATGCTGCCACAAAACCAACCGGATCCGTTTGTGCAGCAGCCAGTTGGTTGTTGTCATCCAGACTGATGTAGTGGTAGCCAAGTTCGCCGCCAACCGCTTGAGCCAGCGTGGTTTTGCCGCATTGACGCGATCCGTGGATCAGAACAACGGGCGTATCTTGCAGGGCTGTGCGCAGTCGATGTTCTGAGTATCGGGGATAGTGCATGACTTGGGACGCTCACTGGTTTAATGCGTCCAATCGTAAATGAATCATCGTCTATTTGTAAATGAAAGAGCGTCCAATTGAAAACGAAAGTCCGTCTATGTGTAAACGGAGCAGCGCCTATTGACTTGTTAGTTCAGCTTGTTAGTTAAGAAAGTACGGAGAGAGCCACCTGCTTTCGGCAGCTTAGAAAGCCAGCCTACAACCATCAGGCATCCAACTAGCCTTCACTGCCGAACAGGCAGCTTAGAAATGGCATCGGGACGGATACTTTGTTGGGCAGCACTCCCGGGCGCGTGGATTGAAACCTAGAACCTGGATTGGTAGAAAACCTGAGAACGTATCACGCGAATTTTTCTTCTATGGCAACCGTGGCGACTGGAGCATGGGTTTCCACCTGCAGCCTGTGGATGCCAGCAACCCCGACGGCGCGCACAACTTTGGCTGGCGCGGCATTGGCGGTACGCTGTTTCTGGTTGATCCCGAAAACGAGTTTTTTATGATTTACATGGAACAAAAACGAGGGGGCCCGCGCGGCGCACCGTTTGATAACACAACGGCACAGCGCGTGGTCTATGAAGCGGTGTTGAATTAAAACCTGACTGCGCTTTTGTAGCAAAGTGGTTGGCAACCTTCACGCCCCGGTCCCTGCTGGCCGGGGAAAGTATCTTTACAACGGCACAGCAACCGGCAATACCCGCTCCAGGATATCAGAGAGCGTCACCACGCCGCGCATACGCCCATCGCTCATAACTACTGCGAGCTGTACCTTAGACTTGCGCATACGGGCGAGCGCCTCGTAAACAGGCGTTTTTGCATCGAGCACAAAAACACGGCGCGCAAGTTCGTGGGCTGGACGAGTATCCGGTTCGATCAATGTGTCGCGCAGATGGACTACCAGAGGTGTGGAGCCAGGAGCGCCAAACACCAGAATACGCAAATGTCCCGATTGAGCGGCCACTGCGCGAACATCAGCTACGGTTGCCCCTTGCAACACGTGTGATGGCATATTGCCCCCACTGAGCAGATTCTCAACTGGCAGCGTACCCAGGTCGATCAGACCTGAAATCTGCTGTTGCATCTGCGGCTCCAGTGTGCCGACTTTCGCCGAGTGTTCAACAAGCTGTCGGATGGTTGCGATATCTTGCCCCCCAACTGCAGCACTCTCCACTGGCTCAACGCCGCTGGCCTTGACGAGACGGTTCGCGATGTTATTCACCCAACTTAATAACGGGCGCAGTGTCCAGACAAATGCGCGCGCCGGAACGCCAATGGCCAACGCAGACTTTTCAGGGTGCGCAATAGCCCAGGATTTGGGCGCCATTTCACCGATAACCAGATGCAAGAAGGTGACGATAAACAGCGCGAGGGCAAATGCTGCGCCAGTGGCAGCCCAATCGGGCAACCCCAAGGCTAAAAACACCGGGCTGAGCCAGGCATCGACAGCTGGCTTGGTCACCGCACCCAGGGCAAATGTGCAAAAGGTAATTCCAAGCTGAGCCCCTGCCAGCATTAAGGTCAAGTCGTTCATGCCGCGCAATGCCGCTCGAGCAGCGCGGCTGTTAACTGCAAGCTCTTCGAGTCGTTGTCGGCGGGCACCGAGTAGCGCGAACTCGATAATGACAAAAAAGGCGCTCAGCGCGATTAGAGCGATAGTCGCAAGCGTGATTATCAACGGGTCGTTCACAGTTCTTCCTCAGACATCAGCATCGCAACCAAACGCACACGCACCTCGGTTGGGACATAGCGCTCGACACGCAGAACATCAACCACCAGTTGTCGTCGAACCGGCACATCGGCAACCAGTTCTGCCGGATCAACAGGCAGGTCAACGGTCACTGTAACGCCTTTAACAGGCAAGGCTCCAAGCTCTGCGATAAGCATGCCGGCTACTGTCTCAAAATCACCTCGCGGAAGAACATAACCAATCACACGCTCAACCTCATCCAGATGCACATCTCCATCCATTAACCAAATGCCTTCGCCTGCAGGCACAACAGGCTCTCCAGCCTCGCTATCATGTTCGTCGGTGATTTCGCCAACGATCTCTTCGGCAAGATCTTCGAGTGTCAGTACCCCAACAAAGCCACCATACTCATCAATCACGCAGGCTAGCTTGTTGTTGGCTCGAATCAGCTGTGTGAGTGCATCAGGCAGTGGCATCAATGTAGGTAACACAATCGCAGTTTGCATCACGGAGGAAACAGGGTCGTCTTCGGCGCCGCCTTTGGAGAGGCGCACAAGCACGTCAGTCAGATGCACAACACCCACCGGGGTGTCGTCGTCAACCACCGGGTAGCGTGTATGTCCACGGGCCATGAGATCACGAAGCTCGCCAAGTGTTGTCTCAGGGCGCAGCCAGTCAACTTGCGACCTCGGTATCATCGCGTGCTCAACGTCGCGTTGGGGGAAATCGAGAATGCGGTCAATCATCAGTGAGAGCTCAAGCGGCAGGTCTCCACTGTCGCGAGAGTCGGCGATGATACGCGGCAAGTCGTCTGCTGAGACACTGACATCAAGATCGTGAACAGGCTCGATGCGCAGCGCCCGCAACAACAGGTTAGCGGATTTGTCGAAGAACCCGATGAGCCAACCAAAAACTGTCAGATACAGCAGCGTCGAACTGGCCAGCCGGCGCGCGAGCGGCTCGGAGTTGGCGATAGCAAGATTCTTCGGGTAGAGCTCGCCAAAGATCATCTGGATGATGGTGGCTGCGACAAGAGCCAACACGGTCCCAATGGCAACGCCAACCTCGGTCGGAATGCCCACGCCACCCAGCAGCACGCCCAACGATTCCCCAACCAACGGCTCGGCGACAAATCCCACCAGCAGGCCCGTGACAGTGATCCCAAGCTGAGCACCCGATAACATGAAACTTGTGCGTTTGGTCACCAGCAGCGCTTGTTTTGCCGCGGCGTCGCCCTCCGCAGCACGTGCAGCAAGCCGCGTGCGGTCAACCGCCATGTACGCAAATTCCTGCGCAACAAAATAGCCATTGACGGCAATAATCGCGAGAATAATGATGATTCCGATCAGCAGGGCAAGTATCGGTTCAATCACCTTGTCACCCGCCTGCAGTGAGAATCGTTGTCAAATTGGAAGTGGAAGTCGTAGTCAGAGCAGGTAAAGCGAAGTGCGGTTTTATTGTTCACGTTGATTCAGAAACGTCCAAGTAACGAAAATAGCCCCTTAGATATAGCAGTGCGTGCGGGGAGCAGTCAAGCGTTGGCTAAGCCTGGTCACGATTACGCTGTTGTGTGAGGAGAGAGCCACCCGTCTTGCCCCTGATACTGGATTGATCGCCAAGCCTGTCGCACTTAATGGACTGCGATTCAATTTGTCCTTGCGCTCCTGATGCTCCCAATACAGACCAGCACCCGATCAACCGTCGAAAAGCCCGAAAAGATGGCAGGGGCATTCTGGCTCGCGGTGAGAATATCGATGCGGGCACGTGGAAATTTTTTCTCCAACTCTGTCAGCAGCGGCGTCAACAGCAGGTAGTTACCCAGCCTCACGTTTGGACTGACAATCAGAACCGATTTGATGGCTGAGAAAAATGAACTGTCAGGCATTCGGCTTGATCTCTTGGCATCTACGAATTTGAGTTCATCCACCCGTTCAGTGACGGCAATGGGAGAATGGGCCGGCTATGGCAAACGCTAATTCTGAGCCGTTGGCAGCCGGTGCTGGCTTATCTACCGGTAGAAACAGTGATCAAGCGACGTCAACAGGCATACTACGATCAGTTGGCCGCCGCCGATGCTCAAGCTGACTGCTCAAATTTTATAGAATTCATCCTGACCGCGATTGAAGAAAGCCTGCGCGAGGCCCCTGAACTGTCGATTCCACAACTGGCAGCCAGTCTTGGCAAATCCCAAAGCGCGGTTGAGCGCGCCATCCGTAAATTGCGGGAAGCCGGGCGACTCAAACGCATCGGGCCGGACAAAGGCGGACACTGGCAGGTGCTGGATGAATTTACTGCAAACCGGCCTTAACCAAGGCAGCAGCTCCCTCAGCCACCAAACATGAACGCTGACTGTATGCTGCCAATCACGCGATCCCGGAACACGCGCTGACCGCTGTCGTCACCAGCGGCACCCGCAACCACATGCAACGGTAACAGGTGTTCCTCGCGCGGATGCGAAGCTCGACCGCCGGGTGCTGAGGCCCACTCGATCAGGCGCTGAGCACGGGCAGCAGATGGCATCGCAACGGTCTCGGATAACCAGTCATCAAATCTCACCGAGTCCGGGTCCAACTGGCTGTCATCCAGTCGGAAGCGTCTCATGTTGTGATAGCTCATGCCGCTGCCAACGATCAAAACACCTTGTTGACGCAATGGCGCCAGCGCACGGCCCATTGCCAGATGCTCGGCAGGGCTGAGGCCAACCCTGAGTGAGAGCTGCACAATCGGCACATCAGCGGCTGGAAACGCCACTTTCATGGGTATAAACACGCCATGATCGAGGCCACGCGCGTCCTCCTGTTCAGCGTGAATACCGGCGGCTTCAAGCAAGTCCTGCACCTGCGCCGCCAGCTCGGGAAATCCCGACACCCCATATTCCAATTGGTAGGTATGGGCCGGGAATCCCGCGTAATCAAACAGAAGCGGCGGCGATGCCTGGACATTCACCGTAAAGCGCCGGGTTTCCCAATGCCCGGATATCACCAAAAGCGCCTTGGGCCTGGCACTCGCCAGCGCAGGGATGCTGCGTAACCAGTCTGCCATCTTCATCCAGGTATCTGCCGGGCTCCAGTCCATAAAAAAGCACGGGCCGGCACCGTGTGGCACAAATAGTGTGGGCATGATGTGCGTTTTCATCTGTTCAGATTCTCCAGCCAAAGCGCCGATCAAGGGAAAACTCCCTGCCACCGCCCAGCACAAGCGCAAAAGCAAACACCAACCACATTAGCGGGTATTCGTAACCACCGCTGGTCCAGAAGAAACCGTTTGGCAGGTGGACACTGATCGCGACGGCCATCATCACAGCAACCGCGGCAGCAGCGGGTCTTGTCAGCAAACCCAATACCAGCGCCAAGCCGCCAAAAAACTCAACCAGACCAGCCAACAATGCAAACAAATAGCCCGGTTGCAGGCCCAGCGTATCACCAAAGTACATGCCGGTTCCGGTAAGACCGTAACCACCAAACAGCCCAAAGAGTTTCTGGGCGCCGTGTGGCATCAGCAGAAGTCCGGTGGTCACCCGCATCAGGGGATAGGCCAGCAGGCTAACGTTAGAGGGCAGATGGGTACCAGCAGACAGCTGATTTGTGGCTGGGTATTGATCAATATGTGCAGTCATCGTGTTGCTCCTGAGTGAATGAGGGTGACGTGTTGTCGGTACGGAGTGCATACTGCAGCAGTTTCCATTTTCACGTAAGACAGCAGGATTGGAACTTATGGTTGACGAATCAGAAACCTTGGGCGGCGCCATTGAGGATGTGCGGGCGTTTTGTGCGGTGATTGAGTTCGGTACGGTGACTGCGGCCGGGCACCAGTTGCACGAAACCAAAGGCAGTATCAGTCGTCGCATTTCCCGGCTGGAAAGCCGGCTTGGCACCACCTTGCTGGCACGCACGCCCAGAGCAGTAACGCCAACAGAAGAAGGCGCTGTCTTTTTTACCAAAGCCAGAGAAGCGCTCAAATGGATGGATGATGCGGTGGCCGGCGCACGTCAGTCGCAGGATGTGTTGCGTGGGCAATTACGTGTGACCTCGCCGGTGGATGTAGGCATGGATGTGCTGCCCGCACTGGTGGTGCGATTCCGGCAATTGCACCCACAGATTAACGTGGAGCTTTTGATTACCGATTCGCCACTGGATCTGGCAGCCAATCGCATTGATCTGGCGTTACGAGCCAGCATCGACACCTTACCGGATATGGGGTATCGGGCATCTAAAGTCGTGGATTTCTGCATTGGGCTATATGCTGCGCCGGAGTACCTTGCGGTAAACGGCGGGGGTCCTGCAACGCCGTCTGCAATCACAGAACATGCCTTGGTGTTATCGCGGGAAGTGCTTGGTACAAACCAGTTGTTATTGACCGATAAGCGCGGCAGAACGGCGCAGATCATTGCAAATCCGGTGATACGCACCAGCGATTATGCCAGCGTGCTCCGTGTTGTGCTGGCCGGCGGCGGCATAGGCGCTATCCCGAGCATGATCACGAGCGCATTGGTTTCCTCAGGCGCGTTGGTGCCGGTGCTCCCGGAATGGACGATCTCCAGAGGTACGCTGTATGCCATTAGTCTGGGCGGTCGCGATGCTCCCGCGCGCGTTCGGGTCTTCCGCGACTTTGTACGACAGTCCCTTGAAGTGTACGTAATTTAGCGAATTCTTGGTCAGGTTCGCTAACCCCTACCGACATACCAAACACCTATCCTATTGAAAATTAAGCCATACCTCGACTGGCCCCATTTTTGCTTTGTTCATAACAAGGCACGGGGCATGGCCGTTAAGATTTCTGGCTTTAAACCTTTTCACACGCAGCCTCGTCACAGATAGAAGCCACCAGTCTGGCATGCTTGATCAATCAGTCTTTTAACGGAACAACAAGACATGAAAATCAGTGATACCTCCTCGCAGGATGTGCCTATCCAGCGCAATAACAAACACAAACGTGTTGTACTGCCCTTGCTGTTAATTGCCGGCGTTGCGCTGGCAGCCTGGTTGTTTTCACCCGCTATCAGTCGCTGGGCACAGGCACAAGAGTCAGTGTCTGCTGAGCGCTTGCGTACTGCCGTTGTTGAACGCGGCAATTTTGTGCGTGATGTCAGCGTACAGGGGCGCGTGGTCGCCGCTGTGAGCCCGGTGTTGTATGCCAGTCAAAGTGGCACCATCAGTTTTGTTGTCGACTCAGGCGACACCGTTGAGCAGGCGCAGGTGTTGGCAACCATCGACAGTCCGGAGCTGCAGAATCAGCTGCTGCAAGAGCAATCCCGCTTGTTGTCACTGAACGTTGAATATGATCGCCAGCGTATTGCCAGCCAGCAAGCGCAGCTGGAAAGTCAAAAGGCCATGGACTCAGCCAGCATCAATCTGAAAGCTGCGAAGCGCGAACTCGATCGTGCTGACCGCGCGTTTGCGCAGGGCGCTGTGACGGAAGTGGACCGCGACAAGGCGCGCGACAATATGGAAACCGCTGAAGTCATGCACAAACACGCGGTGCTCGATACTGAACTCGACAATGAACGCCTGGAATTTGAACTGCAAACCCGGCGTCTGGCGGTGGAACAGCAGACACTGCTGGTCAATGAGCTGACACGGCAGGTTAATGAACTGACCATTCTATCTCCCGTCAACGGCATTGTTGGTAACTTGTTGGTGAATCAGAAAACCAACGTCATTCGCAATCAACCCGTGCTGAGTGTGGTCGATTTGTCGGCCTTCGAAATTGAAGTGCAGATTCCTGAATCCTACGTCAATGATCTTGCCATTGGCATGAACGCAGATGTGCGCAGTGGCACACAGTCTCTTAACGCCACACTGGTCGCGGTGTCTCCGGAAATTATTGACAACCAGGTTACCGGTCGTCTGCGTTTTGCAGAGACGGTGCCCGACGGCTTGCGCCAGAACCAGCGCCTTACCACACGCATTCTGTTGGAGGAAAAACAGGATGTGCTGATGGTGCAGCGTGGTCAGTTTGTGGATAGCGGCAATGGCCGCGTTGCGTATGTGCTGCGTGATGGTATGGCACGTCGCACGGCTATCGAAATTGGCGCCAGCAGTCTGACCTATCTCGAGATTCTAAATGGCCTGCAGGCAGGCGACACCATTGTGGTCTCCAGTACCGACACTTTTAATAACGCCGAGACCGTGCTTATCAATCGCTAAGGAGTTTACTCATGTTAAAAATGCACAATATCAATAAAGTTTTTCGTACCGAAGTGGTTGAGACACATGCGCTACGCGACTTCTCACTGCATGTTGCCGAGGGTGAATTTGTCACCGTCACCGGCCCTTCCGGCTGCGGCAAAACCACCTTCCTGAATATCGCGGGTCTGCTGGAGACCGCCAGCAGCGGGCAGTATTTGCTGGATGGCGAGGATGTGTCTGCTCTTAATGATTTCCAGCGCGCAAAAATGCGCAATCAGAAAATCGGATTCATTTTTCAGAGTTTTAATCTGATGCCGGATTTGAATCTGTTTGACAATGTTGATGTGCCGCTGCGTTACCGGGGCGTCAAAGCCGCCGAGCGCAAAGACAGGATCGAACGTGCATTGGATGCGGTGGGTTTGTTGTCGCGCAAAAAACATCTGCCGGCACAATTGTCTGGCGGACAGCAGCAGCGCGTGGCAATTGCGCGCGCACTGGTCGGCGAGCCGCGGTTTTTGCTGGCGGACGAACCGACCGGAAATCTCGATTCCAACACTGCCGAAGGCGTGATGGAGCTGCTGCACAGCATCAACAGTCAGGGCACCACCATCATTATGGTGACACATGACGCGGTATTGGCCAGTCGCAGCGCTCGCAATATCCAGATTCTGGACGGACGCATCATCGACGATCGTCGTGCACATCAAAAAGCTGCCTGAAGGGGACTCTTATGTTTTTTTATTACGTTCGGCTTGCCCTGCTCAGTTACCGGCGCAACCCGGTACTGAGTTCCTTGATGGTCTTGGCAGTTGCCGTGGGTATCGGTGCCTATATGGTGATTTTTACCATGAACTATTACATGGGCGGCGACCCTATCCCGCGCAAGAGTGAGCAACTTCACCATATCCAGTTTGACTATGGCAATCCTGATATCCCCAACTTCAATCCGCCCCCGCAACTGACGTGGATTGATGCGACTGCCATGCTCGAACAAACAACTGCATACCCACGCACAGCAACGTCAAAGTTTGTTGCGATTATCGAACCACCGGGCAGCGAAGTGCGTCCTTTTTTTGTTAACGGTCGTGGCAACTCTGCGGACTTCTTCTCCATGTTTGATGTGCCGTTCCAGTATGGAGGCGGATGGGACCGCTCGGCTGACCTCAATCGCGATCTGGTGGTGGTCTTGTCCTACGAGTTAAACGAACGCCTGTTTGGCGGACGTGATTCTGTGGGTGAAACGCTGGTCATGCATGGCCTGAACTTCACGGTCACCGGCGTCATGAATCGCTGGCAGCCGGCACCCAAGTTCTACGATGTCAATAACGGTAGTTTTGATCCAATCGAAGAAGCCTACATCCCTTGGGAGTTGATTATCAGTCAGGAGCTTAACCGCTCGGGCAGTACCAATTGTTGGCAAGCGCCTGAAGGCACCGGTTTGCAGGCCTTTTTGAATGCCGAGTGCGCTTGGATCCAATTCTGGGTTGAGTTACCCGATGCCAATGCGCGCGATGACTACAGTGTGTTGGTCGACAACTATGTCGCAGAACAACGGGCGTTGGGACGCATGCGCCAGCCTGTTGAACAGCGTCTGTACAACGTCAATGAGTGGATGACTTATCAGGAAGTGCACCCGGATGAAACGCGCATTCTGGCAGCACTGGCAGCGATGCTGTTGGCAGTGTGTCTGCTGAATACCGTTGGCCTGCTGTTGTCCAAATTTCTCGGCAAATCCGGCGAAATTGGTGTGCGTCAGGCCTTGGGCGCGCACAGAGGATCGTTGTTTGTGCAGCACCTGATCGAGGCGGGCGTGATTGGCGCCATGGGTGGTGTGTTGGGTATCGGCGTGGCTGCGCTGGGTCTGGAGGGCATCAAAGTATTGATAGGTGGGCTGATGATCACCGAGTGGATGCGACTGGACTTCACCGTTATGGCAATCACTATTGTGCTGGCTATTGTCAGCACCATTATTGCCGGGCTGTATCCGATCTGGCGCGCCTGCACCATCAACCCTTCCGTTCACTTAAAGTCACAATAGGACAGCATCATGGAATTCGGACCTATATTAAGGGCGCTGCTGCGCAATAAACTCGGCGTGATGCTGATCGCCCTGCAAATCGCTTTCACCATGACGGTCACCGTCAATGCGGTCTACATCATTGATCAACGTTCGGAGCGTATGGCACGCCCGAGCGGTCTGGATGAGGCCAATATTTTTCATCTCAGCAGCGTGGGCTACGGCAACAACTTTAACGAGTCGGTGGCCAGCACAGAAGATCTGGCGCTGATCAAAGCGATCCCCGGCGTGGTGGATGTCACCGTGATGAATGCCATTCCCGTCAGTGGCAGCGGATCGTCCACCGGCGTTGGTATTGAGCCGGACCGCCCGGAAACCTCGGTACAAACTGCCATGTATACCTCCGATGAAAATGTCCTTAACGCCCTTGGGCTGAATCTGGTGTCTGGCCGGGCGTTCAGCACCAACGATGTACGCCGCGGTGGCCGCGACATGGAGCGCTCACACAGCGTAGCCATTCTGACAACAGCACTGGCAGAGCGCATTTATCCCGGCGAGGGCATGCAGGCGGTTGGACGCACAATACACAGTCCGGGCGGGCGCACCATGGAAATAATCGGTCTGGTCGAACGCTTGCAAACGCCATGGCCGGAGTCGTCGTTTATCGAGCAATCCATGCTCATCCCCGAAGTGGTTGATGATGGCAGCACTCTTTATATTGTAAGAACTGTGCCCGGCGAGCGCGACCGGATCATGACTGAGGTTGAGGAGCTGCTGGCCGCGCAGGGTCATGAGCGGATTTTGCGGAACAATCGCGCGTTTGAAGAGACGCGTGAAAACAGCTACCGCCTGGATTCGGTGATGGCGACCATTTTGTACGTGGTGATTGGTACACTGATGTTTATCACAGCCATGGGCATTGTTGGTCTGGCGGTGTTCAGCATCAACCGCCGCCGTAAGCAGATCGGCACACGCCGGGCATTGGGGGCAACTCGACCAGATATCCTTCGTTACTTTCTGCTGGAAAATTTGCTGATCAGCGGCAGCGGGGTTGTGCTGGGTGCTGTGCTCACGCTGGCATTCAATATGTTCCTGGTGCAGACCTTTGATATGCCCAGAATTGACTGGTTCTATGCACCCGTAGGGATGCTGTTACTGATCATTCTCGGTCAGTTGGCTTCGCTGGCACCCGCGGCCAAAGCATCAGGGATAGCGCCAGCGTTAGCCACACGGTCGGTCTGACGCGCCCCGTGCCAGCCGCCGATTGTTAACACGCCAAGGCTTGCCTTGTTTACATTTACAGCGCAATATTCATGCGTTTGCAAAAACAATAACAAGGTCAGGAGCTTTTATGACGGTACAACAAACGGCGGCTGCGCCACCCATTGATGAACATACCAAATCCAATATGCGCAAGGTTGCGCTGACGTCGCTGGCTGGCACGTCGATCGAATGGTATGACTTCTTCCTGTATGGCACGGCTGCCGCACTGGTATTCCCCATCCTGTTTTTCCCGGCTGACATGCCCCCGATGGTTGCGTTGATCGCCTCATTCAGCACCTTTGCTGTTGGCTTTCTGGCGCGTCCCCTGGGCGGCATCATCTTTGGTCATTACGGTGACCGGGTTGGACGTAAAAAAGTACTGGTGATTGCACTGCTGATGATGGGTGTTGCTACCACCTTGATCGGCTTGTTACCCAGTTACGCGCTTGTGGGCCCTCTGGCGCCTATCCTGCTGGTGATTCTGCGCTTTGTGCAGGGCCTGGCAATTGGCGGCCAGTGGGGCGGCGCCATGCTGCTGGTCACTGAAACCGCCCCAGCGACCAAACGCGGCTGGTACGGTGCCTTTGCGCAAGCCGGTGCACCGATTGGGGTAATTCTGGCCAACCTGGCCTTTCTCATCATCAGTTACGTGGTCTCTGAAGAAGCCTTCATGAGCTGGGGATGGCGCGTGCCGTTTATGGCCAGCGTGATCCTGATTGGTATCAGCATGTACGTTCAGCTGCATCTTGAAGACACCCCCGCGTTTAAAGAGCTGGAACGTTTAAAAATTGAACGTCAGAAAGCCGGCCTGGCGCCAGAGAAGGTTGTGGTCACCCGTTCTCCGGTACTGGAAGCGCTGCGTTTGTATCCAAAACGTATCATGCTGGCTGCAGGGGCGTTCCTGTCTATTCAGGTTACGTTCTACATCATGATTGCGTTTGTGGTGGCTTACGGCAGCAGTGCTGTGGGCGGTGTGGGACTATCGCGCAACACCATGCTGGCAGCGGTGTTGATTGCCTCTGCGGTGCAGATTCCTTTTCAGTTCTGGGCAGCACATTATTCCGACACACACGGGCGCCGCGGCATCTTTATGCTGGGTGCCTTACTGACGGGCCTGTGGGGTTTTGCGCTGTTTCCGCTGATTGATACCGGCAATTTTGTGCTGATCACACTCGCGATTGCGACCGGTCTGAGTTTTATGGGTCTGCAGTACGGCCCACAGGCAGCGTTTTTTACCGAGCTGTTCTCGACCAAAGTACGGTATTCAGGCGCGTCGCTGGGTTATCAGATAGGGGCCATTGTCGGGGGTGCGTTGGCGCCGACAATTGCGGTACTGCTGTGGAATGAATACGGCATTATCTACGTATCCGGCTACATCATGTTGGCGTCGCTGGCAACCTTGTGGTCGGTGTGGATGTTGACCGAGACACACGGTACTGACATCCACGCAGAACACCACTGATATCCTGTTAACAGCCTGCTAATCCAGCACGGCTGTCAGATTCTCGTCACTGCCCTGAAACGTCAGGGTGGTGACAGATCTGCCCCGCTCAATGTTCACCGTATTGATTTGATCTCGCCACACCTCGCGCAAGGCGTTGTGCGTTACCTGCAGTTCTATTGGACCTTCAGACCTATCCACTGGCAACGCGCGTTCCTGATAGACCCAGAAAAAATTGCCGTCTATTTCATGGCCTACCGGCGAGAGCACCCACGCCTCACGCGACGGGCTTTTTATCTGGAACATCTGCTGCACATAGGCGGCAAACTTTGATTGTGTCTGCGCATCACCAATAATGTCGGCATCGCTGCCGAGCAACTGACGCATGGCATGTTCGGCATCGTGCAGGTAAAACCGATGCATGACCTCCAGCAGTCCGGTGCGCTCATTAAACACTACACGGGTAATCGCGGCTTTTTGCTGATGCGCATGCAGGGCTGCTGGCAGCGCATTCAGCGCCACCAGCAGCAGACTTGCCTTGATCAAAAAACGTCGTTTCACTCCGTTTCGCCTTCTTCCTCGGCGGACTTCAACTCTGTTTTGATGTCTTGCATGATGTCGCGACCAACCAGCCCACCACCCGCCTCGGATTTAAAGGCTTCTACGCGTGATGGTATAAGTCGGCGTGGGTAGAAGTTGTTTTCCATATTGGCGTCAGCCGTTTCCCAGCGAGGGTCCAGCACAATCTCACTGACCGGTTTATCCGCGATGATCAGCTTGCTGACATTGTGTGCGTTCTGGCGCCAGATCTCGGCCGGAATGTACATGTCTTCGACGCTGCCATCCTCATAGGTCATCTGCAGAATGATGGGCATCACCAGCCCGCCTTCATTGGAGAACTGCAGCACATAGTAGTGCTTGTTTTCGGCCATGGCGCGATCAAATACTGCGCGCTCGATCTCGTCCAGACCTTCAAGGAAGCTCTGATATTGATTGCGCTCTTTGTTAGTGACCGTATAGATGTCGTTTTCGTCGTAGAAATCAGTGACATCCGGGTTACGCTCAACCCAGCTCAACATGCCTTCTTCTCGATTACGAACAGAGGAAATGGACTCGGGCTTGTTGGCTTCTTCTTCACGGCGACGCTGGTAATCAATGTCGGGATCACGGGTATCCAGCTGCATGGCGTATACGCGATCGAGTGAAATATCCACGTGATCTGTGCTGTAGAACCAGCCGCGCCAGAACCAGTCAAGATCGACACCGGAGGCATCTTCCATAATGCGGAAGAAGTCCGATGGCGTCGGGCGCTTGAATTTCCACTGCTGGGCATATTCACGGAACGCAAAATCGAACAGTTCACGACCCATGATGGTTTCGCGCAGGATGTTCAAGGCGGTAGCCGGTTTGGAGTAAGCGTTTGGCCCCAGCCGAGTGACACTGTCTGACTGTGTCATGATCGGTTGCTGATCGGTAGAGCGCATGTAGTCAACAATGTCGCGCGGCTCATTACCCCAGGGGATATCCGGATCCCATTCACGACCGGCAGCAGCGTCCAGAAAACTGTTGATGCCTTCATCCATCCACGTCCACTGGCGCTCGTCGGAGTTCACCACCATCGGGAAGTAGATGTGTCCGATCTCATGAATCACCACGCCGATCAGGAACCGTTTTTCCGCCAGTGAATAGGTACGGCTGCCATCATCCTGCAAGGTGGTGCGCGGCCCGTTGAACGTGATCATCGGGTATTCCATGCCACCCACCGGCCCGTTGACAGACTGCGCAACCGGGTAGGGATAATCAAAGGCAAAGCGGTTGTAAACTTCCATGGTATGAATGACCACTTCGGTGGAATATTCAGACCACAGCGGATCACCTTCTTTCGGGAAAAACGACATGGCCATGACAAAGGGATTGTCTTGGCTGTCCTGCCGGAAGCCTTTGGCATCCCAGATAAACTTGCGTGACGAACCCCACGCAAAATCCCGCACCCGCTCGGCATTAAAGCGCCAGGTTTTGGTTTCGGTGGTGCCTTCGCGCTCATTTTCCAGCGCTTCTTCCGGCGTCACAATGTACACAGGGCGCGCGGCGTCCTCAGCCTGTTCAAGGCGTTGACGCTGCTCGGCAGTCAGTACTTGATTGGCGTTTTGCAGCACGCCGGTTGAGGACACAATGTGGTCAGCCGGCACGGTGATCTCTACTTCGTAGTCACCAAATTCGAGGGTGAATTCGCCACTGTCCAGAAACTCTTTATTGGTCCAACCTTCATAGTCGGTGTAAGCCGCCAGGCGGGGGAACCACTGCGCCAGCAGGAAAATGTCGTTACCACCTTCACGGGCGTCATCGGGGAAGTGTTCGTAACCACTGCGCGCGCCAAGCAAACCGGCTTCCACAATGTTAAAACTGAAATCCAGATCAAAACGCGTGCTCTGACCTGAGCGCAGCGGCTGCGCCAGATCCACGCGCATCAGCGTGCCCACAATGGTGAACGGCAAAGCATTGCCCGCCGCGTCTTCCAGCGAGTGGATTTCATAACCCAGTTCGTTGTCCGCCATGTAGTGCTGGCGCTGCAGGGTGCCCAGACTCATTCGAGCTGGCGCGCTACCGCTGCCGCTTTCAACCCTGGGCGCGCTGCCAAAGGTTTCCGTCAGTTCAAACATGGAATTGCGTTTGAAAATGTTCTGGTCCAGCTGCAGCCAGAGATAACCGAGGGTATCGGGGGAGTTATTCTGGTAGGTCACACTCTGGCTGGCACTCAGCCGGCGAGCGGCTTCGTCCAAGGTGACCGAGATGTTGTAATCAACTTCCTGCTGCCAGTACTGATGTCCCGGCTGGCCTGCCGCGTTGCGATAGGTGTTTGGTGTAGGCAGCACTTCGTCAAGCTGGCGGAACTTGTCTTCGTAGGTGCCTTTGGTCTGACGCACCGCGTCAGCGGCCTGCGCGGAGACAGACAGACTGAGCGCAAAGACCGCGCCCAGCAGGGAAAGTTTATTCATGGGTGTTTTACCTTTGCGCGATTTTCTGTGAGCCGCTTGGCGGGGCCATCTCTGGCCCCGGAAAAATTATTTCTGTTCGTAGTGGCCCATCAGCATGCCGGTACCCAGCACGTGGCCTTCAATGGCTGCCATCAGCTGCTCTTTATTCAATCCAGCTTCAAGGTTCAAGGCGGCATCCAAGGCAAAAATACGGAAATGGTAGGCGTGCAGTTTGCCATCCACCGGGGGACGCGGACCAAAATATCCCACCTGGCGGATACCGTTAACACCATTGATCATACCTTCCAGCCCGGGAACACCGGTCACAGCTGCTTCTTTGGTCAAACCTTCAGGCAGCTCGGCAGCATCCGCAGGAATGTTGTAGGCCACCCAATGCACAAAAGGCTGCGGCATCGGCACAATGGGATCGTCCATCACCAGCGCCAATTGCACAGTGCCCTCCGGAAGGTTACTCCAGGTAATTTGTGGCGCCTTGTTGTCGCCGTAAGCCGTGTAGGGCAGCGGCACCGTGCCATGGTGTTCGAAAGCTGAGCTTGCCACGGTGATTGTGTCGGGCATGTCTTGTGCTGAAACTGTAAAGCTGGCCGCCATCAAGGCAGCAATGCCAAGAATTCTTGAAATTTTCATGTGGATTCCCCGCAAATGCGTTGAGAAAAAGATGAGTGGTTAAAAACACGTTGTTTAGCAGTCGGCAGGATAAGGCAGGCTCAACCGTTAACTCAATACAAAAACACAACCGCATTAAAAACTTACTGGCGCAGAGACATGGCGGCACGACTTTCGGCACTTGTCGGGCAACTCGCGGGCGTGACAGACTGCGCGCATGTCAGAATCCAACTCAGAAACTCAATCAACGCCCGTTTCGCCGCTTGTCGCTGTGTCGCCGCCTACCCCCTGGCAGACACTTGTGCAGGTGGTGCCGTTTATTCGCCCATATACCCGTCAATTAATGGTGGCTACTGCTGCACTGGTCTTTACGGCAGCCATTACGCTCGGCCTGGTGCAATACGCCCGTATCATTGTGGATGCCGGTTTTGTCGCAGGGTCAGCGCAGACCCTCGGGCAGGCAGTACTGGCATTCCTGTTGGTTTCCATCTTGCAGGCGTTCGGCACTTTTGCGCGTTTTTACTGGGTATCGTGGCTAGGGGAGCGGGTCACCGCCGACATCCGCAAGGCCGTGTTTAACCATTTGTTGCAGATGCATCCCTCTTATTTTGAAGAAAACATCAGCGGAGAAATCCAGTCGCGCATCACAACCGACACAACCCTGATACAGACCGTCATTGGATCGTCAGCGTCAATCGCGCTGCGCAATTTCCTGTTGCTGGTGGGCGGCGTAGTGTTTCTATTTATTACCAACCCGCGACTGACCAGCGTGGTACTTGTCTGTATTCCTCTGGTCATTGGGCCAATTGTGATTTTTGGCCGCCGGGTGCGTAAACAATCGCGCAAAACTCAGGATCAGATTGCCAACGTCGGCGCTTATGTCGGTGAAAGCCTGCATCAGATCAAAACCGTGCAGGCCTACAACCATCAAGCCGAAGACGAACGTCTGTTTTCCGGCCACGTCGAGTCTGCCTTTACCATCGCACTGGCGCAGATCCGCTCGCGATCCTTGATGATTGCGCTGGTGATTACGCTGGTATTTGCGGCCCTGGCAGTGATGATATGGGTCGGCGGACAGGATGTGATCAGCGGCCGCATGAGTGCCGGCGAGTTAACGGCATTTGTGGTGTATGCAGTCATGGTTGCGTCGGCAGTGGGCGCCATCAGTCAGGTGATCGGCGATTTGCAACGCGCAGCCGGTGCCACCGAACGCTTGATGGAGCTGTTGCAAGCACAAACGCGCATCCAGGCGCCAGCAGACCCGCAAGCTTTGCTGATGCCGGTCCAAGGCACTTTAAGTCTGCACAACGTGCACTTCAATTATCCCAGCCGACCAGCACAAGCCGCGCTGGATGGCCTGGATCTTGAGATTCCAGCGGGCACCAGTCTGGCATTGGTAGGCCCATCCGGCGCAGGAAAATCAACGGTGTTTGAGTTGCTGCTGCGCTTTTATGACCCTCAGATTGGACAAGTACTGCTGGATGGCATTGATATCCGTCAACTGGATCCCTTGGTGTTGCGCCAGCAGATTGCACTGGTCAGCCAGCAACCTGCTTTATTCACTGGCACCGTCATGGAAAACATCCGTTACGGACGCCCAGATGCCAGTGATGATGAGGTGATGGCGGCCGCCGAAGCCGCTTATGCCAGCGAATTTATCGTGAATCTGCCACAAAACTGGCACAGTCATCTGGGAGAATCAGGCATCCGCTTGTCGGGTGGACAAAAACAACGACTGGCGATTGCACGCGCCATTCTGAAAAATCCGCGCATTTTGTTGTTAGACGAGGCGACCAGCGCCCTGGACGCTGAAAGTGAACGCAAGGTACAAATGGCTATCGAAAAACTGATGCCCGGTCGCACCACCATTATCATTGCGCATCGACTGGCAACGGTACGCAACGTAGATCGTATTGCAGTGATGCAGCAGGGCAAGCTGGTTGCACAGGGCCGCCACGACGATTTGCTGGTGGAAAATGACTTATACGCCAGGCTTGCTGCATTGCAGTTTAATCAAACAACTTGACGACTGGCATCAGGCTGTTTAGCTTGTAAACCAAGCTGATATGTTTTTGGAAACCGACGCCCTGAATGACTCTTTGGCCGCCACAATGACTATATGGATCGTACCGTCACTACTGGGAATGCTGCTCAGCCTGTTTGTGGCACGTTATGCATCGCGCGGTATGCGCCCACCCGCCGGTTATTTTATGAGCCTGCTGTCCGTGCTGGTTGCCTGGTGGTGCTTCACACAATGGGGCAGCATGTTGTGGATCAATCAGGAATACCGCTACTTTTTTGCCAAGCTGCAATATATCGCCGTCAGCGCCACGCCCGTGTTCTGGATTTTCACCGCGCTGAGTTTCTCCGGCTACTATGATTTTGTCAGGCGCTGGCACCTGGCATTCTGGATCGTTCCTCTGATAACCCTGTTGTTGGCATTCAGCAATGACTTCCATGGGCTGATCTGGCAGTCGTTTGAGATTGTCCCCAACGACATTCGACTCAATATCGTTTACGGTCGCTGGTTTGAGGTACACGCACTGTATGCCTATTGCCTGGTGCTCAGTGGCACCATGATCATGGCGTTTAAAATTGGCATTTCTCCGCAATACCGGGCGCAACTGCTGATCACCATCTTAGCGCCCTTGACTGTCATTTTTGTAAATTTGCCCTTTATCATGGGCCAGCAGTGGTTGCCAATTGACCCAACCCCATCGGGTTTTGCGCTCGGCATTCTGCTGTATGCCCTGGCTATCCGCAAAAACCTGTTTATGGTTGTCCCAGTTGCCCGACGCAGCACCCTGGACAGTATCAGCGACGGCGTCATCGTGATTGATGATCTCGGCAAAATTGCTGACAGCAATCCTGCTGCGGAGCGGATCCTGGGCGCTAAAGCCCTCGAAATCGGCAACCAGCTCAGTGATTTTTTGCCGGATGATATTGATCTGCGCCGCGAGATTGCGCAGGACATACACACCATTGACGGGCGCTGGCTGGATCTGCGCACCACCCAGGTCAAAACGAGCAATGACCAGGTGCTGGGACAGGTTGTACTGATCCGCGATGTCACTGCGGAACGCGACACCCAAGAGCGTCTGATCCGGACCCAGGTCGCCTTGCAATCACTCAACAAACGACTAGCAGAACTGGCCCAAACCGATGAACTGACCGGGCTTGCCAATCGCAGACATTTGTTTGAGACCCTCGACAAAGAATGGTCGCGCAGTACGCGTTATGAAAGGCCATTGTCGTTGATTGTGCTGGATTTTGATCACTTCAAAACCATCAACGACACCTACGGACATCAGGTGGGCGATCAGGTGCTTGCCCGCATTGCCAATACACTCACGCACATAGTGCGCCCGCAAGACCTGGTTGCCCGACATGGTGGGGAAGAGTTTTCAATTCTGCTGCCTGAAACTTCCGAGTGCGCCGCGTTGGATGTGGCCTTGCGTATTCATGCTGCGTTGGCTGAGATGGAGCATGAGGCGACAGGCGGTGGAACCGTGAAATTGACAGCCAGCCTGGGAGTGACCACGCGCACGCCCGAAGATGTCAATCCAGACGCGCTGATGTCTCACGCCGATATCGCCATGTACCACAGCAAGAAGACTGGGCGCGATGGCGTCAGCCAATATCATCAAGGCGCCATCAAACGCATCGACATCACGCCCGCATAAGTTCGTAAATGCACATGTTGACGCTTGCCGATAAATTCAGCGAATCAATCTGACCACACCCCGGTATTGAGTAAGTACTGGCGGCACTGTTAGCCAGTAAATCTTCTGGTATACCGCGCGCCTCGTTGCCAAAAATCAGGCAATCGGTGTTGCGAAAGCCCTCTGAGTTAAGTGGCTGTCCGGACAATGCCAGGTATGCCGGGTGGCGAAAATCGGACTGAATGGCATCAAGACTGGCATCCAGTGTCAGAGGCACATAAAAAATGGCACCCATGCTGGCGCGCACCACTTTGCTGTTGAAGGGGTCGACACAACCAGGACTCAGCAGGCACTCAAAGCCCCCAAACCAGCCCAGCGTGCGCAAAATAGTCCCCAGGTTGCCGGGGTCCTGAGCCTCATACAAATACACAGCGCGCGGCTGTCGCGGCAATTGCTGCAAAGCGCTTGTTGGCACGCGCGCCACAATACCCTGCGGCGACTTGGTCTCGCTCAATTGCTGCATCACGCGCTCAGTGACACGGTGCTTATGAAATTGAGACTCCCAATCGGCATAATGATCAGTGACATACAACTCGCTGGCCTGCAGGGCTTTATTACTGGCGGCGGCTTTTTCCAGCTCCTGCACCAGATGTTCACCCTCCGCCAGAAAACACCCAAACTCCTCACGATACTTTTTCTGATGTAGTTTTTTGACGTCATCAAGTTTCATACGCTGCATCAGTGTTGATCTCGCAATTTGCCAGGCGTTTGCGCTCGGTCAGCCAGCATGGCGGTGGCCAGCGCTTCGGCCACTTTGATGCCGTCCACACCTGCAGACAGGATGCCCCCGGCATAACCGGCACCTTCCCCCGCAGGATACAAACCACGGGTATTCAGGCTTTGCAGATGTTGGTGGTCGCGTGTAATGCGCAGTGGCGACGAAGTGCGCGATTCAATGCCGGTCAGCACCGCATCGTCGCGGTCAAAACCACGGATCTGCCGACCAAACACCGGCAGCGCTTCACGGATGGCATCAATCGCGTAGGCGGGCAAGGCCGTGGCCAGGTCACCCAAATGCACACCGGGCTTATATGATGGCTCAACCTCGCCCCATGTACTGGAGGGCTGTGCACGAATGAAATCGCCCACCAATTGGCCCGGCGCACAGTAGTCACTGCCTCCCAACTCATAGGCATGCGACTCCAGGGATTCCTGCAACGCCAATCCCGCCAACGGACCACCGGGAAAGTCTTGCTCCGGGCTGATACCCACCACAATGCCGGCATTGGCATTGCGCTCGTTGCGGGAATACTGACTCATGCCGTTGGTGACCACACGCCCGGTTTCGGACGTCGCCGCCACCACTGTGCCGCCGGGACACATACAGAAGCTATAAACCGCACGACCATTTTTGGCGTGATGCACCAGCTTGTAGTCAGCAGCGCCCAGCGCCGGATGCCCGGCATACTTCCCAAGACGTGCCTTATCAATCAATGACTGCGGATGTTCAATACGAAAACCCAAAGCAAAGGGTTTGGCCTCCATAAACACACCACGGCTGTGCAACTGCCGGAAGGTATCGCGCGCACTATGACCCAACGCCAGCACCACATAGCGACTTTGCAGTTGTGTGCCATCGGCCAGCGTGACGCCTTCAATGCGGCCATCACGAATCATGAAGTCGCTGACCTTGCTTTCAAATCGCACTTCGCCGCCCAGCGCACGAATTTCCTCACGCATGGCAGACACCACGCCGGTCAGCCGGAAAGTACCAATGTGCGGCTTGCTGACATACAGAATTTCGTCCGGCGCGCCGGCGCGCACAAACTCTTGCATGACTTTGCGACCATAGAATTTGGGGTCCTTAATCTGGCTGTACAATTTGCCATCGGAAAACAAACCAGCACCACCTTCACCAAACTGCACATTGGATTCGGGCGTCAGCACATGCTTGCGCCACAGCGCCCAGGTGTCTTTGGTACGCTGGCGGACTTCGCGTCCACGCTCCAGCACAATGGGCTTGAATCCCATCTGCGCCAGTGTGAGCGCCGCAAACAATCCACAGGGCCCAAACCCGATGATCACGGGCCGTTCGGTGAGATCTTCCGGTGCTGAAGCGACCGGGTAGTAGGCAGTGTCGGGTGCTGGACGGATATGCGCATCACCCGCAAGACGCGCCAGAATGGCTGGTTCGTTGTTGGCAGACAGGTCGACGATGTAAACAAAGGTGATCTCAGTGTTCTTCTTGCGTGCGTCGTAGCTGCGCTTGAACACGGTAAATGCAATCAGATCATGGTCGGCGATACCCAGCCGGCGAGTGATGGCCTGGCGCAAGGCTTCCGGGGGATGGTCCAGCGGCAACGCCAGTTCAGTGATGCGAATCATGTGTGCAGATCCTGGCCGGTGTCTCCGGCAAAGGTTTATCAGCCTGATCAGGCAAGCCGCCTTGCTCAGGTTTTGTGTCAGCGCAGTATGGTATGCTTTTGCCCTTGTAAAGTCACCCGCACTGTCACCCACACCCAGGAACGCCCTCAATTATGGCCCGCTCCAAAAGCAGCAAACGTTGGCTGGATGAACACGTCAATGACCCCTATGTCAAAAAGGCTCAAATTGACGGGTACCGCTCCCGCGCCAGTTACAAACTCCTTGAGATCATTGAAAAAGACCGCCTGATTCAACGCGGCATGTTGGTGCTCGATCTGGGTTCGGCGCCGGGTGGCTGGTCTCAGGTCATCGCGCCGCTGGTCGAACCCAAAGGACGAGTGATTGCCTCCGATATTTTGCCGATGGACTCCATTGCCGATGTAGATTTTATTCAGGGCGACTTTACAGAGCAGGCGGTTTTTGATCAGATTCTGGAAAAACTGGGTGGCGCGCAGGCCGATCTGGTGATGTCAGACATGGCACCAAACATCAGTGGCGTCGATGCCGCAGATCAGGCATCCTCCATGTATCTGGTGGAGCTTGCACTGGACATGGCGCGCCAGGTATTAAAACCCGGTGGCAATTTTGTCACCAAGGTGTTTCACGGCGAAGGCTATGATGACTACGTCAAAGAAATGCGCACCAGTTTTGATAAGGTTGTGGTACGCAAACCCGATGCCTCGCGGGCACGGTCAAGAGAAGTCTATCTGGTAGGGCGCGGATTCAAACGTTGACCCACTAAACGGGAGAACACATCGTGGAAGGCATCTGCAATTATTACGAGTCATTGGTGCTATTTTGTATCCAGCAAAAGCTGAAAAAACTGCCCGAAGCGCGTGACGACGAGTATATTGCAGACGTCGCCTGTGTCGCGCTGAACCAGCTGCCCGCGCGTTATATCCGACACATCGTGGATACACGTTTTTTTGAGTCTGAGGAAGACATTCTGAAAAGTGATGCCGCTGTGGAAAAAGCAACCAGCTTCGCCATTGAGTTTATCAATAGCCGTCGTGGTCAGCGGCCTGATGGGGCTCCTCTGCCGGGCACGAGGATTAACTCCATCTGAGCCTTGGACAGCTGCGATCGTTTCGCTTTCACCGGTAGCATTTGAAATGCACTGATTCAATGCAAGTGCTAGCATACCGCCCCATGCCGCTTCTCAATCTTGTCGACTTCGACCAACGCCTGTACAACCTCAAAGCCCTGCCCATCCACCGTGGGCGGGTGCTGCGTGCCTGGTTAAATGGCAAGGCGCTGGATGCAAGTCCACGCCGCCAAAAACAGGAACACTTCCTGCCGCTGTCGGTACGTCATGGCTTGCCCGCCTTCAGCGAAGAACTCGACGCTATGGCGCAGATACACTCACAACATCCGGGTGCCGATGAGTCGGTGCGTTTGCTGATCAAGCTGGCCGATGGGCAGATGATAGAAAGTGTTCTGCTGCCGCGCGACGGGCTTTGTGTATCGACTCAGGTCGGCTGCGCAGTCGGTTGCCGCTTCTGCATGACCGGCAAGAGCGGCCTTATCCGGCAAGTGAGCAGTCTGGAAATCGTGGCGCAGGTGGTGCTCGCGCGCCGCATACGCCCGGTGAAGAAAGTGGTGTTTATGGGCATGGGCGAGCCGGCGCACAATCTTGTCAATGTACTGGAAGCCATCGATCTGCTGGGCACCGAAGGCGGAATCGGCCACAAAAATCTGGTTTTTTCCACAGTTGGCGATCGCCGTGTGTTCGAGCTTTTGCCGCAGCAACGTGTGAAGCCTGCGCTGGCTTTGTCACTGCATACAACCAAGGCCGAACTGCGCGAACACTTGTTACCGCGTGCACCGAAAATTGCCCCGCAGGAACTCATGGAACTAGGCGAGGTTTACGCACGCATGACCGGCTACCCGATCCAGTATCAATGGACGCTCCTCAAAGGTATCAATGATGGGCAGGACGAACTCGATGAGATTCTGCGCCTGTTTAAGGGCAAGTACGCACTGCTGAACGTCATTCCCTTCAACAGTCTCGAAGGCACGGGGCTGGACGCCGGCAACGGTGTGCGTTATGAGCGCCCTGATGCCGAGCGCATCCGCGAAATCGTCAGGTACCTGCACAGTCGCTATGTGCTGACCAAAGTGCGCAACAGCGCCGGTCAAGATGTGGACGCCGGCTGCGGCCAGTTGCGCGCCCGCGCTGAGCATGCAACCCGGTTTGTGGCAGTGCGCCCTTTGTAATTATTAGT
Organism: Pseudohongiella sp.; assembly: GCA_030696315.1. Lineage (GTDB taxonomy): Bacteria > Pseudomonadota > Gammaproteobacteria > Pseudomonadales > Pseudohongiellaceae > Pseudohongiella. The sequence goes on along the minus strand of JAUYSM010000049.1, from coordinate 2,927 downwards.
ACAAAGCACATCCCGGGTTTCAAGGAAGCCAATTGCTTCTCATCGTCGACAGCAAGGTCGTGGCTGAACTATCAGTACCCAACCGCCGCGCCATCACCGGATCGCGAATCCGCCGCGCCGTGGAATAAACCGTTTTCACGGTCAATAAAAATGCCCATGGCTGAACCCTGATTGCCACGCACGCTGGTGGTGTGCCCCATGGCTTCATACAAACGGATGGTATCTGGCGAGAACATGCGGCCTTCCATGCTGGTGGTATCAGGCAACCACTGATGATGGATACGACCCGCTTCCACCGCTTCAGCGACATTCATGCCGTGATCAATCACGTTGACGATGGCCTGCATGGTGGTATTGATGATGGTGCGCCCGCCCGGACTGCCAATCGCCAGCACCGGCTTGCCATCTTTTGCGACGATGGTGGGTGACATGCTGGACAACATGCGTTTTTGCGGCGCGACCAAATTTGGTGGTGTACCAATCTGGCCGTTGCGGTTTGTGACACCCGGCACTGGATTAAAATCACCCATCTCATTGTTGAGCAGGTAACCACCGCCTTCGGCAACAATACGCGAGCCGTAGCCGTTCTCCAGCGTGTAGGTCAGCGACACCATGTTGCCGTCTTTGTCGACCACTGAAAAGTGTGTGGTCTCTTCGCTTTCATAGATATTTGCAAACGCACTTTCATCACTGACCGAGGCTTTATCCGGATCGATGGTGGCGCGCAGCGATGCTGCATGTTCTTTGCTGATCAGGCGACTGACCGGCATGTCCGGATTAAAGTCCGGGTCACCCAGAAACTCAGCACGATCCGCATAACTGCGACGCATGGATTCGGTCAGCAGGTGCAGATACTGCGCAGAATTGTGCCCGGCAGCGGCCAGATCAAACCCTTCCAGAATATTCAGCATCTGGATGATTCCAATACCGCCTGAGCTGGGTGGTGGCATGCTGACAATTTCATATCCACGATAAGTGCCACGCACGGGTTCGCGTTCGACGGCTTCATACGATGCGAGATCTTCTTCGGTAATGATGCCGCCATTGGCTTGCATAAAGGCCGCCAGATTGCGGGCATTGTCACCTTTGTAAAAACCATCACGGCCTTCGTTCTGAATGCGCTCCAGCGTGCGTGCCAGATCGGGTTGTTTCCAGGTGTCACCTAATTGATAGGGCGTCCCATCCGCTTTCAAAAATACGGCCGCAGACGATGGGAACTGATCCCAGAAACTTTGGTTGGAAGTAAATCCACTATACAGCGCATACGTCACCGGAATGCCATCACGCGCCAGCGCTACTGAAGGCGCTACCAGATCAGCCCAAGGCAGCTTGCCCAAGCGTTGATGCGCCAGGTAAAGACCCGCTACCGTACCCGGCACGCCGACCGACAGAAAACCCCGGTGTTGCATATTGGTGCTGAGGCCATCGGCGCCCATAAACATGTTTTGACTGGAGGCCATGGGTGCTTTTTCGCGGAAATCGAAGGTGGTGGCATGGCCATCATCACCGTGATAAACAAGGAAACCTCCGCCACCGATATTGCCTGCGGTCGGCCAGGTAACTGCCAATGCCAGTGCAGTGGCCACCGCTGCATCAACCGCATTGCCACCTTGTTTCAGGATATCCACACCGACATCAGACGCCAGTCGGGAGGCGCTGGTCACAATGCCGTTTTGCACACGCAAGGGGGTTCTGCCGCCTTCCGCAAACAGCGACAAAGGCATTAATAAAACCAGTGTTGCAACCAGCACACGGGCAAAAAACGACTTTCCACTTAAACCGATACTCATGGCAATCTCTTTGTTTTTAAACACAATATTTTAATTTTTGCACCCGCTTTTCAGGCTGCTTTTTTGTCACATTGATACTTATACTACTTTGAGGAGGCTTCGGCCAGCAGAGCGGCAATGTATCGGGCACGCAGGTCGCGCGTGAGCGGACCCGGTTTGCCATCACCAATAACATGCCCGTCTACGCTGACAATCGGCAGCACAAGACTGCTGGCATTGCTGAGAAAAGCCTCATCCGCATTGATCGCTTCAGTGATGGAAAACGGACGCTGCTCCAGTTTGAATCCGCCGTGCTCCGCCATTTCCACCAAAACGCGGCGGCGAATGCCCGGCAGAATGCTATTGGTCAATGCGCGGGTGATCACCGTGCCGTCTTTAACAATAAAGGCAGTCGAAGAAGCGCCTTCAGTGACAAACCCGTCCTCCGTCATCCACGCTTCAAACGCACCCTGTTTGGCGGCCTGTTGTTTGGCCATACATTGCGCCAGCAGATTCAGTGATTTGATATCGCGGCGTTTCCAGCGCAGATCTTCAGTGGAAACAACACTGACCCCAGTTTCTGCGAGTGGGTTATTTAAAATGGCTTTGTGTGTAGGATAGGCCATCAGTGATGGTTTAACGTTTTTGGGATACGAAAAATCACGCTCGGCAATACCGCGTGTTACCTGCACGTAGACCATGCCTTCCTGCACCTGGTTGCGGCTGATCAACTCGCGCAGCATCTGCAGGTATTCTGCTTCAGAACAGGGCCAGCTGATCTCAATTTCTACCAGACTGCGACGCAGGCGTTGCACAGAATAATCTTCATCAACCAGTTTGCCCTGGATGATGGGGATCACTTCGTAGACGCCGTCTCCAAAAAGATAACCACGATCAAACACGGAGATTTTTGCATCTTCCTGTGCCAGATATTCCCCATTCAGAAAAACTATTCTGCTCATCATCTGCTCCTGATATCCAAAATTAAAAAAGGGAGCTTGCGCTCCCTTTCCGTGTTGCATGGCTCCAATGGAACCGAGTTATTAAAACGATAGAGCGCGAGTCCCCACGTCAGTCATAACACCAAAATCCACTTGAGCCGAAGACATACCACTAGACATTGGATCACCTCCTTTTTTGCTTCTCAGTTGAACATGA
>JAUYSM010000032.1 GCA_030696315.1 Pseudohongiella sp. | reverse complement strand
AATATTGGCGAGGAAACTGGCAAGGGTGGCGTTTGCCCTGATGCGCAATCAGAGCGAATATATCCCCAAAAATGCTTGCATGGGGACATAGAATCTCAACGTCGCGGCTGCGCCGCTCCGGATTCGGACAGTGCTCCCGCTCAATCGGACGCCCCTTCAAATGATAAACGCGGCTTGATTAGTCCGGAGTTGCTCCACGTGTCCCTTGCTCACTCCGGTTTTGAGTTTAGTGGTAGCGATCTACATGTGGCTGTCTTGTGCTAGCATCAGGGCAGGTTGCTTAATGGAGATGTTGTTGTGAAGTCCAAAATTTCTTTTATAGCGGTTGCGATTATTGCAGCCTCAACGGTCTGGCTGTTTTCGCCAGCAATTTCGCCGACTGCCGTGCCTGAGTACACCTTGGCAAGTGATGAGGAGACGCTGGAGCGCGGGCGTTATCTGGTAAATGCCGGCGGCTGTATCAGCTGCCATGAGGGCGAGGCCGGCGGCCTTAGTGGCGGGATGGCGATTGAGTCGCCTTTTGGTATTTTCTACGCATCAAACATTACACCCGACGCCACTACCGGTACAGGCACTTGGAATGCCTCGGATTATGTGCGGGCAATCAAACACGGGCGTCGGCCTGAGGGCGGTTTTTATTATCCAGCGTTTCCATACCGTTCATATGCGGCGGTCACGGATGACGATGCGCTGGCGATTGCGTCGTGGCTCCATGCGCAACCGGCCGTTATGAATGATGTGGCATCTCACGCTATTCCGGGTTGGATCGGCCGCTGGCAGCTGGCACCGTGGAATAAACTGGCCAGTCTGAGCGAGCCGGAGCACGCTCCGTTTAATGATCCGCAGCTCGAACGCGGCGCTTATCTTGCGCGCAATCTTGGTCATTGTGGTGAATGTCACACGCCACGCAATCTCATGGGCATCAGTGACCATGCCAACGAGTTTGCGGGTGGAGATATGCCCGATGGGCATGTGCCTGCCATCAATGCGGCAGCGCTCAGCAGCTGGAGCGAAGATGACCTGGCACTGTTTCTGTTTCTCGGTTTGTTGCCGGACGGTGAATATGTGGGCGGCAAAATGGAACCCGTGATTGAGCACAATACCGGTCAACTGAGCGATGAAGACCGCCAGGCCATGGCGGCATTCTTCAAGCGCGGGCTCTGATTTGAGTAGCGGGTCTGGTCGACCCGCTTCTTTTAATCGACCCGGTATTCGCGATGGCAATTGCCGCAGGTAGATCCAAAGGCACGGATGGCGCCGATGGTTGCTGCGCGATCACCGCCGGCGGCGACGGCTGCAAATGTCTTGGCGGCTTCTTCGAGCGCAGAGGCTTTGGCGCTAAAATCATCCATGTTGTCCCAGATGATTGGCAAGGCTTCCGTTGTCACCGGAAAGTTGCGGGTGTCATTCACAACAAACAGGTCGGCGATCATTGGTGCCAGCGCGGCCACACGCAGTGCATTACGCTCGGCGATTGCGGCGTCGAACTCCACGGTATTGCGGGCCATGCCATTGATCGGTGCCAGATTAAACGCCAACAGCTTGAATACTGCCTGACGAGTGGCAGTGGCTGAGGCAGCGATCTGCTCCGGCGTGGGTGGCGGCGCATCCTGAGCACTGGTAGTCACCATCACCACAGAGGCAAGCACTAACGCGCTAACCGAAAATACTTTTTTAAACTTACCCGTTTTTAACATTGATCACTTCTCCTATTGTTCTACACCTGGTTTTCCTGCTTGGATAATGTAACGACTGATTGTTGCACTAACTTGTCACAAAATACCTGTCTGAAACGTCAGATCAATAATTGCTGTGCCACCATGCCGGCCAGGGACATTCCTGCCAGCGTCTTGAGCACAGACCATCTGAATACAAAAATCATTACAAACGCTATCACACACAGTGAAGCCATGGGCCAGTCTATCGAGGATAACACTGGCAGCAAAATGTCTATGCCACCACCACTGATTCGATGAGTCTGGCTGAACAATACATTAAAGGCAAACCACAGCGCCAGATTGGCAATCACCCCGACCACGGCTGCAGTAATGGCAGCCAACGCGGCCGAGAGCGCACGGTTTCCACGCAAGGATTCAACATACGGCGCACCGGCAAATATCCAGATAAAACAGGGCAGGAAAGTCACCCATGTGGTGAGTAATGCACCCAGAGTGCCTGCTAACAAGGCCGGTTCTATGCCGGCTTGACGAAAGGCCGCCAGATAACCAACAAACTGGGTGACCAATATCAACGGCCCAGGCGTGGTCTCCGCCAAACCAAGTCCGTCGAGCATTTCGCCAGGTTGCAACCACTGATAGTTTTCAACGCCCTGCTGGGCTACATAAGCCAGCACTGCATACGCGCCGCCAAAGGTCACCACCGCCATTTTGGAAAAAAATACTGCCAGCTCTGTGTATACGTCACTGTTGCCACGCCACAAAAACAAACCGGCGACAGTGAGCAACCACAACAAGACACACACAACTGCCGCTTTACGGGCGTTGCGAATATCAACATCCGATGTATTCAAATGGCTATCCGCGCGCGATGAAATCGCTGGATCACGGGAGTATGCATCGTCAAACAACCTGGCCGCCATCCAGCCGAGCATACCGGCACCCAGCACCACAACAGGAAAAGGCAGCCCGGCAACAAACAGCGCCAGAAAAGCCAATAACGCAACCACCGGTTTCAGTCGGCCGGTCAGGGTTCGCGCGGCTATGCGTAACAAGGCCTGCACCACAATAGCCAGAACTGCCGCTTTTAAGCCAAAAAACAAACCTTCAACGACTGACAAATCACCCAGAAGAACATATACCCAGGTCAGCGCAAGAATGGCAAACGCACCAGGGAGTATAAACAGCAGACCGGCAACCAAACCGCCCTTGACGCCATGCAGCAACCATCCAATGTAGGTTGCGAGCTGCTGCGCCTCCGGTCCGGGCAACAACATGCAGTAATTCAAGGCGTGCAAAAAACGGCTTTCATCCAGCCATTTTTTTTCCTCAACAATCACCCTGTGCATCAGCGCGATCTGGCCAGCCGGGCCTCCAAAACTGAGCAATCCTATTCGCCACCATACCGCCAGCGCTTCCGCAAAAGGTATCCGGAGAGCGTCTTTTTCAATCATCAGCTGTTCCTGACTTTTGCAACAATCGCAGAGGTGGAGCAGTTATCAAGGAATTCCAGCACGCGCACGTCCCCGCCGTAACTGTGCACAAGTTCCCCGCCAACCACCTGGTCAACAGAATAATCGCCACCTTTAACCAATACATCCGGGCGAATCTGAGCAAGCAATGTTTCCGGCGTATCGTCAGCAAAACTGACCACCCAATCCACGGCAGACAGGCCAGCCAATACCGCCATACGGCGATCCACAGGATTAATCGGACGCCCGGGACCTTTGAGCCGTTTGACCGAGTCATCGTCATTGATCGCCACAATCAAGCGATCACCCAGTTTGCGGGCCTGCGCCAGATATCCAACGTGTCCGGCATGGATAATGTCAAAACACCCGTTGGTAAAAACAATTCTTTCGCCATGAGCACGCGCATCCTGCACAGCCATGAGCAATTGCGCGGCACTCATCACCCCGCGACCGCTGCCCGCCTGCTGCTGGACCGCGCGGCGCAGTTCCGGACCGCTGATTGCCGCTGTACCCAATTTAGCCACCACCAGGCCTGCGGCCAGATTTGCCAGGGTGGTGCCTTTTTCCAGGGTTTCACCTGCCGCCAGTGCTGCCGCCAACACCGCCACGACCGTATCACCAGCACCGGTAACATCAAACACTTCCAGGGCCTGCGCCGGTAAATGAAACGCGGGCTGATCAGTCTGCAAGAGTGTCATGCCGTGCTCGCCGCGTGTAATCAGCAGCGCCTGCAGATCCAGTTGCGCGCGCAGCTGCTGGCCTTTGCTGATCAACTCATCTTCCGTCAGACATGCGCCAACCACGGCTTCAAACTCACTCAGATTGGGCGTGATGACGGTCGCGCCGCGGTACTTGTTAAAGTCCCGCCCTTTGGGGTCAACAATCACAGGGATCTTTCGAGCCCGGGCTGCGCTGATCAAGGCATGCGCTTCACTGAGGCTGCCCTTGCCATAATCGGACAGCACAAGGACATCTGCTGAATCAAGGGCTGAAAGTGCATGCACCAGCAGTACGTCGACGTCTGCTGTTGTAAAAGCTTGCTCAACATCAATACGCAATAATTGTTGTTGCTGGCTGATGATGCGGAGTTTGGTAATGGTGGGCGACTCAGGTGAGGCATAAAAATGACACAGTACGCCGGCCCCTGACAGTCGGCGGGCCAGTTCTTCTCCGGCTTCGTCATCACCGGTGATGCCCGCGATGCTTGCCGCAGCACCTAATGCCGCAATATTCAACGCAACGTTGGCAGCGCCACCCGGCCTGTCTTCATTACTGCTGACCTTGACTACCGGCACTGGCGCTTCCGGGGAGATTCGCTCTGCTTTGCCATGCCAATATCTGTCGAGCATGACGTCACCTACTACCAACACTCGCGCCCGAAAAAACGCGGGCAGCTCGGCAATCGATACATCTTGGTTTGAGACGGAAATCCCTGCGTCCATAATCAGTTACCTGCTGTTTTTTCTGATTCGATTACCGGTCTGCTAACGGCGTCAGACGCTCAACAGGACTGTCTGAGTAATCAATGCCGGCATGATATCACACGCACACAGCACGCCTGTCAGTCTGCTACAATGCCGGGCAATCAAAATACTGCGCCAGCATCGTGACAAAAAAATATCAACACAGCGAGAATCTGAACGACTTCCTGGGTCCAAAACACTGGCCGACCTGGGTCGCTTACGGCTGTATCTGGGCATTGGCGCAATTGCCGTTCAGCTGGCAGATGATGATAGGCAAAGGTCTGGGTATCACGCTGTACCACTTAGCACGCAGCCGACGACACGTTTGTGAAGTAAACATCGCGCTGTGTTTTCCTGAACTTTCTGCTCAGGAACAAAAAAAACTGGTGCGAGACACGTTTATCGCCAATGGCCGCGGCGTGATGGAAATTGGCTTGTCGTGGTGCCGTAACCCGGAAGACTTCAGAGATCGTGTCACTGTCAAAGGTCAGGAGCATCTTTACAAGGCGCTGGCACAAGGGCGCGGCGTACTGCTGGTCAGTGCACATTTTTCAACTCTGGAGATTGCTGGCAGCCTGCTGGCTTTGCATCATAAATTCAGTGTGACCTACCGGCTTCATAAGAACCCGCTGTTTGATACCCTGATGAAACGCGGCCGCCAGCGCCATTTCGAAGAGGTTATTGAGCGCAAGGAAGTCCGCAAAGCGTTCCGACAACTGCAACGCGGCAAAGTATTGTGGTATGCCGCTGATCAGGATTACGGCCCCCGACACTCCGTGTTTGCAGATTTTTTTGGCAGACCAGCCGCCAGCATTACGGCGACCACCACCTTTGCCAACGTGAATAATTCTGCGGTCATTTTTCTTGCACACTACCGAACGCAAAACAATCAGCATTACGAACTGATCTTTAGCGAACCACTTGCGGACTACCCAACGGGTGATGAGCAGATGGATGTGCTGCGCATCAACAAACTGATTGAGGCTGCCATCAGAGTAGCGCCGGATCAGTACATCTGGTTACACCGTCGTTTCAAAACACAACCGGAAGGTTTACCTGACCCTTATCGACACAAATCCGGCACAACAACTGACTCGGGAGAGGTGTCTGAGTGAACATTCGGGCATGGCAAGTCACCAATGATATCCGTTTCATCAAACTGATCACCGTACTGGCCAGCTTGTTATTAAGCATGCTCGCCATCCAGTTAAACGAACTACCCAATACCGATGCATACACCTATGTAAAAGCCGCAGAACTGGCATTGAGCAATGGTCCTGTTGCCGCGTTTGCTCACTATCAGTGGGCCAACTTGCCGTTAATGATGTCTGCAATACATTACGTGACTGGCATGTCGATATTTGCAAGCGCCAATCTGATCAACGCCCTGTTGTTTGCGCTGCTGAGTGTCAGTTTTGTATCGATTGTTGCCGCAATCACACCCTCGCGCCGAACGATCTGGCTGGCCGTTGTCTGTATTTTGATGTACCCACATCTGAACGAATTTCGATCGTATATCATCCGTGACATTGGATACCTGGCATTCTGTCTACTGGCGGTCTATTACATGATTGTCTATACAGAATCCCTGCGCCTGCGTTATGGACTTTACTTTTTGCTCAGCTGTCTGGCTGCCGCCTTGTTTCGCCCGGAAGCGCTGCTGTTTCTGTTCTTGACACCGATAGCGGTGCTTGTCCCCACGCACTCACGTGTAAATCTGCGGCAACGCGCATTCCTGAGATTGCAGACTCTGTCGCTGTTGGTCGTTGCCGCGATTGGCGGCTCTTTGGCCATGCTGACATTGGATGTGACCGCGCAGCTATCCACGTTTCTCAACATCTATCAACCGTTCCTGAGCAACCTGGCGCCTCTGTTCGGGGCCGAAGCACCTGTACTTGAACAGGCAGTATTCGGAGACTATGCGGCCCAGTTTGTAGGCGACTACACGGCTATTTTTCTCGCTGTCGGTTTACTGGCAGTGCTGATTGCCTGCGTGGTCGACAGCCTTGGTCTGGCCGTCATGCCATTGCTGATATACGGCGCATTGCGACGGTATGTACGACTAACGCAACCAGCGCTGGCTGTGATTGTGTGTTGGCTGGCAGTTGCTGCGCTGGTGCTGGTGATGTTTATGTTGTTAACGCGCTTTGTCACCACGCGCTATACCTTGTTATTTGCGACGTTGGTGTTGATCTTTGTACCTTTTGTGATTGATCGCGGCTGGAGTCTGGCGGCGAGCGCCGGACGCAAAGGTTTTGGACGCTGGATGCTGCTATTGCTGGTGTTTGCGGCACTGGATGCGCACCTGTCCTTTGGGGCATCCAAGCTTCATCTTGAGCAAGCCAGCCGCTGGATCAACACCTCCACGCGCCCGGGCGCAGACTTGCTGACCAATGAGATCCATATCGCTTACCAAAGCGGCCGGGTGGACAATTATGACGAGGTGCGGCGCGAGTTGCCCGATATCAATCTGCTGGCCGCGCCACCGGGCACCATTATCGCCGTCACGCCCCGCCGCAGCTTTCAGGCACAGCTGGATGCTGGCATCAGCAACGGCAGTCTGCGCCTGTTGCGCGAGTTCCCTGCCGAGCGCGGCGCCAGTCTGCTGGTGTTTGAAAAGGAACTTTAGGTATTGGTCGGCTCGACGCGCTCCCACCCGGTATTATCTTCAGGCGGTTTGGTAATCAGCAGATCCTGCATTAACAGATACTCAAGGTCGGATCCAAAAAACATATCCAGAGCATCTTCCGGAGAGCAGATCATGGCTTCGCCCGGTCTGTTCAGCGACGTATTAACAACCAGACCGTATCCGGTCATTTTCTCCATGGCACGTAACAACGCATAAAAGCGGGCATTGTGCTCTTTTCTGACAATGTGGGCCCGCGTAGTGCCGTCCCGATAAACCGTGCTGGGGAACAGTTTCTGCCACTCTGGCGCTACATCAAAGGTCTGCGTCATAAAATCCGCTGGGCAATCTTTGCCCAACATTTTGACGGCCATGTCGGGCAACATACTCGGCGCAAAGTTGCGCCACTTTTCGCGAAATTTCACTCGCTTGTTGATATCCGTGACGCTGCTGCTTTCTTGTGGATTCGCAAGAATGCTGCGATTACCCAGCGCGCGTGGACCAAACTCCATGCGCCCCTGAAACCAGCCTACCAGATGGCCCTGGGTGAGCAGCTCTGCAGCTTTCTCCGCAGGCTTTTCGAGTATTTCAAAACGCGGCCGGTCCCGGTGCTGCTCGCAGGCCTTGATACATCTTTCTGTGTTGTACTTTGGTCCCAGATACGCATGACGAAGCGGCGTAACGGGCAATTTGTTTTTATTCGCTATGACATAAGCAGCCGCGCCAATCGCTGTGCCAGCATCGCCCGCTGCAGGCGGCACGTAAACTTCATTGACCCAAGGCAACTCTCGCAAACGTTGATTCAATTTGACGTTAAATGCGCCGGTACCCGCCATCGCCAGTTTGCCAGTCTGTTTAAGAATGTCTGACAAATAATGCGCAGTCAGACCCGTGGCAATATTTTCATATAAACGTTGTGTCCCTGCCGCATAGTGCACATAGGGATCCTGGAACACGTCGCCCGCGCGGCGTGGCCCCAACTTCTCAAGTAACTCGGGTGTAAACGAATGTCCAATACTGCGGTGTTTATATCGACGTAGTCCAACCGCTCTGACCATATGCGTGTTGACCTTAAAGTCTTTGCCACGATAATCCGCCAGAAATGACAGGTCATACTTCTCGGGATTGCCATATGTCGCGATGCCCATGACTTTCGATTCACCATCCAGCATGTCAAAACCAAGATAGTCACACATGGAGGCGTACATCCCGCTCAGAGAGTCGGGTTCGTAAAATTCTTTGATTTTGTGAATCTTGCCGTTTTCGCCGTAACCCAGAAACGTGGTGGCATACTCGCCTTTTTGATCCACACACAAAATAGCGGTCTTTTCTTTAAATCCGCTCATGTAGTAAGCGCTGGCCGCATGAGCAAGCTGATGCTGAACCGGTATCAGCTTCACTTTTTCCATGGGCAACCCAAGATCAGATAGCATCTGATTGATTTGCCGGTAGTAGCGGTGAAAGCGACGATTGCCGTTAAATAGTGCATCAATGGCGCGATCGGGTGCATACCAGTGTCGGCGGGCATAATGCCAGCGCGCGGCACTGAACAAGGAAACGGGCGCAAATGCGATCGCCACCTGATCAACCTGACGCGGCTTCAGCTTGGCCGCACGCAGGCAATAACGAATAGACTCAATGGGCAACATATCACGGGCGTGTTTGCGTCGTATCAAGCGCTCTTCTTCAACAGCAAGGGTCAACTCTCCATCAACAAACAGCGCAGCTGCTGCGTCATATCCCAAGGCACCCGACAAACCAAGCGTGATCAGGCCCATCTTGTCACATCCTTTGTTGATTTCACTTCTTGAGCCACCATTACCTTACAGACCCCGCCCCATTTTTTTGATCAATTGACTAATTTTGCCTGCCGCTTCGTGATGGCGCCAGTTTGCATAAAAACGCAATAAATCGCGAGAAAAGTATTTACGGAAGCGCGCCGGTTTAAGTTCCAGGCGGCAAGCATCCAGATCAACCACTTCGAGTGTTGGCGTACCTTCTACCTGAGGGCAAATCAGAAAATTGGTAGCTTTCATGTCGCCATGCACAATTTGCTGCCGACGCATTATCACAAACAACTCTTCAAATAAATCCAGTGCTTGTGACCACAACAGCGATTGCGGCGGTTCGTGATCCAACATGAGTTTTGCGTCCTTGCCACGCACACGCTCACAGACATAATACGCTTCCCGGCGCAGTGGCCCCCACCTGTTTTCCACCATCAACAAGGGTTGAGGCGTATTGATACCTGCCTCCTGCAGCAGATGCGCACTGCCCCAGCAGTGCCAGGCCCGACTTGGTCTGGGCAGACGGCTCAACCCATACCAGAACCCTCTGAGATTGTAGCGTTTGATCACCCACTCACGACCGGCCAGCGACAGTGACACAACCGTTGTCGAATCCCCGTCCTTGAGCATCTGTGCTTTTTTGATGAGTGCATCAGGGGAATCAATCAGCGCTTGCAACTCGGCTTGCCAAAGATGTTTGTTAACCAGGGCAAATTTACCTGTCGAGCGTTGTAATGAAACACTCTCGGATGCGTTGTAGATACGCTTGTGCAATCGACGCGCCTGTTTATGTCGGTCGCGCAGCCATATTTTATTGGCCTTGTGCTGAATCTCCCGCCAATACGGCAACTCCTGCCGCATCAGTTCTCGCACCGACTTGCCAGTATAGGCACACATAAATCTCAGAAAATCAGTGCGGGTCAATCCAATATCCAAGGCGGAAAAACATAAACCAGCCAGGTCCTTTTTGACCCAACGCGCAACAAAAAATGGCTTTAGCAGCGTTCTATGCAGGTCGATGATCGACAGGTGTGGTTGTTGAGACTCATCAACCTGGCCGTCAGCCGTGCAGCGCAGCAAAAAATGGCAAAGATAGAAGTCGCGGTGACAGATGCCATTGGAATGCAGTTCTCGCCCTAGCCGGGCAACTTCCCGAATGAGCTGGCTTTTGAAACGGAAGCTCGGCCTTTCATCATGCCATCGGGCACAGACTGTTTCCAGACTGACGGTGGGGGACAAATCATCGGTTACCAGAAATGAATACCGATGCGCGGGATTGAATCCCCGCTCACCATAGGCGGCCACGGTCATTGTCGGAATGCCGAGTGCCTGCAAGGCATTGATCGCACGCCACTCGTTACCAGCGCCAAGCACCGGCAATCTGAGTGTGATCAGGTTTTTGAATATTTCTGCCCACCCCACACCGGGGTGAACTTTGACAAAATAGGATTTTCCTTCCCTCTTAAAACGCAAAGTTCTGCGGCCTTTCACCTGCCGAAAAATCTCGCCCTCCAGTTTATCCGCCTCGGCGAAGGCATCTTTGCCATGCCAGTTGCCGGCAAAATCCTCTCGCACAAAAAGTTTCATTCAGACACTCGCTCGGGCATGCGGGCTTCGCGCGTGTGCACAAAATTCTCGATCAATTTGATTGCAGCTTCCGGCATCCCGGTGACATCAATCTGTTTTGCATACGCCAGGCCATGTTGTTGCCACACGTGGCGCTGAGGTGACTCAAGCATGGTCAGCAACATATTATTAAATTCTTGTTGCGAAAACGGTGATGCACAAATCTCACCCGCGCGTGCCTTGTGCACATGAAATGCATAACCGCAGGTATCGGTTGTTAACACCGGCAAGCCATTGATAACAGCTTCCAGAATGGTATAGCCGGCACTCTCGCTGTAGGCGGGGTGTAGCAAAAGATCACAGCCACGCAGAAACATCGGCACATCATCGCGGCCGCCGAGAAAATGGCAACGATCGCCAACACCCAGTGATCGGGCCAACTTTTCGTACTCACCAGGTTTATCTCTGCCAACAATATAAAATTGTGTGCGCGTACGAATATCCTCGGGCAGGCTGGCCAGCGCCCGGATCGCACGATCAACCCCTTTTACACGAAAACCGGAACCTATCTGCAACAGCGCGATGTCATTGTCACGGAGTGAGTACTTGTCCCTGAACTGTTTACGCTCCTGATCCGCATCGGCACTGGGGAGTCGACTTGCATCGATGCCCGGTGCCAATTGGTGCAATCGATGTTTACACGCTGGGTAAATGCTCGAAAACTCACTGTACTGCTGAGGGGATAACAGCATGACTTCAGTGTCAGAGTCTCTATCAAACACCGCTTTTTCATAGGCCAGAAAGTGCCGATAACGCGGTAGTATTTTTTTGATGATGGAGTTTTCCCGCTGCAGTCGTGCTGCAAAACACGGGTCTGCCGCGTAATAAAGATCAAGGTCTGGCATTTTGCTGAATCCAATGACCGCATCCACCGGATTGCTCACGGTATCCTGCTTCACCCAAGCGCTGAAACGCTGATAACGGGTATGGCTGGACAAACCTTTGACAGGCACATTGATCAATTGAATACCACATGGCACTACGCCTTCCCAGCGCAGGCAGTACACGCGTACTTGATGGCCTGCCTGCAGGCAACGCTCAACGATTCTGAGAAAGTCGCGTTGCTGCCCACCATAAGGGAAATACTTATAAATCAAAAATGCGAGTGTCATGCCTGACTCCTCGATGAGTCTATTGTGCTTTTTTGCTCAGTGCCTGACTGCAACATCAATCGCTGCAATTGCGAAAAGACTAATGAGGGTGGCATCGATCGATAACAGGCTGGCTGTATTTCAAAAGTACCCGCCGCTGTGTTGTCCATCATGGCCTGCCCGCGATAGGCACACTCTCTGCGCATACAAGGTGAGCACGCCAGGCTCGATGTCAGATGGTGTTGAAAGTGGCCAAAACTGCCGGACAAACCGGGATTGGTAGCGCCGTAAATGGACACTGTGGGTCGACCCAAGGCGGCAGCCAGGTGTCCCAATCCGGTATCAACGGCAACAACACCGCTGCAATGACTCAGATGTCGGGCAAGTTCGGTAAGTGACTGCCGCCCGAGCACCAACGCACCTGTAATTCCCTCAGCAATCCGCCCCGCACGTTGTTGCTCATCGGGGTTGCCCCAGGGCAGTTTGATCTTGAAGCCCTGTTGATCAGCCAAAGACGCGAGTTCACGCCAATACACTTCAGGCCAGTGTTTACTTGCCCAGGTAGTGCCATGTAAAAACATCAAACCGGGTACCTGCTCAGGGGCATCAGTTGGCATAAAGTCAGACAACCCATAGTCAATCTGATTGCTGTTGTACTGATACCCCAGTACCGCGGCAAACAACTGCCTGACTCTCTGGACTGCGTGCAGCGCCCGGGGTACTGCAAACCGCTGATGGTAGAAGCGGCTGGCAACTGCTTCCTTGATACTGTTTTTATCCAGGCCTGAGCGCACGCCGCGCGCGAGCCGCGTGATCACTGCGCTTTTCAGCAAGCCTTGGGCATCAATAACATGATCATAATCCTGGGCACGCAGAGTGGATGCAAAATGCTTGAACTCACCCGAGCGCAAACTGTGCCAGACCTGTTTGCGCCAGCGTCGAATAGCGACCGGGATCACTTTGTCTACAGCAGGATGCCAGGCTGGAATCTCTGCAAACCCCTCTTCGACAACCCAGTCTGCCTTGAGTCCCGGGATAGCCTGCATGGCGTCAGTCAGCGCAGGTAATGTGTGTAACACATCACCCAGCGATGAGGTTTTGACGATCAGAATACGCAAGCAGATTCTCCATGGTGTTGCTTCGCTTTGTTCTTGTTCATAAGCTTTTTTGCAAAATCAAACTCACAGGGCTACAAACTGCACACGCTGTAATAAGCGCTTGAGAGCATCCAGTACCCGCGCCGGCTGCAAGTCTGTCAGACATTTTTTATGTCCGTAAGGACACTGGCGCTTAAAACAAGGCCTGCAATCAATGTCGGTATACAGCATTTCTACCTGATCGGACAGAGGCGGCGTGAAGCTGGTCGATGTTGAGCCATAGACCGCGACAAGCGGCCGATGCAGCGCTGCCGCGATATGCATCAAACCCGAATCATTGCTGACAACCGCCTTTGCCTTTGAGAGCAGATCAATAGCCTGCGCGAGACTGGTGCGACCCGCAAGGTTGTCACAGTTGCCACGCAGTAATTCTGGCAACATGCCAACAATCTGATCACAAATCGGCCGATCTTTTCCGGAACCCATCAAGGCAATACGCCAGCCCCTGGCACTGTAGTCTTTGGCAACTTCAGCGTAGTGCGCGGCGGGCCATTGTTTGGCATCTCCAAATTCTGCTCCAGGGCATAACGCTAACACAGCAGTATTTTGCGACCACGACAAATCAAGTGCCTGTATCGCCTGTTCTGCGCCTGTTTTATCAACCACCAATTGGGGAACAGGCAAGGGCTCCGGCACACCAAGGTGTTTTTGCTGACCAAGCACCACAAAGCGTTGCACCATCATCGGGAGTTGTTGTTTGTCCAATGTACGGCAATCATTTAACAGCAGCCCTCGCTGTTCACCCCGCCAACCCGTTCTGATCGGGATACGCGCGAACCACGGAATGATCGCTGATTTGAATGAGTTCGGCAGCACAATGGCCTGATCATAGCGGGCCGCACGCAAGGCCTTTGCGAGCGCCATTCGTTTTCGCAGACCTAACTCGCCGTGAGCAAACGGCAGATCGATGGCGTTGTCAACTTCCGGCATGCGCTGTAAGAGCGCGCGGCTCCACGCCGGCGCCAGCACATCCAGTTGCAGTGAGGCGTGCTGTTGTCGCAATACTTTAAACAATGACTGCGCCATCACCATATCGCCGACCCAGGAAGGCCCAACCACCAGAAGCTTATGGGCCGCGTCCGCCGTCATATCGATGCTCCACCCTTAAATACTTTTTCCCACAGACTGACCACGCGATCACGCATGGGCTGCAGTGGCAACAGCACCGCATTGGCAATATCCAGCTCAACTGAATCGGATTCGTTATGTTGAAGCGCAAATTCGTGCAGCGTCGCGCGCAAGGCAAGATAACTCTCCGTAAGCTGCTGAATTTCTTGCTCCGACAACAACACGCAGCGCGCGGCGGCTTCCAGAATTCTCACGTTATCAGGATAGCGGACCAACGCGGGGCAGCGATAAGCCTCTGCCAGCACCAGATATTGCACCATAAATTCAATATCAACGATGCCGCCAAGCCCTTGTTTGATAGCAAACCCGGGCTGCAAGGCCTTATTACCAGCCTTGCGTGTCAACTCATCACGCATGCGTTTGCGCATGGATACGACATCATTGGACAACTTATTCAGATCGCGTTGTTTTGACAAAACGCCAGCGCGTACCGACTCAAATAACCCGGCCATGCGCGGCGAACCCGCCACTGCCCGCGACCGCACCAACGCCTGGTGCTCCCATGTCCAGGCCTCCTTGAGCTGATACTGTTCAAAAGCCGGCAGGGTACTCACCAATAAACCAGATTCACCCGAGGGGCGCAGCCGCATATCCACGTCATACAATTTACCCGACACCGTATTGGTACCCAACATGGTGATCACGCGCTGAGCCATGCGGGTATAAAACTCGCGGCTATTGATACTGCGCTGGCCTTCGGCACATACGGTATCTTCATCCAACGTACCGTCATGCAGAAACACCAGATCCAGATCAGACAGATAACTCAGCTCGATACCGCCAAGCTTGCCATACCCAACCACCACAAAATCCATCTCGCCATGCTGCCCTGCACTGTTGACCGGGTAACCATGTTTGCGGGTGAGGTTTTGCCAACACAGCGCCAGCACCTGCTCAAGCACGGCCTCGGCAGTGAATGTCAGGTAATCGCTGACTTTCATGACGGTCATGGCGCCATTGATCTGGGCAGCGGCTACCTGCAGCGTGTGTGTCTGTTTAAAGTAGCGCAGGTACTCCATTTGCTCTTCAAAATTGTCTTCGCCAATTCGTAACAAACCCTGAGCCAACTCTTCTTGCAGCGTCGATTTTTCAGGCGGCTGTTTCATGGTGCCGAGCAATTCATCCAGCAACACTGGATGACGACTCAAAAACTCTGCCACAAATGGGCTTTCTGTGCACAGGTGGACAAACTGCTTCATGGCGCGCGGGTTTTCTGCCAGCAGCACCAGATAGGCGGTACGACGAGCCACCGCCTCTACCATTTTCATGACGCGTTCAAAACCAAGGCTGGGCGTTTTTTCCTGTGTCAGCGTTGCCAATAACAAAGGCATAAAGCGGGTGAAGCGTTGGCGACTTTCAGCAGGCAGTGTAAAAAATACTTTGTCCTTTCTGAACTCAGTCAATAGTTGCCAGGTTTTTTCAGGTGCTTCAAATTTTAAAGCGGACAACATCGGAATGGCTTGTTCTGCAGTCATATCCCCATGCCAGAGTGACTGCATTTCTGCGTCATCTACATCATGTCGGCTGGCGTCGTCATCGTCTTCTTCAGTATGGATGACATCACTGAAGTGCTGCCGAACAATCGCACGATGCTGTTCAAGCACTGACATCAGATCGTTCCAGTTGGCACTTTTAATATCCGGCACCGCCATTGCGATAGCAACACGCAATTGCTCATCAGATGATGCAGGCAGTGATTGTGTTTGTTTATTAGCAAAACCTTGCAGTTTATGTTCCAGATCCCGCAAGAAACTATACGCACTGCGCAAGGCCTGGACGATGTCCGCAGGTAAATACTCAGCGGCCTGCAAGGTATCCATGGCAGCATACAGTGAGGTTTGCTGCAGACGTTTGTCGCGCCCGCCATGCACCATTTGCAGTGCCTGTATCACAAACTCAACCTCACGAATACCACCAGCACCGAGTTTGATATCCTGATTCATGCCTTTTTTGCGCACTTGTTTATTGATCTGCTGCTTCATACTGCGCAGCGATTCAAAGGCGGAAAAATCAAGGTAACGCCGGTAGCTGAAGGGCCGCAGCCGATTCAACAGATCGACACCTGAACGGATATCGCCGGCCACGGCGCGCGCTTTGATCATGGCATAACGCTCCCAGTCACGCCCTTGCGACTGGTAGTAGTTTTCCATCGCGTCAAAACTGCAGGCAAGCACACCTTCGCTGCCATAGGGGCGCAGCCGCATATCGACACGGAACACAAACCCATCAACCGTGATGGTATCGAGCACATCTATTAATTGTTGACCGAGTTTGATAAAAAACTGTTGGCAACTGACCGATTTGCCGGCAGCTGTCGCTTGAGTATCGCCGGCTTCAGGATAGGCAAACATCAGGTCAATATCTGACGAAAGATTCAATTCCCCGGCCCCAAGCTTGCCCATGCCGAGCACCACCATGCGCTGCTCCAGGCCTGAGCGCTGCCCGATGGGCTTGCCTAGCGTCAGAACTAACCACTGATGCAGCAACTCCAGAGTCACATCCATCGCAGCTTCGGCTAGCGCCGACACTTCCGCAGCGGTGTCTCGCACAGAAGCCAGATGCGTGACATCCCGCCAGATCAGTCGCAGCATGTGTTTTTGCTGAAAAAGGCGTAGGCGTTTTTTAAGCTCTGCCTCATCGAGCCTGTCCGCATGTGCTGGAAACAGACTGCCAAGGACATCCTGCAGGGGTGCGTGAAAACCGTCCGGACAAAGATGTAGTAATGAGCCGCTTTGATGCAGCTCCAACAACAATTCAGGATGCTGAATACACACATTGGCTGCATAGTCACTGCATGACCAGACCAGCGCCAGCTGACTGGAAAACTTGTCCTGAGATTCAAGCAGCGCGACAAGCGTGTGCGCCGCACTCGAGGTGTCGTGTTCAGCAGCGGTTTGCAGGCGCTGCCAATAAGCCTCGAGGGTAGCGTGAATGGCGAGCGGGAGTTGATCGGTCTTGATCACAATAGTCCTTTTTGGTGGAGCTGTGTAACGGCCAGCTGTCATCTACATGCGCTTAAGTTTATACTGCGCGGCCTCAAATACAAGCCAAAAAACCACTGCCGCGCGCAACACAACCCAGGATAAAAAGCAGCTATGTTGTTGTTTAGATTAAGTAATCTCCAACTTGCCTTTGGTGACAACCCATTGCTGGATGGTGTTTCAATGACCATCCACAAGGGTGAACGTATTGGTATTCTGGGTCAAAACGGTGCGGGCAAGTCTACGTTTATGAAAGTTCTGATGGGACAGATCATCGCCGACAGCGGCGATTTATGGCGTGCAGAGAGCATACGTCTTGCCTATCTGGACCAGAATCTGCCCGCGCAGGATGAGCAGACCATCTATGACTATATCGCTAGCGGTATTGAAGGCCTTGGCGATATTCTGAAGCGTTATCACGCGCTGACCCATGACGACGATCTGGACTGGTCTGACGAAAAAAATCTCAATGAAATGGGCGCTCTGCAAAAACAGATCGAAGAGCGTGATGGCTGGGCGTTTGAACATAAAATCGAAGGCATGCTGGATATGCTGTCTCTGCCGGCAGACGCGCGCATGAAAACACTGTCTGGTGGTAGCCGCCGTCGCGCGTCACTCGGCAGAGCATTGATCAGTGAGCCCGACCTGTTGATGCTGGACGAACCCACAAACCACCTGGATATTCCGACCATTGAGTGGCTGGAAAAAGCCATCAACGATTTCCGTGGCGCCGTGTTGGTAATCACCCACGATCGACAGTTTTTGCAGAAGATCAGTAACCGCATCATCGAACTGGACCGGGGGCACATTCGTAGCTGGGATGGCGACTATGAGTCTTTTCTGGTGTTCCGTGAGCAGCAACTGGCCGCCGAAGACAAAACCAACATGGAGTTCGACAAACGCCTTGCCGAGGAAGAAGTCTGGATCCGACAAGGCATCAAGGCGCGCCGTACGCGTAATGAAGGCCGCGTACGCGCCCTCAAGAAAATGCGCGAAGAGCGCAGTCAGCGCCGCGAATTGACCGGAAAAGCGAGCTTCTCCCTCGAACAGGCAGGCAGCTCAGGTAAAATTGTCATCGAAGCTACCCACCTCAATCATCAGTATGGCAACAAACCCATTCTCAATAATTTTTCGACCAAAATTATACGCGGTGACCGGGTAGGTTTTATTGGCGCCAACGGCAGTGGCAAAACCACGTTGTTACGTATTCTATTGGGTGAAATCCAGCCGGATTCAGGCGAGGTCAAGCTCGGCACCAATCTTGAGATTTTGTATTTTGACCAACTGCGCAACAAACTGGACCCGGAACAGACTGTCATCGACTTTTTATCTGAAGGTCGTGAATTCATTGAAATCAATGGCAAAAACAAACACGTCATCAGTTACTTGCAGGAGTTTTTGTTCCTGCCCAGACGTACCCGCCAGCCCATCAAATCACTGTCAGGTGGCGAACAAAACCGTCTGATCCTGGCCAAGTTGTTCAGCAAACCTGCCAACATGATTGTGCTGGATGAACCAACAAACGATCTGGACATGGAAACCCTGGAGTTGCTCGAAGAGCTACTACTTGAGTTTAGCGGCACCCTGCTGATTGTCAGCCATGACCGGAAGTTTCTCGACAACGTTATTACCCAGTGTATTGTGTTTGAGGCCCCAGGGGTTGTTAAAGAATATGTGGGCGGTTATGAGGACTGGCTGCGACAAGGCGGCAAAATGCTGTCCTTTGAAGACGAAGATGTCATCAGCAAACCCGCGGCCGCCATCGCTGCCAAGGCTGCAAACACGAGCGCGGCAGTCAGCCCTGCGCTTGCCGCCAGCACGCAGGCATCCCAAAGCAACGCCCCCAAACATAGCCAAAAAGTCCAGCGCGAGCTTGATCAGATCACCAAACAGATTGAAAAACTGGAATCTGAGATTGGCAGTGTGGAAACCTTGATGGCAGCGCCAGGCTTTTACGAGCAGGACGCAAAGCTTGTGCAAAACGCACTTCAAAAACTGGGCGAGTTACAGACAAAGCTTGAGGATCATTATGCGCGTTGGGAGGCGCTGGAAAGCGCTTGAGGCCTTGTTGCGGGCCTCAGGCTGATGCCATTCCGGCCGTAGGGTCGGCCAGCTCAACACGATTTCGACCGCCCTCTTTACCACGATACAAGGCCTCATCAGCCTGTCGGATCAACTCTTCGGCATGGGGCAATCTGATTAAAGGATCTGCTGCTGGCAAGGAAGCTGCGCCAATTGTGACACTGATTTTTGCACTGCCAGCCACCGGATCAAGCTCGTTGATGGCCTGACGCAACTTTTCTGCGACGCCCATGGTTTCCTGCACATCGGCGTTGATGAGAACAATCAGAAACTCCTCACCACCATAACGCGACACAATATCTTCAGCCCGGGTGTTCTTTCTCAAGCACCTTGCCACCTTGATCAAACACTCATCGCCCGCCGCATGACCATACTTGTCATTAAACTGTTTAAAAAAGTCGACATCCAGCATCAACACAGATAAGGGGCTGCCTGATCGCGTGCTGCGCTGTAACTCTTCGTCGAGGCGGGTTTTGAGCCCGCGTCGATTTAAAAGTCCGGTGAGATGATCGATCCCAGCCAGTTTGTCCAACAACTCTGACTGTTCATCATAGGCTTTGCGAAAATACACGCCAAAGTAACTGCCAATAAATACACCCAACATCAACCAAACACTGCGCACGCGGGTTTTGTCTTCAAGAAACGGGAATCCCGTCAAATCCGGTATCTGATCACCAAACATATTCATAAGGAATATCAGTACCATTTGAATGACACATACCGTCCAGGTCAGACGTACACTGCCTAGCAGTGCGGCCATCATAGGGATGAGTGTCATAAAGTAGACATACTGACTGTTGACACCGCCAGTACTTAAATACAAAGGGATAGTGCAGAACAAGCACAGAAATAAAACTAGCGCGGGTTCTGCCCCTGGGTAACGCTTGGAGCGGATGATCAGATAGATGGCTAATGACACCAGCACATTAACGGCGCCCAGCCAGGTCAACACGTTCGGCAGGTACTGGACAAACAGTCGACCAACCGCACCAATACTGAACAAAATCAGCAAGGCCCAGCTGAATCTGAGCGTCGTGCGATGCCGATAATCCGGATCCAGACCCGTCATGTTAATTTTTCCGCCAAGCCTGCCGTTTGGGTCGGAACCATAAGCAGTTCCACCCACACAGTCAAGAGAGCCTGGCGGATGGCTTTGCTTATTCCAGCACTACGGCGGTTCCATACACCAGAATCTCTGCTGCACCCGTCATTATGTAGCTGGTTGAAAATCGCACGTCAAGCACCGCATTGGCGCCCATGGCTTTTGCTTCTGCCATCATTCTATCCAGCGCCTGCTCACGAGACTCCGCCATCATTTTGGTGTAGTCCTCTATCTCGCCACCGATCAACATTTTGAGTGAGGCCATGATGTCGCGCCCCACGTGTCTGGCACGGATGGTGTTACCCCGTGCCAACCCCAAAGTCCGTGAAACACTCTTTCCTGCAACTGTCGAAGAAGGGCTGATGATCATCGCTGAATATCCTTGTAACGTTCTTGTTTATGAAGGAACAACTTCTCTCTGATTACCGATATCAACAAGATGGCAAGTCCTGTCCAGAAGCTGATACCCGCAGCTTTGATCCACAACGGAATATCCGGACTGAGTATCCACTCTCTGGCGATCTCCCAGCTGCCATACATAAGCAGTACCAAAGCGCCCAAGGACATTAGCATCCAGCCCAGACCACGTTCAAGTCGCGGGTAAACACCTTGCCAGTATTGATCCCATTTTTCTGGCGGCAGGTCGTCCGGGCGTTGTTGAGCAGTCAGTAGCTTGAGGGCTTTCATATGCTCGAACTCCCTGTGCAAAACCGGGTCTGACTGTACCCAGAGCGCCACCTCCGCATCCTGTTCCGGTGAGCTCTCCCCGTCAAGTTGCGCCATCATCAGTTCTCTGATGCGCTGTTTATCTATTTTTGTCGCAGTATCACGAGTGTTCATAACCTAGCTCCTGTAACTGGATTCGCAGACGGTTGCGCGCTGTATACAAACGCGACATCACGGTACCGATTGGGATGGACAACATCACGGCGATGTCTTTGTAAGCATAATCATGCATATCTTTCAGACTGAGAATCTCGCTGTCTTCCAGCGACAATTCTGCAAATGCCCGTCTGACCTGTTGCTGTGTCTGCTCCCTGATGCGTACGTTTTCCGGAGAACATCTGGTCGACACCTCTTCAATGTTAAAACTGTGTTCCACATCCGTGTCGGTCAGTAAGGATTCTTGCGCCTGCGACAGACTTGACTCAGGGTGGCGCTTTTTGCTGCGCAGCAGATTGAGCGCCAAGCGCTTCAAAATGGTGTAGTACCAAGGGTAAAACGCCAGTGTCGCATCAAAGGTAGCAATCGACTGCCAAGCCTTGGCAAACGCTTCCTGCGATATGTCCATGGCGTCTTCCGGGTTTCCTAGCAAGGACAGTGCGTGGTAATACGCCGGGCGTTTTAGTTGTTCAACCACCAGCCTGAATGCATCTCGGTCTCGTCTGATGCAACGCTGCAAGATCTCCCGATCAATAGTCAGATCAATATTCATATGTTCGTCGTCACCTGCCAGCGTGATTTTCACAACCCTCCCCCGATATTACACCGCCAACTGAATTTTATTCGTGGCGCACGCGGGTTCGCTCGGTGCATCTGTCGACAGGTACTATGAGCCTCACTGAAACACGCGTTAAACTGAAACCGGCCAGCGCACGTACAAGAACAAATAAAATCAAAGTGAATACCAGCATCAGGGAGACGCCATGAGCCAATCAGGCACAGCAGACAATAACAATTCCAAAAAGATAAACCATGGCCGTATGGTCCTGGTCATCCTCATCACCCTTGCAGTGGCAGCCGCTATCGCGCTGGCCGGCAGTCAAAATGGCGCAGTAACTGAGCTGGCAGGCGTGAGCATGCCAGTGTTGGTGTTATGCGCGGGCGTGTCTTTTGCCATCAATTGGCTGATTTTTTTGCCGTCATGGCTGGCGCAGACTGAACACTATTTTGATTTAACCGGTAGCTTGTGCTTTGTCACCCTGGCCTTGGTGGCACTGAACCTGTCGCCCAATCAGGATCTGCGGGCTATTGTGTTGACCTTGCTGATTTGTATCTGGGCTACCCGACTGGGCAGCTTTCTGTTTTTGCGTGTCAGAAAAGACGGCTCCGACGGCCGCTTTGATGCCATCAAACCAATATTCACCCGATTCCTGGTCACCTGGAGCATTCAGGCCTTGTGGGTTTTTGTTACCAGTGCCGCCGCGCTGACCGCAATTACCAGCACGCAGAGAGCTCCCCTGGAAACTGTTGCGTATATCGGTATCTGCCTGTGGGCGATTGGTTTTCTCATCGAAATTGTCGCCGACCGACAAAAGCGTAGCTTCAGAGCGGTGCCCGCCAACGATGGCAAATTTATTACGAGTGGTTTGTGGGCATGGTCACGGCACCCGAACTATTTTGGCGAAATTCTGCTTTGGGTAGGAGTGGCTATGGTCGCTGCACCGGTGCTCAGCGGCTGGCAACTGATCAGTCTGATTTCACCGGTCTTTGTAATTTTGCTGCTAACCCGTGTCAGCGGAATACCTTTGCTGGAAGCGCGATCAGACAAGCGCTGGGGCGCAGAGCTCACCTACCAGCAGTACAAACAGAACACGCCGATA
Organism: Pseudohongiella sp.; assembly: GCA_030696315.1. Lineage (GTDB taxonomy): Bacteria > Pseudomonadota > Gammaproteobacteria > Pseudomonadales > Pseudohongiellaceae > Pseudohongiella. Next base: position 3,985 of record JAUYSM010000032.1, on the reverse strand, counting down.
CTGGTACCGCGACCGCCGAAACACTAACGGGTTTGAAGGAGAGGGTTGTCCTCTCCTTCGCTAATTTTTTATCTTGGAACATATTGTGGCTGGATCAGATGTTTTGGATCGGCATCCGCGCGCGGCACCAATTTTTGCGGTCTGGCATATTGATTGTCCGTGCCGTACAAATTGCCATCGGCATCGACTGCAAACGAATGCATTTCCAGCCAGGCCCCTGGACCATCCGGGGGCAGCAACCAGGTGTAAACATGGTTGCCCTGCAGATCAAACTGAATCACTTTGGTTGGGCGAATATCAGTTACCCAGGCGTATTCATCACTCACAATAATGTCGAGTGGAAAATTGGGACCTAACCAACGCGCCCTGAACTCGAATTCAGGTACAGCACCGGCGACACCACGATTGACATGCTCAAACACCTGCACATTCAATGCATCACGGTCGACCACGTACAGCATGTTATCCGGGCCTAAGGCCATGCCATGAACACTCAGGAACTGACCAGGCTGCTCCCCACGCGTACCAAATTCAGAGACATATTCACCTTCACTGTTAAGAACAACAATCCGGGCATTTTCCAGACCATCGGCTACCAGCACATGCCCATCGGGCAAAAACACGACGTCTTGTGGTTTGCCAAAATGGGTGCGGTCAGAGGCAGATACGTTTTTCTCGCCAAGTGTCTTGAGCAACTCTTTGCCGTCTTGGGAAAAAATATAGATGACGTGTCCCGTCTCTTCAACTACCCAGACTTTACGTTCCGGATCATAGGGGCTGACGCGTAAACGATGAGGGCCGGGGCCATCGGTGCCTGCCCACAGGTGGTCCCACTGATCCCACACTTCCTGAAGCTCGCCATCACTGTTGATGACATACAACAGGTTCTGCCAGGTACGGCCACGACCTTGAATGACGTTCCAGCCCATAGATCCGGCATAATTGGTGTATTCAGGTGGCAGCGGATCGGGTAACTGGGTTTCACCACGCTGCACAATCAGGATGCGGTCTTTGGATTCAACGTGAATGCCGGAGTTACCACCCCAGGTATACCCTTGCTGAGCAAAGGGCTGCATCCAGTCGACGACGATGTCGTAGGGCATAGGACCGGTGGGATCGAGCGTTTGGGTATTACCGACTTGCGCAGTGGCGATTGGCGACGAGGCAAAACAGATGGCAGCTAACAACAGTGAACGGGCAGGCTGACAAACACGGGACAGGTGAAAACCGGATAGACGCATTACTTGCTACCTTTGGGTATGGAGGAGTACAACAAGTACAGTGACTATCTCCCCTTGTTATTATGTGTTACCAGCCTAGCACAAGCAGCTAAAAACCCAATAGCCCATTTTTCCTGTCTTGTGCCTGCCTGCTGCTTACTCTACTGCCCGCTCAATCGCGCGCTTGAATGCCGGCCGCGCGATATTTTTTTCAAGATACGACAGCAAGATTGGATAGTCATTCAATACGCCTATGCGTTTCGCGAGCGATACCACATAGGTAATGCCAATATCTGCGCCGCTGAAATGCTCGCCCAGAATAAATGGCTTGTCCGACAACTGCTGACTGATGTAATCCAGATGTAATTTGATTTCGGCGTTTGAAAATGCATCGAGTGCTGCGTGCGGCTGACTATTTCGGAGCAGCAACATTTTGATCAGCAATGGCAGAAAAACCGACCCTTCAGGATAGTGCAGCCATTGAGTAAATGTTGCCCAGGTTTTTAAATCTGTGCGATCTGGATGCATGACATGTTGACCGTCAAATTTCTCCAACAGGTAACTGGTGATCGCGCCAGACTCAGCAATGATCTGCCCGTTATCCTCAATCACGGGTGACTTACCCAGTGGATGAATACTTTTTAACTCTGGCGGTGCGCGAAATGTGCTGGGGTCGCGCAAATAGACCTGTAATTCATAGTCCGCGCCCAACTCTTCCAGCAGCCAGACTGTAAAAATTGAGCGTCCAATGCGCAAATGATGAACGGTAATCATTGTGTAATGCTCTCCTGTTTGACCCGCTCTATCCAGCGCATGACTTGCGCTTCCAATACGGGCATGGGCAATGCGCCACCACCAAGCACCGTGTCGTGAAAACCTCGGTAGTCAAACTTGTCACCCAGTTCGGTCATGGCGGTTGCACGCAATTCCTGAATTTTTAACATGCCAATTTTGTAGGCAGTCGCCTGCCCGGCGCCGGTGAGGTAGCGTTGAATCTCCGCTCGTACCGCCGCTTCCGGTTGCGGTGAATTGTCCAGAAAGTATTGAACCGCCTGTTCTTCACTCCACTGTTTGGCGTGCATGCCGGTATCTACCACCAAGCGGATTGCCCGCCAGATTTCAGTGGCCAGTCGTCCAAAATCAGAATACGGATCCTCATAAAAACCCATGTCTTTGGCGAGCGCTTCGGTATACAAACCCCATCCTTCTGAAAATGCCGTAAAGCCGTATTGCGTGCGGAAACGCGGTATATCGGTGAGCTCTTGCTGAATCGAAATCTGCATGTGGTGGCCAGGATTACCTTCGTGATAAGAAATCACTTCCAGCTGATAACGCGGCATGGCGTTCATATCGGATAGATGCGCATAAAACACACCGGGTCTTGAGCCGTCCGGCGTACCTGAGGCGTAGTGCTGGGCAGCACCATCCTGCTCACGGAATGACTCCACGCGCCTGACCACCAGATCCGCCTTAGGCAGAATCCCGAAATACTCCGGCAGCTTCAGGTTCATGGCATCCAGATACACGTTGGCCAGGTCAAGATAAGCCTGCCGCCCTTCATCGGTGTTCGGAAAGTAAAATTGTGGGTCTTCCCGCATAAACACAAAGAACTCGGCCAGCGTGCCTTCAAAATCTACCGCGTCTTTGATCGCTTCCATCTCGGCACGGATACGCGCCACTTCTGCCAGACCGATGTCATGAATTTCATCCGCCGTCAGTTCCAGCGTTGTCATCAGATACAGCCGATGATTGTAATACGCCTCGCCCTCCGGCAACGCCCAAACTCCATTGGCATCTTCCGGCGTGTTGTTACGATCAGCATTCAGCCAGGCCAGCACCTCGTCATACGCAGGCTTCATCTGTTCCAGCAAGGCGGTCTCGGCCTGAGCCAGCATGCGTTGCGCAGTAACCTGATCAATCTGACCGTTTTCAAGCAGCGTCGTGACTTTGGTCTCAATGTCACCCATCAGCGGTGACACCCCTTCTTCAGTGAACGGCGCACCACGTGTCACGCGATCAATTTCTGCAATGGCGTAGTCGTAGCCAAATCTGGGCTGACGAACGCCGGCCTCTACAGCGCGCAAACTACGCTGCAGGTACTGCCGCATTACCTCATCCATTTGTGTCAGGCGCGAGATGTATGCGTCCATATCTGACGCTTCATCAACACGATGGAAGTTGATCAGGAAATTGGGCAGTCCGGCATGCGGGCCACCACGTCCAAAAATGTAATCATGATGGCGGAATGCTTCGCTGCGCTCCGCTCGCTCAAGTGCGTACTCCCAGATATCCCAGGACACTTTTGCATCTTCGCTCAGCTGCTCATAGCTGAACGTGGATCGCATCTCGGCAACACTGTTGCGCCGCCACTCCAGCAAACGATCCATTGCCGCCTCTGACACATCATCGAGTTTGTCGTAGTCGGTTTTATCACCCAGGCGCGTACGACGCTGCGGACTGAAACTCAACTCCGCGGTGAACTGCTCATCCAGCCAGGCGGTCAGTCGCTGCGACTCTGTAGCCTCTTCGCTGACTGGCGCTTGCGTAAGCGGTGATTCCGCAGATGCTGCTGCATCGCTGGCCTGCGACTGTTGCGGAGCTTCCGGCTCGGAACACCCGGCCATTGCCAACACGATGGCAAGCGCCAATAGCGATTTTTTCATGATCATGGTTTCCCGATATCAGTATTCAATTTGGATAGACAGCCAGTTCCGTCAACTCAGTTGGCACCAGCCAGCCGTTCAACGATGTCGTAGTTTGCGCGC
>JAUYSM010000031.1 GCA_030696315.1 Pseudohongiella sp. | reverse complement strand
AATATTGGCGAGGAAACTGGCAAGGGTGGCGTTTGCCCTGATGCGCAATCAGAGCGAATATATCCCCAAAAATGCTTGCATGGGGACATAGAATCTCAACGTCGCGGCTGCGCCGCTCCGGATTCGGACAGTGCTCCCGCTTTTTCGGGCGCCCCCTCAAATGATCAGCGCGGCCTGATTGGTCAGGCACGGCACCCCACTCCCCGTGCTTGTGCTAATCCAAGGCTACCGTAGCGTTTCTGAAGTCGTGCCACCAACTCAATGCAGGTTATGAGCGCTGCAGCCAGACGTGAGAGCCACGGCGGCCACTCTTTAGAAGGTGAAGTGCCGCTTTGTTTTCGACACTGTCAGAGATTTTTTCAGAGTAAATGATTTGCTGACAAAGCCCAAGCGCCCCGCCTGACGGCAACCTCGCGTTGACAAGGCCAACGCGCTGGGGAACACTCAGGCCATGGATTATTACAACAACAACGCCGATCAACTGTTTCATCGTTATGAATCCCTGCAGTCAGCGCGGGTTCATGAGCGCTGGCTATCACTGCTGCCCACACAAGCGGGCCAAGCATGTGACATCGGTGCAGGATCTGGCCGTGATGCCCGCTGGCTGGCGGCCCAGGGCTGGGATGTTGTTGCCGTGGAACCCAGCCATCTCCGGGAACTGGCCTCGGTAACTATTGAGGCTCAGGTCCCCGTAACTGAGCTGTCAAAAACCGGCAGCATCACCTGGCTGGATGACTCATTGCCCGAGTTAAAAAAGCTGCGTGCACTGGATCAACGTTTTGACCTGATCCTGATGAGCGCGGTGTGGATGCACCTGCCTGCCAGTCAACATCAGCGCGCCATGCGTATTGTCAGTGAACTGCTGGCACCCGGTGGCTTGTTAGTGATCACCCTGCGCAACGGCCCTGACCAGCATGGCCGGTTTTTCCCGGCAAGCGCTGAAGATGTGATTGCCCTGGCGCATGACCGCGCGTTAATCAGCAAACACCGCTCCCGCGGCCATGATCTGCGGCGGGATGAGATTGAGTGGGATACCTTGGTGTTTAGTTTAGAGAAAGAATCAAAATGACTTCAAAACTTCAAGAATTTCTCACCAGTAAGATGTCTATGACTGAAGTCTATCAACCCGTCATCATTAAAGAGCTTCTCCTCAACGGCGGGCAACGAACAAAAACTGATCTTGCTCTGGCACTTGCTCGCTACGATTTGTCTATCGTTGACTACTATAAAAAAATCGTCATGCGCTGGCCAAAAATCACATTGGAAAAACACCAGGTTATTAGTTACGACAGGAAGAGCGAGTCGTTTTATATCAACCCAGACAGCGTTGACCTTCAATTCTCCAAAGTAGAAGTAGACATTTGTGATACCGAGATAGCGCTTTGGTTAGATCGCAAAGCAAATAAGGAGCGAACACCTCAGGCCAATGAATCAATTCGCTACAAGATACTTAAAAGAGCTAAGGGGAAATGTGAATGTTGCGGAATACCCGCGTTTGTTCGCCCAATAGACATTGACCATATCGTGCCGCAATCACATGCAGACAAGTATGGATTCGTTCTAAAAGAAGGCCAGCGAATTGAACTTCACTCTGAATCCAACCTGCAAGCACTGTGTATCAAGTGCAATAGAGCAAAACGAGATTCTGATAAGACTGACTTCAGACGAACAAGCACATTGGTTCGTTATAAGGTCGCAGAAGCGCCGGCGATATACACAGTGAACGCCAAGATCGCTGCTCCTGCGAACAAGAGCCTCAAAGAAGCATTGCAAGAGCGCTTGTTTGAAGAGTTTGAAAAGGACATAAACGGAAATTATCAACACTCAGTTGACAGTCTTGCCGACACACTTGAAGCGTTCTTCTCTATAGCGGAGCTTTACGGGTATAGCCGTGATGTAGTTGCACAACTGGCAGAGGAGAGGCGGGCCCTTTACGGTTCGTTTTCAAAAGCACCCAACTTCTGACCGAGGCCATGCCGGGACGATCAGATCACGGCCCCAGCACCCCAATCGGTACAACAGTCACCCCATCAGGCCGGCGGTACCCATATCCACCCGCAGTGATCACCAACAACGCCGAAGGCTCACCACAGCGCGTGGTGTCTACGCGTTGCGCAAATTTCAGAAGCTGCGCGGCAGCGGCATCCACAATATGGGGCGCCGAGCTTAGTTTGACTTCACAGGCACACCAGCGCGCATCCGCTGTGGTCACCACGGCGTCAATCTCAAGACCGGTATTGTCCCGGTAATGCCGAACCTCTCCCCCCAATGACTGGCTATATACCCGCAAGTCTCTGATCACCATGGATTCAAAAAGCAACCCAGTAGTGTTGAGGTCAGCTAGCAGGCTTTCAGGACCGGCGCCCAGTGCGGCCACGGCCAGCGAGGGGTCCACAAAGTGAAATTTTCTGCTGTTTCGCACTCTTGAACGAGAGCGCAGGTGCACTGCCCAGGGAGCTTGATGCTCCACAATCATCAATCGCTCTAGCGCATTTAGGTAGGCGGTCACAGTATTGATGTCGAGAGATCCTGCTGGCACAGCAACGTCCGCTGCAATGGATGTGTGAGTGACCTCTGTTGCGACATGTCGGGCCAGCGACTCGACGACAGCTTGTACTCGGAGAGGATCCCGGCGAATGCCATCGACGGTGTGAATATCCTCCCGAAAGATGTCGCGCACATAGTCCTGAACTGCTCTCAGGGCAGCCGGAAGACTCAGTCGGGTATAAGCGGGCCAGCCGCCGCGACAAAGAACTTCCAGCAACTCCCGTAAACCGAGCCCTGGATCAGGTGCAGACACCGCCTCTCCACGCAACAGAGACAATAACGATATTTCCCCGCTGCTTGCCCCCATCTCAAACAGACTCATGGGGCGCATCCTCAGGTGTGCAAATCGACCAGCCCCTGTATGGCGGGTGTGATCATCTGCCGGCGTCGCCGAGCCGGTCAGTATGAATTGTCCAGGTAATTTACGGGTATCCACTTCCAGGCGCACACCATTCCAGATTGCTGGTGCTATTTGCCATTCGTCAATCAGCCTTGGCGTTGCCCCGCTCAAAGGAAGACGGGGGTCGATATCAACACTGGTTCTAGCTGCGCTATCCAGATCCAGAAAAACGCTGCTGGCTGCAACTTGCATTGCTGTTTCAGTCTTGCCGCAGGCTTTTGGTCCTTCGAGCACTACCGCACCGGCAGATGCCAGGCGCTCTTTCAGCTCAGCGTCAATGACACGTTTTATGTAGGTCATTTGCAGCGTTTTCTCTCAACCGGGATAGTGCAATGATCATAACCGGTACTTTGCAATATTTACAACCGGTACTTTGCAATGTTTCCAGCCAGTGCTTTGCAATATTTTCAGCCGGTACTTTGCAATATTTCCTCTCTATTGCCCCGCGCTTGACCCACTCTGCGTCAAAACACCCGCTTGTAAGCGCCGGCAATCTGCATTTAACTAGCAATCAGTTAACCACGATCTGCTTGCAGCCTGATTAAGCGGCCAAGCCACCACGCGACGGGATTGATTTATGAGAAATACCAGCCGATTTGTCCAGCGACTTTGTGTGGTGCTATTGCCATGGCTGAGTGTTGCCGCTCATGCACAGGACTGGCAGGAGCTCAGCATCGCGGACATCATGCAGGGTTACCAGTCGGGTGAGATCAGCAGTGAGGCGTTGACCCGCTATTACCTGCAGCGCATACAGACACTCGATCAGCAGACCGGGGTCAATGCTGTGGTGACGCTCAATCCAGATGCTTTGGCTGATGCCATCGCCGCCGATCAGCAACGCGCAGCGGGCAATGGCACGGGTGCGCTGCATGGTGTTCCAATGCTGATCAAAGACAATATTGACGTCAAGGGACTGCCCACCACCGGCGGCTCGCTGGCGCTCAAGCACAATATTGCAAGCAGCGATGCATTTCTTGTCGCGCAGTTGCGCGCGGCAGGCGCCATCATCGTGGGCAAGACCAATATGGCTGAGTGGGCGTTCAGCCCTAACGTCACGGTCAGTTCGGTCGCTGGCATGACGCGCAATCCCTACAATCTGTTGCACACAACTGCCGGTTCCAGTGGCGGCACCGGTGCAGGCGTCGCAGCCAATTTTGCGTTGGCTGGCATCGGCACGGATACCGGCAACTCCATCAGAGGGCCGTCGTCCCACAATGCACTGGTTGGCATTCGCAGCACCATGGGGCTGACCAGTCGCATGGGGGTGATTCCCTTGTACCTGCGCAATGACATTGCCGGGCCGATGGCCAGAAGCGTGGCGGATGCCGCGACCATTCTGCAGGTTATCGCAACAGCAGATCCCGCTGATCCGGCGACCCGTCACCGACCTGACAACGTCGATCGCAATTATCTGCAAGCGCTCAACACCGACGCACTGCAAGGTGCGCGTATCGGCGTCATGCGCTATTACTCACAAGAGGCTTCGATTGATCCGGCGGTACTGGCGCTGTTTGAGCAGGCGCTGGCGGATCTGCGTGCGCAGGGGGCGGTGCTGGTTGAAGACTTTGCAATTGCCGGATTTGAGAATCTGATACAGAACAACTGGTGCAATACGTTTCAGGACGATGTGAATCAATACCTGTCACAGCAAACTCACGCCTTTGCCACGCGATCGCTGGCGCAGGTACTAGAGTCCGGCTTATTCCTGCCATCAGTCGCGGGCAGTCTCAACAGCATGGTAGAAAACGCCCGCACCAATGCACAGTGCCCGGATTTATTTGAGCATGAACGCAACATTAACTTCAGGGAGGCGGTGTTGTCCGCCATGCAGGACAGTGGTGTCGACGCCCTTGTGTACCCCACCTGGAGCCACCCCGCGCGGCTGATTGGCGACAACAGCGGCCCGACCGGGGACAACAGTCAACACATCGCGCCGCATACCGGGCTGCCAACTATCACCGTTCCCATGGGTTATAACGCTGACGGCCTGCCGTCGGGACTCAGTTTGCTGGGGCCGCTGTACAGCGAGGCGCAACTGATCAGCTTTGCATACAGTTATGAGCAGGCGACAAAACATCGGCGTGCGCCGGATTTAAGCATCAGGAAAGGGGAATAAAGTCGCGGAGGAATTGCGCATCCAGCACATGCACTCAGGCCAGCACCTCCAAACCTTTATCTGCCACAAGATTGAGCAACTTCAGCGAAGGTCCGTTAGGTTTCTTGGCGGCGTGCAAGTCTCTGGCGCTGCCGTGAACCATCTCCAATATTGATTTAGCCATCAGTTTTTACCTCAATTAACGCACCATCCATGATGGCTTGGGTTAATGCACTGCTACACGATAATTCCGGTTTGGATGATTAAAAAGAAACCATCTGATCAATCAACACACGCCCATCAACACCCCGTATCTGCATTTTCACTGCCGGTGGTTGCATGGACCAGTCAATCTCCATCAATCCGAAGTTTGCCTGAGCAAACGCCTTGCCCACACGGTGGCGGTTGGGGCTGATGGCCTGCCACTCTTCGGTGAGGCCGGAGGAGGTCATTTCCACCAGTGGAAACGGCAGGCCGCTGTTGTCGATGCGGCTGAATTCTGACCAGTGGGTGTCGCCGGAGATGATCACGGTGGGCACCATCGGGGAAGTGTGCAGCGCGTTAAAAAATCGCTGCCGGTCGGCCGGAAAGTTGGCCCAGCTTTCCCAACCGGTGAAGTCGGCGAGTAATTGAATGCTGGATCCGATAATGCGCAGATCGGCTTCCACGTGCAGCTGCTGCTGAAACCATTGCCACTGTGCTTCGCCGAGCATGGTGGCGCCCGGTTCCAACGAAGCGTCGTAAGGGCCCATGTCCTGCGCGAGGCGGCTGGTACGTTTATCCGCATCAGCGACTTCGTGCAGCGCAGTGCGATTCCAACGCAGATCCAGCAGAATGATTTGCACAGTGTTGCCGGGTTCGCCGTAGACATAAGACGTATAAATGCCATCCAGGCGCGAACGACGTTCGGAGTCGGCAGGTTCGCCAAAGAAATCCAGCATCACTTGCCGCGACGCTTCTTTGGACCGGTACTCGAGTCCACCATCATTGACGCCGTAGTCGTGATCATCCCAGATGGCGACTACCTCAGTCTGTTCGCGCAAGTGTTGGAAACCTGGCACGGCGCCAAGCTTTTCATATTTGGACTGCAGCACCGCTGAGTCTTCGCTGTCGCCATAAATGTTGTCGCCCAGAAACACAAACACATCAGGTTTTGCCGTATTAACGACGTCCCAGATGGGTTGTGGTTTGTCCTGATGAACGCAGGAACCAAAGGCGATGCGTGAGACGGGGCCGTTGCGTGA
>JAUYSM010000020.1 GCA_030696315.1 Pseudohongiella sp. | reverse complement strand
GGGCTGCCATTTCCAGAGTCTTTGTATCTGAAAGGACTGGTGTGTGTGCTGGATTGATTTTTGCGGCTATAATTCTGCGCCATGACAAGTCAAGATAGTTTTGAACAAGCGGCAGCCGAACTGATCGACGTTGGGCGTCGCTTGTGGCAACAGGGGTTTTGCCCGGCCACCAGCAGTAATTTCTCCCGGCGCCTGAACGCTGGCCAATGTGCTATCACGGTATCCGGTCGTGACAAAGGCAGGCTGCAACAGTCAGATATCATGCGTGTCGACATGCAGGGGCAGTCGCTGGATGGTCAGATTCCATCTGCGGAAACGCTGTTGCACACACAACTTTATCAGCGCGATGACAGCATTGGTGTGGTATTACATACCCATTCTGTCAAAGCCGCCTTGGTATCCATGAATTGTGCGGGTTCAGTGGTGGTGCAGGGGCTGGAATTGTTAAAGGCGCTCAAGGGCATAAAAACGCATCAGAGCACACTTGAAATCCCGGTTTTTGACAATACACAGGATATTGTTGCCTTGGCGCAACACGTTGACCGCTGGATGTCGCAACATGGCACTGGTCATGCATACCTGATCAAAGGCCATGGTTTATACAGCTGGGGAGCCGATATCAGCGAGACGCTGCGCCATATTGAGGCGCTGGAGTATCTGCTTGACTATTATTGGCATCAGAACTTTTTGCATAAACACGTTTTGCATCAAAATGGTGAGAGACACCCATGAGTACACTGACAATCTTCGCGGATGCCAACCCTGCTGAGGCCTTGTTCAACAGTCATGACAGCGCCGAGATTGCCGTGCAACTCAATAAGGTGGGTGTGCGCTTTGAGCAATGGCAGACAGCGCGCGCGATTATTGCCGGCGAAAGACCGGAATCGGTGCTGGCAGCGTATAAGATCGACGTAGATAAACTGATGGCCGAAGGTGGATACCAGACGGTTGACGTCATCAGTCTGGATGCGGCCAACAACCCCGAGGTGATGGCGAATGTGCCATCGCTGCGGGCAAAATTTTTAAGTGAGCATCGTCACTCGGAAGATGAAGTGCGGTTTTTTGTCGACGGGCAAGGCCTGTTCTCGCTGCATCTGGGTGATAAAGTTTACGAGGTGTTATGTCAGAGGGGAGACCTGATCTCCGTACCGGCCAATACACCTCACTGGTTTGATATGGGACCGACGCCAAAATTTGTTGCCATCCGGTTCTTTAATAATACTGAAGGCTGGGTTGCCCACTATACCGGCAGCCCGATAGCCGATTCGTTTTCCAGACTGGAGTCATAATGAAGCCGATAGCAATTGTCACGGACATCGAAGGAACGACCAGCTCCATTCGATTCGTGAGAGACATTCTGTTTGTGTACGCAGATCAGTTTTTGCCGGACTTCATCCGCAAACACAAAGAAGAGCGTGATGTCGCGCGGCAGTTGCGCAGTCTGAGTGAAAACACGGGCATTCCCTTGAAGAATACCGAAGCACTGATTGAACAGCTGCGTAAATGGATGCGCGAAGACAACAAATCAACCGAGCTCAAAGCCCTGCAGGGTATGGTTTGGGAGATGGGTTATCAGCGTGGTGAGTATCAGGCGCACATTTATCCAGACGTGCCTGACAAGTTGCGCGAATGGCAGGATGCCGGCATCAACCTGTATGTGTATTCCTCTGGTTCTGAAAAAGCCCAGCGCTTGTTTTTCCGTTATTCCGTGTTTGGTGATCTGAGGCTGTTGTTTGCCGGTCATTTTGACACCAGCATCGGCCCCAAGCAGGATCCACAGTCGTATCAGAACCTGGTGGACTGGATCGCTTTACCACCTGCCGACATTTTATTTTTGTCTGATGTGGAAGCTGAGCTCGATGCCGCAGCGGCCGTGGGCATCAAGACAGTGTGGGTGTTAAGACCTCAGGAGTCCGGCACGGATATCACCAAATTGCGCTCAAAGCACCCGATGGTGACCTCGTTCAAGGACATCAACCTTGAGGCGCTGTGATTGTCATTTGAAGGTTGATTAGCTGTGCTTGGGTGGTTATAGTCGGTACGTGTTTATGTACATGTACCGGTGAGATATGGAAAGCATCAGTTATACCTCTGCGCGCAGTAACCTCGCTAAAACCATGGATCAGGTTTGCAAGGATCATTCCCCTGTTGTCATTACCCGCAAAGGCGAAGGAGCGGTAGTGATGATTTCTATGGAAGATTACCAGGCTTTGCAGGAGACAGCTTACCTGCTGCGAAGCCCGCAAAATGCGCGACGCTTGATTGAATCAGTGTCTGAGTTGGAGCGCGGTATGGGGCAGGAGAAGGAGCTTGTTGAATGATTTTGGTGTTTGCAGGGAATGCATGGGCTGACTATCAGTATTGGA
>JAUYSM010000001.1 GCA_030696315.1 Pseudohongiella sp. | reverse complement strand
AATTGAATTTGAGTACCTGACGGATCTGGATAACCGCTTGTTGACGCGCAATATTGATATCAAGCCGCTGCAACTGAACTTTGAAAGTGGAGATCGCTTTGCGGTAGAAGTGGGTCGCAATTTTGAACGCCTTGACCAGGCATTTACGATATTCGGCAGCGGTGCAGAGGCCATTCGCATCCTGCCCGGTGACTATCACTCCAACAGCTGGTCGGTAGAAGGCAGCACCGCGGGTCGCCGCATGCTGTCTGGCAGCGCAGAATTTGAACAATCCGAGTTTTGGGGCGGCGACCGCACCAGCATCGATTTGTCCGGCACCATCCGATCACGTAGCGGCGTGCAGCTGACCGCCAATTTTCAGCATAACGAGGTGTCTTTACCACAAGGCGACTTTGACACCAATCTTGTGCGCCTGTCGTGGGCCTGGAACCTGAGTCCGTGGACCGCCATCACCGGTAATGTGCAGTATGATGATCTGTCAGAAGTTGTTGGTGTGTATGCGCGTCTGCGCTGGATTGTGCAACCCGGCAATGACATCTTCCTGGTCTGGAGCAACAACTGGTTGTATGACGATGGCCCATTGAGCGACAGCCGCTTTACCACGCTGTCACGCGGTGGTGCGGTGAAGGTGAACTACACGTTGCGTTTTTGATCGGCCGCAATCCAGCGTCGCGTGGTAGTGCATCCCCGGAGTGTTGACGCTCACATCGATTGATGCTCTATTTTGTGATGAAGTTCACAGGCGGCAACAATCTCCAATCATCCTGGTGCCAAAAGCAATCAGCACTGGATATGGTGTATATTGGTTCCGAAAAAATACGTGAACCCATTGCGGACCGCCGGTAGCCTCTTACAGGAGTTGGCTTGTGACATCGCACTATGACAAGGAGCTCGCCATACTGCGCGAGCGCTATCAGCACAACCTCACGGAACACCTTGAGCAGCTTGAGAGCCTATGGGCTTCATTTCAGGAAATAGCAGGCATAGAGATGCTGATTGAAATGTCCAGTTTGGCTCACCGTCTGGCTGGGTCAGGCAAGGCTTATGGATTTGACAAGTTATCCAAAGTTGCCCGGAGCCTGGAGTTAGTCTGCGAATCAGCAAAGCCGTTACCGCCCTCACAGATGAGCGCCGCGATCATCGACGCAGTCAACAGCCTGCTGACTTGCCTGAGAGAAAACGCGCTCTTCGCTGGCGGGCAAGAACACAACAACACTGACAGCCCCGACAACATCAGGTCAGATTTGCGAAGTTCAGGACAGGGTGCTGAAGACAGCTCAATACTGGTTGTCGATGATGACACTGATTTTTGTGACAAGCTGTGCAACTTGCTCAGGAGCCATGGTTATCAGGTGCTGAGTTTGAACAACATCGGCGATTTTGAGCGCACCATTTCCAGCTATTCCCCCGATGCCGTTATTGTCGACATGGACTTTTTTGGCGAGCGATTCGCCGGTGCCAAGACGGTACTTGAGTGGCGCCAGCGCAACGGTGAACCCATCCCGGTTATTTTTATCTCTGGTTTTGAGTCCTTTGAATTACGTCTGGCAGCGGTGCGGGCAGGCGGAAATTATTTTCTAAATAAACCACTGGATCACAGCAAACTGTTGATGTTGTTGAGTACAGAGCTCAACCTCAGGCCGGTAGACCCTTACCGGGTACTGATTGTCGACGACGACGAGGACTTGCTGCAGCTTTATGAATCCACGCTGTCTCAGTCCGGATATGCCGTGCATACCGCCAGCGCAGCAAGGAATGCCTTGGTTTTACTTGAACAGGAGTCCCCTGATCTGTTGCTGATTGACGTCAACATGCCGGATTGCAACGGTATCGAACTGGGAAGGTTGATACGCCAGCACGAACGCTATTCTCACGTATCACTTTTGTTTATGTCCGCGGCTGCTGATACGGATATCAGACTTGCTTGCGCTCGGTTGGCCAATGACGAGTTTATCAACAAACCAATCGAACCTTGGCGCCTGCTTATGGTGGTGAAATCCCGCTCAGCGCGGAACCGTCACCTGAAGAGTAACAGCGCTTACCCACATACCGCACAAATTGAGCAGCTGCAAGATCCGCTCACTGCGCTTCCTGCACTTAAAACGTTTCGCCAAATCATACAAACTCAACTGAATACATTAAATCCAGATGAAGCATTTGCCTTGCTGAAACTTGATATTCGGGATTTTCACACCGTGAATGACCTATATGGGCATTTCACGGGAGATCAGGTACTCCAGCGCCTTGCCTGGGAGCTGTCTCAATGTCTGTCTGCTGATGATATTTTATGCCGTGAAAGTGGCGACGAATTTCTAGTGCTGACCCGACCGGCGGCAACAACAGCATCAGTGGGCCAACTTGTGGAGTCAATACTTGCAGCCATCGGCAAACCGATACAGTTTGATGATAAACGCATCGTGGCTCTGTCAGCTGACATAGGTATTGCGCTGACGTCCGCGGATACCTATACCGCCCACGACCTGCTGCTTAATGTTGATACCGCGCTGTTTAACGCGCGCCGATCAACTGCATCTGGCGTTCAGTATTTTGATGCAACTATGCGGATCGAACAGAAAAGCCGCTTCAATCTTGCTCAGGAGATCCGAAACGCGCTGCGCAGTGATCAGTTTGTTGCGGCATATCAGCCCATTTTTTCGGTAGCAGACGGCGCATTGCAGGGTTTTGAGGCGCTGGCCCGCTGGCAGCACCCTGACAGAGGACAGATCAGCCCTGCCGAGTTTATGCCGATTATGGAAGAGAAGGGTTTCGTGTCCTTGCTGACACAGCGTATGCTCGATCAGGCATTGCGGCAACTCGCTCTATGGCGAACCTCACTCCCATGCCTGTACATGTCAGTCAACCTGTCTGCAGGCGATATTCAGGCACCAAAATTCATTGATAACATGAAACAACTGCTGGACCGGTATTCCTTGCCCCCCGATTGTGTTGTTCTGGAGATCACTGAAACCGCGCTGCTGGCGGATTGGAAAACTGCCAGCCATACGATCAATTTATTAAAAACGCTGGGGGTCAAACTGGCCCTTGATGATTTTGGAACAGGCTACTGTTCATTAAGTTATCTGCACAGGATTCGCGCATCAACACTCAAAATTGATAAAAGTTTTGTTCATGCATGGTCTGAGTCAACCGACGATAGCCTGCTTCAGACGATGATTCAACTCGGACATGGCACAGGCATGAATGTGGTTGCAGAGGGTGTTGAAACAGAAGCCGAGCTTGATTTTCTCAGAAAAAATGGTTGTGATTCTTATCAGGGTTTTTTGTCTGCAAAGCCAATGCATCCTGATAATGTCGCCTTGGCTGACTGGTTTCTGACAGGCCTGAGCCGACAGAACTGATATTGATCAATGAGGCAAATATGCTGGAACCCAAGATACCAGGCAATGAACAGTCGCGCCTGAAAGCACTGCATAAAACCGGCTTGTTATTTACGGATGCTGAACCCCGCTTTGATCGTATCACGCGCCTGGCCAGACGCCTGTTTGACGTGGACATAGCGCTTTTCTCCCTGGTTGGCGACAACTTTCAATGGTTCAAATCCCGCCAGGGTTTTGATGCCACTCAAACAGAGCGCTGCGTTTCATTTTGCGGCCACACCATTTTGCAAGACGATATTTTTATTGTCGAAGATGCCGTTCAGGATTCCCGGTTTTTTGACAACCCCCTGGTTACCGATGCGCCATTCATCCGGTTTTATGCCGGCGCGCCCGTGCATGCGGATGATGGACATAAAATCGGTACGCTGTGCCTGATTCACACAGCGCCCATGTCTCTCACCAAGGAGCAACGGCAAGTTCTGCGTGACCTGGCAGATATGCTCGAGCTGGAATTACGCCAGGCCTACATGCAAGAGCAACTGGCCCGCGCGGAGTTGGCAGAGCAACGTTTAGCCTCTGTGATTCGGGGCACAAATATCGGCACCTGGGAATGGAATGTTCAAACGGGTGAGACCCTGTTCAACGAGCGCTGGGCACAAATAGTCGGCTACACGCTGGATGAACTGGCGCCAGTCAGCATCGATACTTGGGCAAGTCTTGCGCATCCCGATGACCTGCAAATCTCCGGACAGGCTCTGGAGGCACATTTTAGTGGCGCTGCTGAGTTCTATGATGTGGTTTGCCGTATGAAACACAAACAGGGCCATTGGGTCTGGGTGCATGACAGGGGGCAGTTAATCAGTCGCAACGCGGATGGTCAGCCATTACTGATGGCCGGCACGCACGCTGACGTCACAGAACAGATTGATTCAGAACTGGCATTACGCACCAGTGAGGCACGCCTGCGGGGGTTGTTTGAACTGTCCCCCGTCGGCATTGCCCTTAACGATTATGAGACCGGTGCCTTTATTGAAATGAATCCGGCACTGCTGGTGCCAAACGGCTATACCCGAGAAGAATTCTCCCGGCTCAGCTATTGGCAGATCACCCCGAAAGAGTATGCACCGCAGGAGGAGGAACAGATTCGCAGCATGCAGGAAACCGGGCGATATGGTCCTTATGAAAAGGAATACATAAAAAAAGACGGCAGCCGCTACCCTGTTGTGTTAAATGGCATGGTGGTGCATGACGCTAACGGTCGCAAGCTGATCTGGTCCATCGTTGAAGATATCTCCGACCGCAAACGCATCGAACGTATGAAAAACGAATTTATTTCCACGGTGAGTCACGAGCTGCGCACACCTTTAACAGCAATTCGGGGAGCCTTGACATTGGTTGCGTCTGGCGCCCTCGGCACGTTGCCTGGCTCAGCCAAAGAGATGGTGGCCATCGCGGAAAAAAACAGTCAGCGTCTGCTGCTGTTGATCAATGATCTGCTTGATATTGAGAAACTATTGGCGGGCAAAATGTCCTTCAATTTGCAATGGCATACGCTGCACCCATTGATCATGGCATCTGTTCAGGAAAACCAGCCGATTGCCGATCAGAATCAGGTCACGTTACGTTGCATTAACAATGTCTCGACCATGGAAGTCCGCCTGGATTCAATCCGACTAGAGCAAATCATGGCCAATCTCTTGTCAAATGCCATCAAGTTTTCACCAACTGGCGCTGAAGTCCTGGTGACGCTGGATGCCGTTTCCGACGGCGTGAGGATTACCGTCAGTGATTATGGGCCAGGTATTCCCGATGAGTTTCGCTCGCATATTTTCCAGAAATTTTCTCAGGCTGATGCCTCTGACTCACGACAGAAGGGAGGCACAGGCCTGGGGCTGGCAATCACCCGCGAACTGGTGGAGAAAATGGGTGGCAGTGTCGGCTTTAACTCTGTGCCAGGCGAAGGCAGTCAATTTTTTGTCAACTTCCCTGCGGGCTTCGTTTCGGGGCGCAAGACATGATCAACGTCGCTGTATCTGAGTCCCGACGCAACCGGCACTTTGGATTACTGGTGGCCGGATTGTTTGTCTCTCTGCTGATTCCCGTGGAGCTTGGATTGCGTGCCTATCGGGATGCCGCCGCCAACCAAGCCATGCAGGAAACGCTGGCGCAGGCCAATCGCTTGCGTGCACTGTTGGAATCGGAAATCAATACGGCAGCGTTTCTGGCTACGGGTGTGGAATCGTATATCGTTGCCCGCAACGGCGATTTTGAGCCCGACGAAATCCAACGCATTCTCACATTACTGTTCGGGCGTGGCCGCCACTTTCGTAATATTGGCGTGGCGCCTGACAATCGAATTGCATGGGTGTATCCGCTCGCCGGTAATGAAGCCGTCATCGGGCTGAACTATGCTGATCTGCCTGAGCAATGGCCAGCGATTGAACGGGCGATGCAGACAGGAAGGGGCCAGTTCAACGGACCGGTCGAGCTGGTTCAGGGCGGCAATGGCCTGTTTTATCGTGCTCCTATTTTTCTCGATAACGTTTATTGGGGATTGTTGAGCACTGTCATTGATGCCGACAGCCTGTTCAGTTTGCTGGATTCTGTGTCGGGGGAATTTGCGCCTTTATTGGCCCTGCGTAATCCGGGCAGTGACATCCAGCCTGACAGGGTTTTCTACGGACAGGCAGATTACTTTGAGCAGCCGCTGGAGTTATTACCTGTCATTGTGCCCGGCGGAGAATGGCAGATGGCCGTGCAAATGCCCCGGGACTCTGAGCCCGGCTTGGCATGGCTACGTATTTTTGCTACGTTTTTTGTATTGTTGCTGTCAGTCCTGCTGGGGCTGCTGCTGCGACTGTTATGGCAACAAAACCTGCTTGGGCAACTGGATATCGAGGTCAGGGAACGCACCGCTGACCTGAGCCAGAGTAACAAGCTGCTGGGTTCCGTGCTGTCAGCGGCAAGATCCTTTGCCATCATTGCTACGGATTTAGACGGCACCATCACACTGTTTAACAAGGGGGCTGAGCGAATGCTTGGCTACTCGGCAGATGAAATGGTTGGCAAGCAACAGCCTGCCACCTTTCTGCTGACCGATGAGCTGCGTGCGCGTGCAGCCTCGTTGGCGTCAGAGCTGGGGCGTCCGTTGGTGGGAGACGAGGTCCTGACGCTGCGGGTGCGTCAAGGTGTTGAAGAAATACTCAACCTGCATTACAAGCACCGGGATGGTCACCTGGTACCCGTACAGGCTGTTATCAGCGCTATCACCGGTGATGACGGAGAAATCCTCGGCTTTCTGGGCATTGCCGAGGATATATCTGACCGGCTAAGGAACCAGACACTAAAAGATCAGTTTGTGTCCACGGTCAGCCATGAGTTGCGCACGCCACTGACGGCCATCACTGGCGCCCTCGGCCTGGTTCGGTCCGGGTCAGCAGGTAACCTGCCGGAATTGGCGCAGTCCATGGTTGAGATTGCTTACAACAACAGTCAGCGTCTTGCCCGACTGGTGAACGATTTGCTGGATATCGAAAAACTGATAGCGGGTCGCATGACCCTGTATGCAGACTGTCATAGTGCTGCTGATCTGGTACACACGACAATTGCCGACCTGCAGTCAGTCGCGGCTGCTCATCAGGTCAGAATGGTAGAAACATTGGAGTCCAATGCCAAGCTGTGGGTAGACGCCCAGCGCTTTCAACAGGTACTGACCAATCTGTTAAGTAATGCCATTAAGTTTTCACCTGCCGGCGGCCAGGTTGATGTGCACCTGTCTGAAGAAAACGGGATCATTCAGATCACCGTGAGTGATCAAGGCCCCGGAATTCCGGCCGATTTCAGACCCCATATCTTTCAGCGTTTTTCGCAAGCTGACGCGGGTGATAATCGCCAACGCGCGGGTACAGGGCTCGGCCTGGCGATCAGCAAGGAACTGACTGAACAGATGAACGGAAGCATAGGGTTCAACATGAATACCACGCAGGGCAGCTGCTTCTGGTTGAAATTTACTGAATACAAACCGCGAGACCGCAATAAAGGTGATCGGGATGCGTGAAAAGATGTCAGTCAAACGCTATTGGATCGGGGTGATTAGCCTCAGCCTGATGGCATTGCTGGGTAATTGGCTGAGCGTATCGTTATTCTTTGGTGTCGATCTCATTTTTGGCTCGGTAGCCGTCATGCTCGCCGTTGTCTGGCTGGGAATCGGGGCCGCCGGGCTGGTGGCCTTGATTGGCGCCTTGTATACCATTGTTTTGTGGGGCCAACCGTTATCGGTGCCAGGTTTTGTGATTGAAGGCCTGTTGGTAGCCTGGTTGTATCAACGGCGTCACTGGAAAAATCTGGTGGTGGCCGATTTGGTATTCTGGGTGTTGATTGGCATCCCGATTTTAGTTTTTCTTTATACTTCAGTTTTGGGAATGGCCGGTTCCGCAGTTGCGCTTATCGCAGTCAAACAAGCCGTAAATGGAGTTTTTAATGCCTTGCTGGCAGGATTGGTGCTTATGCTGGTCGCGACTCACCGTGACCAGCGAGCATCTTTGTCACTCACATGGACCCTATTTCATGCGTTGCTGACGGCGACTTTGGTGGCCGGTATCACGCCTATTCTGATCGATGCGCGTGATCAGCGTGCCAAACACGAATCCGCTGTCGCAGAGCGGCTGAACGAAATTACCGGCATATTGGCCGTGAGACTATCGGAAGACCCGCCCGCTGAACAACGCGTTGAATATCACTTGGGGCGTGTACAGGGTATGTTTCCGGAGTATACGTTGGCAGTGCGGTCTGATCAGGGCGACATACTTGCACCGGGCCATGAATTACGCACGACGGCGCCCGCTTTCTCGAACAGTCAGGCAACGTCTCAGGAAAACCTTAATATCTGGTTACCAACCGGAAACTTAAGCGCTGTCGTGCGCTGGCGTGACGGATACTACTGGCTGCAGCGCCAGCTTCCCGGACCACAGCCTGCAGTTATTGTGGAATACCCTGCCGCTGCCGTGGTTCAGAGCATGGAGACTGAGCGCACAGAAAAGTTTGCTTTGTTGTCAGGCATTTTCCTTCTCGCTATTGTGCTGTCTGAACTAATCAGCCGTTTGTTGGTTCGCCCGATAAGCCAGTTTGCCGAATCCGGTAAAAACATTGAACGAGAGGTACTTGCCGGCGTCTTTACTCCTATGCCCGGGCATATTGTTAAAGAGTTTGATCAGTTGTCTTCGTCGTTGAATCAAATGGGCAATGAACTGGCCTCTACTGTCCGGAGTCTGCGCGACTCCCGTGGCAAACTGGCGGCCAGCATCGCGGCCAGAACGCAGGAACTGTCTGATACCAACGGACTGCTGTTGTCGGTGCTTGATGCCGCCGAAGACTTCAGCATCATTGCGACCGACAAGAACGGACTGATCACGCTGTTCAACGCCGGCGCACAAAAAATGCTGGGATATTCCGCGGGAGATCTGGTCGGCAAAGAGACTCCAGCCATTCTGCATGATGGGCATGAAGTGCAAACAGTGGGTGAAAAACTGTCTTCTGTTTACGGCACTGATATCCGCGGTTTCAGAGCTTTTGTCCATGAAGCCGAACAAGGTATCCGGCAGCCCAGAGAGTGGACGTATATAACACGTATCGGGCAGCGTATCCCTGTTCGTCTGGTTGTGACGGTCATTCGAGGGGCTGATGACAGCATCACTGGGTATCTGGGTATTGCTGAGGATATTTCCGAACGCAGACGCCTTGAGCAGCTTAAAAATGAATTTGTCTCCACAGTAAGTCATGAACTGCGTACGCCGTTGACATCCATCGCTGGTGCGCTAGGCCTGCTCAAGTCCGGCGCACTGGGCACGTTGTCGCAACCTGCAAACGATATGGTCACCCTGGCACACAACAACAGCCAACGTCTGGCCGGCCTGATTAATGACTTGCTGGACATTGAAAAAATCACTTACGGAAAACTCCATTTTGATTACCACTGGGTTGCTGTCTCCGATCAATTGGCACTGGCATTAGCATCGATAGACCAGTACGCGCAGCAGCAGCGAATTGAGCTGGGCTCACTGAATGGCGCAACTGACATTCAGATTTATGTCGATGAACAACGGTTTCAGCAAGTGCTCGCCAACCTGTTGTCCAACGCGATCAAGTTCTCCCCCCCGGCAGGACAGGTTTCGGTAGATGCCAGCATCAACGCAAACCGCGTCAGAATCAGCGTCAGAGATCAAGGCAGCGGCATACCGGAAGAGTTTAAAGAACGTATATTCCAGCGTTTTGCGCAGGCCGATTCGTCTGATCAGCGAAAAAAAGGCGGCACCGGACTTGGCTTGGCTATCAGCAAAGAACTTGTTGAACAGATGGGTGGTAACATTGGGTTTGACTCCAGTCCCGGACAGGGTACGGTGTTCTGGCTGGAATTTCCCTGTAAACAACAGCTACCTGAACGCCGGAAAAACGAACCGGCGCCTGCGTCAGCCCACCAGCTTTTAGTTGTAGAAGATGACGCCGATGCTGCGTATGTTTTGCAGCTTTTACTTGAGAAAGAGGGTTATCAGGTCACTGTTGCAGGCACCGCACAGCAAGCACTGTTATTGTGTGCACAACAGCGCTTTGCAGCGATCACACTCGATCTTGGACTACCTGATATGAATGGTCTGGATTTGCTGTATGAGCTGCGTGAAACTCAGGGAGATGACATATCTCCGGTCGTGGTGGTGTCTGGGCGCGTGAATCAGGGAGATCTGAAGCTGCTTGAGTACCACCCCAGTATTGAAATCATTCCAAAGCCGGTTGACGCTAACAGGCTGCTCAGGTTTCTTAAAGAGCATACGCATTCAGCTCCGGGCGTCGCCCGTATTCTGCATGTAGAAGATAGTCGCGATCTGCACGTAGTGATTCGTGAAGTTGCTGGCCTTGCGTTCAGTTTTCAGCTGGCTGTCAGCGTGGCAGAGGCCCGCGAGTTGCTGCGAACCCAAACTTTTGATCTGGTCTTGCTGGACCTTGGGTTACCGGATGGCGATGGTGCCGGGTTGATAGAAGACGTACAAAGGTTTCAGCCAAAGTGTGGCATCATATTGTTGACTGCCCAGGCTGTTGGCCCTTTGCTGAGATCACGGGTTGATGCCACCTTAATGAAATCCGCGCTCAGCGTTCCTGATTTACTGTTGCGTATAGAGAATGTGATCAAGAGCCGTGGCTAGCCCCTCATGGAGTGTTTTATGAATGAATTAGTCAGAGTGATGTACGTTGAGGATGAGCCGGATATTCGAGCAGTTGCCAAGCTGGCGCTGGAAGTCGTCGGTGGATTGACGGTTGAATTGTGTGAGCAAGGTGATCGTGCCGTGGCGCAGGCTGAGAACTTTGGGCCTCAGATGATACTGCTGGATGTGATGATGCCTGGCATGGACGGCCCCAGCACGCTTAAAGCCCTGCGCGAAAGACCCTTGCTGCAGAATATCCCTGTTGCGTTTATGACGGCGAAAGTGCAGCCCCACGAAATTGAGCACTTCAAAAGTTTAGGTGCTGTGGGGGTGATCGCCAAACCCTTCGACCCCATGACTTTGTCACAACAGGTGCGGGATTTGTGGAAAAAAACTGAGGTCGCGTCGTGAGCTTTAATGAAAAATTGCATCAGATACAACAGCAGTATTTACAAAGTCTGCCATCCACTCTGCAACAGATTAATACGCTGGCACAAGCCTTATTGACACCCGCACCGGGTACTGAGCAACTAAAGTCCCTGAGCCATCTCTTGCATAAACTGTCAGGTGCAGCAGGCACATTCGGACTCCCGGCCCTGAGCACCAAAGCCGCTGAACTTGATCAGAGACTCGAGGCTATTCTCCTTGCCCGCCCGGCATCGGGTAGCAGCGATCACGAGCGACTGCGGCTCAAGTCTGATCTCGATGCACTGAGTGAATTTGTAGTCCCGGCCGATTTGCCGGAAAGACCAGAATCAAGCTTTAATCCAGGTAAAAATGGCCAAACGCTGATTCCGGAGATCTGGTTATTGGAAGATGATGTTGCTCTCGGTTCTGCTTTGCTGACGCACTTACAGGCTTTTAATTTCAAGGCCCGTTTGTTCACATCTTTTGCCGATCTGCTGCGCGCCTATGACAAGGCAAAGCCGGAAGTTTTGATACTGGATGTGCTGCTCGGCAATGAGGGCCGCTCTACCGACTGCATGCTGGAAAGCAAATTCCTTGAAAATTCATCGTCGCGCGTGATTTTCATCAGCGCAAAAGACAACTTTCAGACCCGTTTACAGGCTGCCGACCTGAGAGCTGATGCTTTTTTTGTCAAACCGCTGGATATTCCCAAACTGATTACCCGACTGGAGCAAGTGCTTGAGCGTCTGCATGCACCGCCTGAGAGAGTGCTCATCATCGATGATGACGAATTGCTGGTGAGATATTATCAGCAACTTCTGACCGACGCGGGAATGCTGGTACACGTATTAAATCAGCCTGAGCGAATCAAAGAGACGCTGGAACATGACTGTCCCGATATTATTTTGATGGACTTGGAAATGCCAGGAATCGATGGCCAGAACCTCGCAGCAGTGATCCGTCAGTACGACCATTGGCTGGGATTGCCAATCATATACCTGTCTGCCGAGCATGATCCGCAGCGGCAGTTACTGGCTCTCAATCAGGGAGCAGACGACTTTTTGATTAAACCGGTAACGGATGAGCACCTGATTACAGCAGTTAAATCCAAGGTGGTACGTTCACGACAGATACTGGATCTGATGACCAAAGACAGTCTGACCGGTTTACTCAAGCACGCCGCAATCAAAGAGGCAGTCAGGCGAGAATGGGGTTTGGCCAAGCGCAAGGGCGAGGCATTTTGTGTGGCGATGCTGGATATTGATCATTTCAAGCAAGTTAATGACCGCTTTGGCCATGCCATTGGTGATGAAGTGATCACATCAGTCGCTACTCTGTTGCGTAAACGTTTACGTGGCACTGATGTGCTGGGGCGTTACGGCGGCGAAGAGTTTGTTGTTGTGATGAGTCGCTGTGATGCGGATACCGCCGCAAAAGTGCTGGACGATTTTCGACAACGTTTTCAGGAGCTGAGATTCTCCGCTGGCGCGGAGCAATTTAGCGCCACGATTTCTATCGGCATAGCAGAATACCGGCCAGGGACAAATATTGATGCAGAAGCCCTGCTGGTCAATGCTGACAAGGCGATGTACGAGGCTAAAAAGACAGGGCGCAACAAACTGGTTTTAGGGTGAATGGCTTACCGAAGATTCAGCCGACTCATCAATCGCAACGCTTCTTCCGACGCAGAGTCACCTGCTGCAAACAACGCCGCCGCTCTCATAATTATCAGTTCCTGGCTGGTTGTTACAGCGGGTAACTGATGTACCGCGCCGATCATGTTGCGTAGCCCGGACGGTAGTTGCCATTGCTGCTTCAGACGATTGCCATATCCGGATGCCCATTCCACAACCAGTTGATTTATCTGCTCATCGCCAAGCTCCTGCGAGCTGTCCAGATACATCTGCAGTGCCTTCAAAACGCTAAGTTCACCTGCCCGGCTTAACAGACCCGCGCAGTAAAATTGAGAGGGCTCTTTACCGCAGTTGTGAGCGATGCGTTGTGCTTCGGCTGCTACACTTTCAGCAATCTGTTGAAAATTGTCTGCTGCACTTTGCAGCCTGCTGTCTCGGAATACTCCGGACATATCGAGAGATAATGCGAGGGCAAGGTTTAAGGACAAACCGACGCCTAGTTGTCCAATGGCGGCAGTCAAAGTGGACACCGGTTCGCCGCTCCGTTTGAACGTGCTCCGATTGGCAACGCTAAGCAGTCTTGCACTCAAACTTGCATTAGATGACCAATTGCTTTCGAGTTGTCTGGCCGACAAAGAGTCCTTATTAGCTATCAGCTCAAGAACTTGTTGGGTGTCTAAAGAGCTCGGCAGCTGAACACTGGTCTCCAGTATATTGCGCAAGTGTGCCTGAATGTCCGGGGCAATGTTGTCAGAGGACTTCATAGAACAGAGCAATTCGCGCAGGCGTTGGTGCAGTACTTCGACACTGAATGGTTTTGAGATATACCCAAGAATGCGGTACTTTGCTGCAGAAATGACAGCATCACGATCGCTACGGCCCGTCACCATCACAATATTAGTATGATGACCTTTTTCCCGAAGCCATTTAACAAAATCGAGCCCTGTGCCATCGGGCAGATTCCAATCAACCAGAGCCAAATCAATATGATGTGACTCAACTGCGTAAAAAGCCGATGCCAGCGTTTCGGCAACTTGACACTTCAGCGATGGCACAATTGCCATCAAGATGGTCTTTATCAGCTCGGACATAAAGATGTCATCTTCAACGATCAATACGCGCATTCTTTGATAACTCAGGATAAAAAGACTAGCCTAGCAACATACACATCTTCGACATCAACTGATCTTGTCATGATCCACGCTATCAGGCAAATCATTGCTAGTTGGGGGTAACAGAGATATAGCCACGGTTGTCCAATTGAATCTTCCTTAACAATGACAAGCACCAAAACCGCAAAACAATCGCCACCCGAGCACATGCGCACCATGCGACGTGTCGCTATCAGCATGCTGCTGTTTGGCGGGCTGGTGTGCCTGTCGGGCGTCTGGATCACACAAACAACACCGGAGTCCAAGCTGGCCCAGGGTGTTGTTGCTATCTTGTTTGTCCTCTCTGGATTGCTTGTCACCGCGCTGCCCGCACGGCGCCGTCTGCTGGAGGCGTATTCTTTCTGGGGTATCTTCCTCATCAGCGGCTTGATCGCCGTAACCGAACAAGTCGCGATGGCCCCGAATTTTTTCCTGTGGCCAGTTGTTTACAGTGCCTACTTCAGCAGTCGCCGGGTTACCATTTTTGCAGTCATATGGATGGCGGTGACACTGGCCATCAGCTTGTGGCTGAACACGGCAGTTGAATTTAAAACGGACACCTGGGTTGCAGTGGTGGCGACGGTCGGGCTGATGGCGGCGCTGATCTCGACCATGACACAGCGAGAAATGAAACTGCGGGAAAAACTGGAAAAAGCAGCGGACACCGACCCGCTGACCGGTCTGATGAACCGGCGTTCGTTTAACCCGCAACTTGAGAAGCAGTTGGCAAATGCCGTGCGGCAAAAACAACCGCTGAGTATCGTGATGTTCGACCTTGATCACTTCAAAAAACTGAACGATGTCCATGGGCACCTGGTGGGCGATCAGGCGCTGCAAGCCGTTGCCGAGGTGCTGCGATCACAGTCACGCGATGGCGATCTTGTGTCGCGTTTTGGTGGCGAAGAATTTGCGGTAGCCTTGCCTGGCGCTGATGTGGATCGCGCCCGGGCTTACACGGAACGCGTGGCCGCCGCGTTTGCGTCCACCGAATTTATCGCCAGACTTGAACTGACAACCAGCGCAGGCATCGCGTCGATCGCTGAGGGCGTGAACACCGCGCAACATTTATTACAGCGCTCTGACGAGGCACTGTACGCGGCCAAAGCCGGTGGGCGATGCCGCAATGCGTATTGGGATGGCAAAATTATTGTAGGCCCCCGCTTTGGTGAGGCAGTTTTGTCGCTCTAACAGTTTTGACACCCCTAACCTTCTGTGTTATCTCCTGTTTAAATATCGCCACAACAGACATCCATGGATTCAGGCATTTTTTGCCTGGAAGGAGGCACGGTGAGCATTGTCAAACAGAACAAGATTCTGATCGTTGAAGATGAAACCATTGTTGCGCTGGACATCAAGCGCCGACTGGAGAAACTTGGTTATCAGGTAACCGGGTTGGCCGCGAAGGCAAAACAGGTTATTGAGCTCGTTGAGAATGACCAACCGGATATTATCCTGATGGACATTCATCTCAATGACACGCTCGATGGCATTGATATTGCCAATCAGATCAATCTCAAATATCGCATCCCCGTCATTTTTGTGACCGCCTATTCTGAAGACTCAACAATGAGTCGCGCCAGTCAGGCTCGCCCCTATGGATATCTACTGAAACCTTTTTCAGAGCGGGATCTGTACGCCGTGATCCGGATCTCGCTTGAACGTTCCAAATGGGACATGGAGCTGCTGCGCCGCGAAGCACATCTCAAACTGGCGATTGACGCGGCCAACATGGGCACCTGGGAAATCAGCGAGCATACGGGCAGCTATATTCAACTGGCCAATCTCCCGAATCAGGATCTGGCACACATCTCAAGCTGGGAAGAATTTCGTCTTTTGATTACAGCGTCTGATAGAACACGCGTCGACATCGAGATCATTGCTTTGCACAGCAGAGCGAAGGACACCGTTGAAGTAGAGTTTGAAATTGTTGATCCGCGCGCGGGACCGCGCTTTTATGTCCTGTATGGTATTGCGGGCAAATTCGGGGCCTTGCATGGCCGGGACGCCGTGGGTGTGATTCAAGACATCACCGAGCGCAAACTGGTTGAAAAGGAACTCAGGCAAGCCGCGCTGGTCTTTAACACCAGCTCGGAAGCGATTGTTATTGCCAATCAGCATCTGGCTGTCATGAATGCCAATTCAGCGTTTTACCAGATGATCGGTCAAACTGAAGCTGAAGTTCAGGGCCAGACGCTAGCCTTGTTGTCCTCGGATAATCTCGGACTGGAAGTCTGGACAGACATGACAACCAAGCTCACTGAAGGCGCGAGCTGGCGTGGTGAAATCCGCTCGTATCGATCAAATGGAGAGCTTTTTAACGCACTGGTCAATATCTCGCCAATCACCCAGGCGGGCCACACAAACTGGCAGTTTGTGATCCTGATTTCTGACATATCAGAGATCCGAAGTGCCCAGGCAGAGCTGGCATATATCGCCTACTATGACGCGCTCACTGAGCTGCCTAATCGTCATTTGTTTATGGATCGGCTGAACATGGCGATGGCGCGCGCAGAACGCACCAATCAACAATTGGCGCTGTTGTTTATCGACCTTGATCACTTCAAACGTGTCAATGACACGCTGGGACATCAAGTGGGAGACCAGATGCTGCGCAAGGTTGCCGATAGATTGCGCCCGGCTTTGCGACACTCAGATACCTTGTGCAGGATTGGCGGCGACGAATTTATTGTGATGGTAGACACGTTTACAGCGGTCAACGATCTTGAGGTGCTGGCTCGAAAAATCATTGATGTGGTGCACCAACCCATGTTGCTCGGAAACAATGAGTTTATGCCGGCTTGCAGTGTTGGTATCAGCATTTATCCCACGGATACCCGTGACAGAGACGATCTGGTGAAGATGGCAGATACCGCCATGTATTCCGCTAAAAATCTGGGGCGGTGCTGCTTCGCGTTTTATCAGCCACAAATGACCCGGCAAGTGGCGCACTACCTGAACCGCGAGCAGGAACTGCGCCAGGCGCTGCAAAAAGACGAGTTTATGCTGCATTACCAGACTCAGTTCAGTGCAGATGAACGGTCCATCATAGGTGTCGAGGCACTGATCCGCTGGCAGCATCCGGAGTTTGGATTGCTGTCTGCTGCCGAGATTGTTCCGATTGCTGAGAACAGCGGATTGATTGTCGACATCGGTAAATGGGTAATTGGCGAAGCGTGCAGACAATACCGACGCTGGGTCAATGAGGGCATCACCGGCCTGCGCATTGCTGTGAACGTGTCGGTGATGCAACTGAGGGATCCACAGTTTGTAAAAATTGTTGCCGATGCACTCAAAACCAATGCAATGCCCGGTGAATTTCTTGAACTGGAAGTGACAGAGTCGTCCTTGCAGAATTCAGAAGCCAGCGTCTCTGCACTGCGCAGGATTGAATCTCTGGGTGTCACCATCTCAATTGATGACTTTGGTACCGGTTATTCGTGCATGAGCTCTTTAAAGCTGTTGCCTATTCATCGACTCAAAATTGACCAGTCGTTTGTTAGAGACATTCCAGAGGAGCGAAACGATTGCGCCATCGCCACCGCGATTATTGTTCTTGGGCATGAACTGGGCATGAAAGTCATCGCCGAAGGCATCGAAACACAAGCGCAAGCCGACTTCGTTCGGGCCGCCGGTTGTGATGAATTGCAGGGCTATCTGTTCAGCAAACCCATGTCGGCCACAGCACTGATAAACCAGCTGCGGCAGCACAACTTTCTCATAGCGTCAGGCACACAAACCGATCCGTCAGGAGGTTAGAGTCACTTGATATCAGAAGATCAGTCAGTATTGTTGGACAATGACAAACTGATGCACTTTGCGATCGAAGCGGCGCCCAATGGCATGGTCATCGTTGATGACGGTGGCAACATTGTGTTGGCCAATTCCAGCGTCGAAACCTTGTTTGGTTACCAGCGTAATGAATTGCTGGGCAAACCCATTGAGCATCTGGTGCCCGGTCGTTTTGCAGGCGCACATCCGCACATGCGTGCCAGTTATTTTGTGAACCCCCAGGCACGCGCCATGGGCCATGGCCGCGACCTGTATGGTTTACACAAAAGTGGCAGTGAAATTCCGGTAGAGATTGGCCTGAACCCGATCACCATTGGCGAGCGCGCGTTTATCTTTGCGACCATTGTGGATATCACGGAGCGAAAACGGTCGCAAGAAATGGTCAACCTTGCCGTTGAAGCCGCACCCAATGGCATGATCATGACCGACAAAGATGGCAAGATCACGCTGGTTAATTCCATGATTGAAACCATGTTTGGCTACAGCCGTGACGAGCTGATTGGCGCAAACATCGACATGCTGGTACCTGAGCGTTTCAGAGCTCATCACCCCGACGTGCGTCATGCTTACATAGGCCAACCTGTATCCCGGGTGATGGGGCAAGGCAGAGACCTGTATGCGCTGAACAAGCAGGGTAACGAGTTCCCCGTCGAAATCGGTTTGAACCCACTGCGTGCCGCCACCGGCGTAATGATTCTGGCGTCAGTGGTAGATATTACCGAACGTAAGCAGCAGGAAAAATCACTCAAATCTGCCCTGCTCACCAAGGAAACACTGCTGTCGGAGATTCATCACCGGGTGAAAAACAATTTGCAGATCATCGATAGCCTGATTGGTATGCAAATGGATCAGGTGGT